>NZ_JAPRFV010000015.1:0-56470 GCF_035725965.1 Enterococcus sp. E5-162 | reverse complement strand
ATAGGGACTCGTAGTCCTCAAGGCTTTGTTCGAACTTTCTTTCACTCTTCACTATAATCTAAAAATAGAAAATAGAGGAGAACATCATTCGTCAATGATGTTCCCCTCTAATCTTAGTATGTTTTTACGAATAAACGGTGTTCCAGAAGTATCTTCTTCGAAAAATGAGCCCAAATTTTACAAAAATTTGAGTAGCAATTTTCGTAAATTCCTTCTTGTTTCTTGAAACTGACCATGTCTGTCACAACTTCATTGTTTTAAGGTAGATCAGTGAAACGTTCGACTTTCATTTTTAATTTATACTTTTTACGGAGTTCGTTTATTTGGGCCATCATTTCGGATTTGTGATGCTTTTCGATTGCTTCTTCATCTTTCCAACGGTCGATCAGTAAAAGAGATTCTGGATCTTCTAGTGGAAAGTAATAGTCATATTTCTCGTTTCCTTCTTCTGCGCGAATCGCTTTGACAATGTTTCTTTCGACCATTTCTTCTGCAAATTTTCTGGCTTGTCCATTTGTACTTGTATACAAAATATTCACTGTGATACTCACTAAATCCCCTCCTGAAAAAATTCTATCACTAGTATATCACGGTGCCAGAAATTATTATTCAAGATATGATACACATTTTTTCCGTAATGCTACGGAAATATATATTTTGAATAGAAAACGCTTACAAGTTATGCTTGATTTATAAAAATAAAAGGAGTGATTGATTTATGAAAAAAGCATTGATTATTTGTGCCGCAGGAATGTCATCATCGATGATGGCCTCAAAGACAACGGATTTGTTTAAGCAAAAAGGAGAAGAGGTACTCGTAGATGCAGTTTCAGCTACAGAAGGCGATAATATGATTAAGAATAGTGATTTTGATTTATTTCTGATCAGCCCGCAAACGACGATGTTTTTGGATAAATTCAAAAAATTAGGAGAATCTGTTGGAAAGCCTGTTGTTAGTATCCCTTTCCAAGCGTATGTCCCAATCCCTACAGGCATCCAGAAGTTAGCAGAGGTGATCGAAGAGAACATATGATGGAATAGGAGTGGATGATAATGAAACAGAAGGAAAAATTGCTGTTGAGATATTTGATTGATCACAGGAAGGAGTATGTCACCAGTCAACGTTTAGCTTCTGAATTGTTATTATCTGATCGGACAATCCGTAATTACTTGCAGCGGATCAAAGAGTTAGTAGAAGAAAACGGAGGTAAGATCCTTGCTAAACCAGGTTATGGCTACCAACTGCACATCTTGCAGAGATTGACATTTGATCTGTTTTTGAGTCGGCAAGAAATAGTACCGGGATATGCTAGAGAACCTCAAGGATTTTGTGAGTCGGAAGACCGACAAAAGTATATATTGAATCAACTGCTTTTGGAAGATGCCATTCTTTTTATGGATGATTTGGCAGAAGAGCTTTATATCAGTCGTTCTAGTTTGACAAAGGACATGCAAGCAATCAAAGAGCGGTTGATTCCTTATTCACTAAAAATTGTTTCTAAGCATGGTCAAGGGATATGGATCGAAGGGGAAGAAAGAAATCGACGGCATTTTATCATGGATACTTTTTTCGGGAACCATTGTGGAAATTCATTGAAAGAATATTTAGGACAAAGTCGCTTTTTCACAGACATCAGTTTTGAAGAGCTAGTGATCATCATTCTCGATGAAACAAGAGAAGCTAAGTTAAAAGTTTCTGATTTTATCATACAGAATTTGTCCTTACACTTGGCTTTGGGAATCAAACGTCTACGAGAAGGGTTTGAAATCAAGGAACTAGGTATCGAACAAGAAGTTTCTGATCGAGTAGAGTACCAAGTGGCGCAACGCATTGTTCAACGTATTGAGGTAATCGCGGATGTATCGTTTCCCCAAGAAGAAATTGCTTATTTGACTTTACACCTTATGGCTAAGTCAAATCATAGAGAAAATAAAAATGATCAGGAACTATCAAAGGAAGTAGTGAAAGTTTTGAAGCGATTGTCTCAGGAATTTCGTTTTTCATTAATAGAGGATCACCAGCTTTTCAATGGACTGCTTGATCATTTGTCACCAATGATGATTCGATTGAGCCGAGGCATTCGCATTGAGAACCCTCTGACTGAAGAGATAAAGAAAGAAAATCCCAAAGTTTTTGAAGCAGTAAAAACACATTTCAGCAACATGCCGGCTTTGGAAAAAGAAAGAGCTACGCATAAGTTACATGCGTTGATCATCTGCGCAATAGGTTATGGCAGTGCTCAATTATTAAAGAATCGTGTGATCAGCGAATTTGGAAAGAATATTACAGTGGTAAATGTAAAAGGCTATTATGAGATCAATGAAACAACTTTAAAAGGAATCGACCTGATTATTTCTTCTATTGATCTTTCGACAATGTTTTTTAAAATTCCAGTTTTACATGTCAGTATTTTTTTGAATGAAGATGATGTTCATAAAATACGAAAGGTAATTGGTGAATCCATACCTTATCATTCCTCAGATCGACCGATACCAGTATTTTCTCTACAGCAAAAAAAGCAGATTTACACCGAGCAGCTGTCTGAAAAATTTTTCAAGACTTATACGTACGAACCAAAAAAAGAAGAAGTTCTTCATGATTTGTTGCAAAAGCTGAGCATAAATGAAGAAGAAGGATATATAAGAGAAATGCGAAAGCAGATCCAGCAACGTGAAAGTATGGGACAAATCATATTCAGTGATACAGTGGCAGTCCCACATCCCGCTGTTCCAGTTGGAATCGAAACAAAGGTAGCCGTTGCATTGATTCCTTCAGGGATGCAATGGAATCAGTATCAAGGAATCCATTTTGTTTTTCTAGTTTCGCCTTCTTATATCGAAAATGAAGGAATTACGGTCGTGACCAAAGCAATCGTTAGGTTAGTTGACCAGCTAAACGTGCAACAGGAAATCTTAGCTGAACCTATTTTTGAGAATTTCAGCAGTAAATTTATCAAACTGATCGAATAAGGAGGATAACAGGTGGCTGAAAAAATAAACAGTGAAACGCTACAAGTGACGTCTTTTGATATCATTTTTCATAGCGGAAATGCACGAACACTGATACATGAAGCATTTCGCTCGATGCGTAAGGAGATGTTTGAAGAAGTAGAAGAGAAGTTGCGACAAGCAAATGAAGAGATTCTTCATGCGCATCAATCACAAACTCAACTTCTGAAAGAATATGCTAGTGGGACAAAAATAGAAATGGAAATTATCATGGTCCATGCACAAGATCATCTGATGACGACGATGACATTATTGGAAGTTGCACAGGAAATGAATTATTTGTATCAAAAAAATAAATAGAAAGGAAGATTTATTGTGCAGGATACAGTAAAAAAGAAAAACGAATTAGAAAAAAAGCAACTTAGTTTGAAAAACATGTATTTCAATCGTTATCTGTTCGTACGCTATCTGACTGCCTTTTTCTTTTTCATGAACATGCAATGGATGATTCTGCTTCTATCAGCTAAAAGTTTAGGAAGCAGTTTACCAATGGTTCTACTTTTAGCTATTTTGCCTGCAGTAGGAGAACAAGTAAAGCTTTATCGAAAGCACCAAACAAATGTTCCATGGACAAAGCGGTATTTTTTGTTTCAGGGTGTCTGCAATATATTATTGATTCCAGTGTTGTTCACCTCAGGATTTACACTCTTGTATCCTTTTATGGCAAATAACAATAGAGGACAGCTATTTGTTTTCATTCTTATTGTAAGCGGTATTTTTGTCAGTGTATTTATCCAGTATCGTTTAAAGAAAATTTCGCTCAATCAAGATCAGCAGTATATCCGTATAAAACAATATGAAAAAGCGTTGTATTTAGGAAAGGAGAATAATTAATGTTTGATTTTTTGCAGAAATACCTGATGGGACCTATGGGGAAAATTGCGCAACTTAAAATCGTTCGGGCTGTCATGGCAGCGGGGATGGCTTCTATTCCTTTCACGATTGTAGGTTCGATGTTTTTGGTTTTGAATATTTTGCCATTACCGTTCCCATTTTTAGAAGGATTTTTTAATGCAACTTTTTTCAAAGTTAGTGACTTGTACATGATCGTCAATACAATGACGATGGGGATTTTATCTATTTACTTTGCCATTGTGTTTGCTTATGAATTAACGTCAATTGAACGAGATGAACAAAAGTTGAACGTCAATCCGCTCACGGGGGCATTACTATCTGTTTTTGCATTCTTTATGTGTATCCCTGAATTGATCATGACTGATGGTAAAATCAGCTTGATTGCTTCTATCAATGAAACAGAAACTGTAGTAAATGGGATACGGATGGGCTCTTTTGTCGAACGTTTAGGAACTTCAGGAATCTTTACAGCTATTATTATGTCGATTATTGCGGTCGAATTGTATTGTATGTGTGTCAAAAGAAATTGGGTCATAAAAATGCCAGATGTTGTTCCGCCAGGAGTTTCTCGTTCTTTCACTGCTCTGATCCCAACATTTGTCATTGCGTTTGTGGTGATGATCATCAATGGATTATTAGTTGCGCTAGGAACGGATATCTTCAAAATGATTGCTATCCCATTTGGGTTTGTTACGCAGCTGACAAATACGTGGCTTGGTGTCATGGTAATTTATTTCTTGATCCATGCATTGTGGATCGTAGGAATCCATGGAGCGAATATCATCACTTCTTTCTTGACCCCAATCGTATTAGCTAATATGGCAGCTAACGCACAAGGCGCAAATTATCCGTTGGCAGGAGAATTCAACAATTCTTATGTAACCGTTGGTGGATCAGGTGCGACCTTAGGATTGATCATCTTTATTGCATTCCTCGCGAAATCTGATCAGCTGAAAGTGTTAGGAAAAGCCTCTCTTGTACCAGGACTATTCAATATCAACGAACCAATTATTTTCGGGATGCCAATCGTTTACAATCCCTATTTAGCGGTTCCGTTTTTCTTAGCACCGATGGCTTCTGCTACACTCGCTTATTTTGCCATTCGGCTGGAAATCGTTAAACCGATGCTTGCACAGATGCCGTGGCCTTCGCCAGTTGGAATTGGCGCATTTGTCGGCAGTGGGGGTGATTGGAAAGCGGCTGTGCTAGCTGTCTTTTGTGCAATCATCGCATTCATTATCTGGTTCCCATTTATTAAATTCTATGATAATAAATTATTGAATGAAGAAAGAGAAAAGGCAGCAGAATTAGCTAGTGAAAAGTCAGCTAACTGATTTCTAAGAAAATAGAGCGTGGGACAAAAGTAAAGAACACTTTTGTCTCACGCTCTAAACACGTATAAACGGCGGAATCAGAAGCAACTCCTTCGGAAATAAGATGGAATTCACAAAAATTTGAAAAGTAATTTTCGTGAATTCCTTCTTATTTCTTGGAATTAAACGCTTCTGTCCCAGCCTCTATTTATTATAGTCAATATGATTCGAACGAAGTATCAAGGCAGAATACCGAGCGACTAAAACAAACCTAGACATGTGAATATCAGATAAACGACTAGAAAAAATAGAGCAACCCTTCCGCCTAAGCGCGCGAAAAACTTAGTCTGATGCTTCCGACTCATCAAGTAAGAAAAAAGTAGCAGTAACCATCCAACAATCGATGCATCAACTGGCAAATGGAGATTTCTAAAAATAACGACCCCCATTTTGCCACTTTGCAAATTCAAAGTTAGAAAAATGACAGAAAAAAGAGAAAGAAAAAAGATACCGTTTGCTAAGTTGAAAATTTTTTTCATAATAACCACCTTTATATTATTGAAAAAACAGGAATAACAAACTAAAAGCAACGATAGAAGAACCAGTAAGCAAAACGAATGATAGCGCTATCTTTAAGAGGCATGATAAAGAAACAATAAAAATTAACGCAGTTCCGGCAACTTTTCTTGATAATTCCATAGACGGGACGCTATGAAAAGTTTTCTTTTCATAGCGTCCCGTCCACTAGAACATAAATAACATTACTCTTCAATCAACCGCTTCACGATTGCATAATCCCCTTCATAAGGTTCATCTACACCATTGATTTTTTGATAGGGATCAACCCCTTTTCCCGCAATGACGACTGAATCCTGCGGAGTACTTTCTGCTAAAGCACGTCGAATCGCTTCAGGACGGTCCATTTCATAATGAACGATCAATTCTGGATTAGTAATTGCTTCATTGATTTCTTCCGCGATTTTTTGCGGATCTTCAAATGCTGGGTCATCTGCCGTCAAAAAGGCAACGTCAGCTGTTTCTGATAGCACTTTTCCAAAATCATGTCGACGGGAGATTGCTTTGTTTCCTGGGCTGCCTAATACAACAATTACACGACCATCTGGATGTTCATTTTTGGCAAATTCCAGCAATGTTTTCAAACTTAGATAATTATGTGCGTAGTCCACATAGACATGCGCCCCATTTGTTTGGATCAATTGATCCATTCGACCTGGTACACGAGCTTCTTTTAATCCGGCTTGTGCATCTTGACTGGAAGCACCGGTTAGTGCTGCGGCAATGATCGCACTGGCTGCATTTTCTTGATTGAATCCTCCGGCCAGCAAAATATCATAAGCAGTATCGCAGATAGCTAAGTGATCTTGACGAGAAGATAAAGTAAACCCGTGGGTACCTTTGTCTGAATAGATCACTTGATAATTGCTTTCTTCCGAACGGCCATAAGTGATCGTTGGGATCTGGAATAGATCGGCGGTTTCTTTAAGCAAATCAAAATAGTCACTTTCGTGATTCAAAACAACTGTTTTTGAGTTTAAGATCAATTGACGCTTGCAATAGAAATAATCATCGAATGTTGGATGTTCGATCGGACTGATATGGTCAGGCGAGATATTCAAGAAGATTCCTACATCTAAAGTCAACCCGTACACACGTTGTGTTTTGTAAGCTTGAGAAGAAACTTCCATCACTAGATGAGTCATACCATTTTCAACTGCTTCTGCCATCATACGATATAAATCTAATGACTCAGGCGTTGTTAAATGGGATTTGAAATACGTTTTGCCATCTAGCGTTGTATTCATCGTAGAAAGCAATGCAGTTTTTTTATTCGTTGTGTGATCCAAGATTGCTTTAGTAAAGTACGCAGCAGTTGTTTTACCTTTTGTTCCAGTGAATCCAATCACTTTCAATTTATTTTGTGGATAGTCGTAAAAGGCCATAGCAAGAAGTGCCATTGCTTTACGGATATCCGTCACAATGATTCCTACTGCTGAATTTTCGTATGGCTGCTCTGATACGTAATATTGGATACCTTGTTCGATCGCTGAATCCAAATATTCTTCTTTGAAATTCATTCCTTTACAGAAAAACAGAGTAGAAGCATCAGCTTTTCTTGAATCATAACTTAACTGAAGAAATTCAGCTTTTTCTGGTACATCAAGATGCCAGCCTTTTGTTGAAACAAATTCTTTTAATAGATGTTCTTTTAATAGTAAATGACGGATGTCTTCTAAAGAGAAGCTCATTGATTGATCCCTCGCTTCATTCAATTTCTTGATTTATTATAGCACACTCTTTTCAATATATCGTTTGATTCCGCTATGACAAAATCCAGCTTTATTCAAATTTTCTTGACACAGGGGACAAGCGGATGAGTATTTTCATAAACAATGAACTGACTGTAATAGATAGGAGAACGAACAGTGTCTCTAACCATCCAAATACATAATAATTCAAAAAGACGATAAGGCTATTCGTAAGTAACAGTCCTTGCGGCATTGGAAGCCGAAAAAATTTGTGGAAAATAATCGGCGGTATCGTTATCCCGCCATTTGAGGCTCCAACGGTGTACAATGTGTAAACCCCAAGACTGAACAAAAGACTTCCTGAAATCAGTGAAAAGAAATGTGAGGAGAGCATTTCCACTTTTGGAACAATCTCTAAAACAACAGGAAAAAGCAGACTTCCCGCTACAGTTTTAAAAAATACTGATTTTCCTAATAGAACAGCGGCTAGAAGCAGCATCATAAGGTTGATGATCCAAACAGTAACTGAGCGCTGGATAGAAAAGGCCGTTTCAACTAAATGTCCGATTGCGCCCACTCCGGCGGAAGCTATATCATGAGGGAGCAAGAACCAATTCAATCCAACTGTGATAAAGAAAAGACCTAAAAATATAACGGGTAGTTTTTTTATTTCTTGTGTCATTGATATCTCCTATAAATGTTAGCCATAAAAGGCTGTATATTTCTTTACTTTACCAAAAAAACGAAATCGAATTCAAAAAAACAATCGTTCTTATAAAAGTTATATAAAATCGATTGCCAGTTTCTGTTTTACCAATTAAAATGATAGTAATGTTTTGTAGAAAGTTGGAATCTGACCGATGGATAATCAAAGAAAACCAGCATTAGATCAATTATCACCGCAAGAAAAAATGGCACGAGGCTCTGCCTGGATGACCGCCAGTAATATCATTTCAAGGTTGCTAGGAGCTGTCTATATCATTCCTTGGTATGCTTGGATGGGCGAAAATGCTAAGGCTGCCAATGGATTATTCAATATGGGGTACAATATATATGCATTGTTTCTACTGATCTCTACAGCAGGAATACCCGCGGCGATCGCAAAACAAACCGCGCGATATAATTCGTTGAATGAATATGGCACTTCACGACGATTATTCATCCGGGCATTACAGATGATGGGCGGGTTAGGTCTGTTGTTCGCTTTGTTCATGTACATCGCCTCTCCTTGGCTAGCTCATGCTTCTGGTGGCGGAGAAAAACTGATTCCAACGATGCGCTCTTTGAGTATCGCTGTATTGGTTTTTCCTTGTATGAGTGTGATACGAGGGTATTTTCAAGGGAATCAAGAGATGATGCCTTATGCGCTGTCGCAGATCGTTGAACAAGTGGCACGTATTTTTTATATGCTATTGGCTACATTCATCATCATGAAAGTCATGAATGGCGATTATGTGACAGCGGTCACGCAATCAACTTTCGCGGCATTTATCGGTATGCTAGCAAGTATCCTTGTCCTTTTGTATTTTTTGAAGAAACATCAAGCGTATACATCTGCATTTATCCACTACAGCGAAAACAAAGTAAATATTGCAACGAAGGAATTGTTGTTAGATACCATTAAAGAAGCAATACCGTTTATTATCGTTGGTTCAGGGGTAACAATCTTCAAATTAGTCGATCAATTCACTTTTATGAGGATCATGTCCGCATCCACTGAATATTCCAACGCACAGTTGTTAGATCTTTTTTCGATTTTCAGTGCCAATCCAGATAAGTTGACGATGGTAGTTATCGCATTGGCAACATCGATCGCGTCTACCGGGTTACCGTTGATTACAGAAGCTGTTACGTTGAAAGATCGAGTAGGGCTGGCAAAATTGACGAGCGGAAATTTACAACTGTTTTCATTTTTTATGTTTCCAGCGACATTCGGTGTCATGTTACTCGCCTATCCGCTAAACACATTATTTTATACACCAGATTCTCTAGGAAGCAATGTACTGATCCAAGCAAGTTTTGTAGGACTCTTCTTAGGGTTATATATGCTAGTTTCCAACATGCTGCAAGGAATGTTTGAAAACAGGGCAGCAATCAGTTATTTGGTTGTTGGGTTTCTGGTGAAACTACTTCTTCAATATCCAGCCATTCGTTTATTTGAAGTGTATGGCCCTTTATTAGCGACAATGCTCGGGTTTGCTGTGTCTTGTACCTTAATCTTAAAGAGGATCCATGAAGTAGCCCGCTTTAAACCAAGTTTTGTCTGGCGTAGGACATTACTGATCTTTATTCTTACCTTGATTATGCTTTTTGCTTCGTGGATCACAAAGATAATTTTTGGGACTTTCTTAAATGAAGATAGCAAATTCCAGTCTCTATTATTGATTCTTGCAGTAGCAGGTATAGGGGCATTGGTGTACGGTTATTTAGCTTTGAAAATCCGTTTGGCAGAAAGACTACTAGGACCAGGAATAGCGCGTTTACGACACAAATTAAAAATAAAATAAGTGAATGGGAAGAGCAGAATCAATGCTCTTTTGAAATGGGGGAAACGCATGCGTTTAGATAAATTTTTAGCAGATATGGGACTTGGTAGCCGCAAAGAAGTCAAAGGATTGATCAAAAAAGGAACGATTGAAGTCAATGGGCAAGTGGTCAAAAGCGATAAAACGCAAGTAAACGAGTTTGAAGATACGGTTACTTATTTAGGAGAAATCATTGCGTATCAAAAAGATTTTTATTATATTTTGCATAAACCTGCAGGAGTCATTTCTGCTACTCAGGATAATCATGACCAAACCGTAATCGATTTGTTGAAAGATCAAGATTATCGGGAAGATCTTTTTCCAGTTGGCCGATTGGATAAAGACACGGAAGGCCTCCTGATTTTAACGAATGATGGGATATTTGCTCATCAGTTATTATCACCAAAAAAACACGTGGAGAAAGAATATCTAGCTGAGGTTAGCGGTATAATGACAGAAGAAGATATCCGTTTATTTGCAGAAGGATTAATTATTGATGGCGATGAGCAGACATTGCCGGCAAAACTCCAAATTGATCAAGTAGATCAAGAGTCAGAAACTTCAATTATCCGACTGATTTTGCATGAAGGGAAGTTTCACCAAGTCAAGCGAATGGTCAAAGCAGTAGGAAAAGAAGTCTTATATTTAAAAAGAATCCGTATGGGGAATTTTTGGCTGCCTAAAGATTTGAATAAAGGGCAGTATCGCCCCATGACCAAAGAAGAGCTAGAACAAGTGAGAGAAAAATAAGTGAATGGACAGTTAAAAGAATAAGTAGCGTAGTTGTAGCGCCATCTGAAAAGTAGACTTATCCGTCTGACTTTTGGATGGCCTTTTTGTGAAATTTCGACTTATTTCCGTAGAAGCTACTTCTGGAACATTGTTTGTTCAGAATAAGGGACTGTGACAAGACTTTTGTCACAGTCCCCATTGCTCCTTGTGACTCGGAGTTAGATAGTAAGGTCACGATCTCCCTAATATTCAGGACAAAACGCTGATTTCACAACCTCTGATAAACGGTGTGCAATCAGCTGACCCTCGGTATTAGCTCAAAAAACGGCAAAATATGAGAAACTATTTTTCCGTTCTTTTCTCTAATACTCAGGACAAAACGCTGATTTCACAACCTCTCCTATACTTTGTTTCATTTTCCCTATACTTTGTTTATTTATTCTCATTATTGAAAGCGCTATAATTGCGTTGGGAATGAATCGAAAGGGGTTTTTAGATGAAAAAACGAAAGGGGTTCAATCATTTTTTTATGAATCTATGGCGTTATAAAGCACTTGTCCTGATGGCTGTACCGGGTATGCTTTGGATGATTTTTTTCTTTTACATACCTGTAATGGCGAATGTCGTAGCATTCAAAAATTTTCATATTTCAGCAGATGGGTTCCTGGCTAGCCTGAGGGAAAGTCCTTGGGTGGGTTGGGAAAATTTCAAATTTTTATTTTCTTCGGACCAAGCATTTCTCATCACTAAAAATACAATTTTATATAATGTGACATTTATCCTTTTAAATCTGCTCATTTCAGTCGTATTTGCAATCATTATGAGCGAGTTGAGAAATAAACGACTTGTTAAAGTTTATCAAACGATGTCCTTGCTCCCTTATTTTCTATCTTGGGTCATTATCAGTTACTTCGTTTACGCCTTTTTAAGTCCCGACAAAGGAATATTCAACCAGTGGATTACTGGACACGGAGGAGAAGCTGTCAATTGGTATAATGAACCGAAATATTGGCCATTTATCTTAGTGTTCATCGGTACATGGAAAGGGATTGGTTATAACAGCATCATTTACTTTGCATCTGTTATGGGAATCGATCCGACTTATTATGAAGCTGCTATGGTTGATGGAGCTAGCAAATGGCAGCAAATCAAACATGTGACGATACCACAACTGATTCCATTGATGACGATTTTAACGATTTTAGCCGTAGGAAACATTTTTCGAGCTGATTTTGGCCTGTTTTATAACATTCCTAGGAATTCCGGTGCATTGTACGATGTGACTCAAGTTTTGGATACGTATATCTACAATGGGCTGACATCCACAGGAGATTTTGGTATGACGGCTGCTGCAGGACTTTATCAATCAGTTGTTGGTTTTGTCTTATTGATGATCACAAATACGGTCGCCCGTCGTTTTGATAGCGATTCTGCATTATTCTAAGGAGGAAAAAAATGAAAAAAAAGAAAGTGGAGAGAGTCCAAGTCCGTTCTTTCAATAAGACGACCAATTTTTTCTCTAATATAATGATTGCACTCTTTGCTATTTCCTGTATTTTGCCATTTATATTTGTTATTGCCATCTCTGTTACCGATGAGTCCGTATTGTCGACGCACGGGTACAGTTTTTGGCCAGAAAAATTCAGTCTATTTGGTTATACGTATTTGTTCGACCAGATGCAGGATAAAATTTTCCAAGCGCTTTATGTTACTATGCTTGTCACTGTTTTAGGTACACTGATCAATAGCACGGCTACTTCTTTATATGCTTATGCGATTTCGCGGTCAAATTTTCCATTCCGTCGTTTTTTTACCGTTTTTTGTTTGATTACGATGTTGTTCTCACCCGGTATGGTAGCTAATTATCTTGTTATGACAAATCTTCTCCAGTTAAAAGATACGATTTGGGCATTGATCTTGCCAATGGCTGTCAGCCCCTTCAATATTATTGTGATGCGCACATTCTTTAAACGTTCGGTCTCTGATTCGATTATTGAATCGGCGCGGATCGACGGAGCTAGCGAACTTCGAATATTCGTTCAAATCGTTTTACCGTTAGCTGTTCCTGGTATCGCAACAATCAGCTTATTTGCCGCATTGGGTTACTGGAATGACTGGTTCAATGCTTTACTATACATTCAAGATGATAAGCTAGTTCCACTACAGTATCTTTTGATGAAAATCCAAAGTAATATTCAATATCTGACGCAAAATTCAGGAGCAGGAAGCCAATTGACAGGTGGGCTAGCTTCAGTTCCAGGAGAATCCGCCAGAATGGCGATCGTAGTTATCTCTACGTTGCCTATTGCGATCAGCTATCCATTTTTCCAGAAACATTTTGTCAAAGGTCTAACGATCGGTGGAGTAAAAGAATAAAAAAATATAAATCATAAAATTAGGAGGAAGAAAAATGAAGTTATGGAAGAAACTAGCCTTTACAGGTGTTTCAGCATTATTGGTAGGTACATTAGCGGCATGCGGAGGTTCTGGTTCTAAAGAGCAAGCAGAAGCTAGTGATTCGGACACTTTGCAGATGTATCAAATCGGCGATAAACCGGATAATTTCGATCAATTGATGGAAGTGGCAAACAAACGAATCGAAAAAGAGATCGGTGCAAAAGTCAATATCAATTACATTGGTTGGGGCGATTACGAAAAGAAAATGAACGTCATCATTTCTTCCGGAGAAAATTACGATATCGCCTTTGCGAACAACTATGTTTCCAATGCTCAAAAAGGAGCCTTTGCTGATTTGACTGAATTAGCGCCTAAGTACGCTGAAAAAGCGTATAATGATTTAGATGAAGCTTATATCAAAGGAAATTTGGTGAATGGGAAATTATATGCCTTTCCAGTAAATGGAAATGTCTTTGCTCAACAAGTACTTACTTTTAACAAAGCTTTACTAGATAAATATGATCTTTCAATTGATGGAATCCAATCTTACGCTGATGCAGAAAAAGTTTTGAAAGAATTCCATGAAAAAGAACCAAACACGGCCGCTTTTGCCATTGGACAAGGATTCAAAGTCCAAGGAAACTTTGACTATCCTTTAGGGAACACTTTACCATTTGCTATTGATCTGGATGGAGATGATTCAAAAATCATCAATCAATACGACAATGAAACGTATATCGGCCTGTTGCGTACGATGCATAGCTGGTACAAACAAGGACTCATTCCAAGTGACGCTGCAACGAGCAATAAGGACTATCCACTAGAAGGAAATACTTGGCTGATGCGTGGAGAAACACAAGGACCCTATGATTACGGCGATACGATTTTGACAAATGCAGCAAAACAAGAACTAGTTTCAAAAGCAATTACTGTTCCATTGAAATCTACAGCTCAAGCACAAATGGCAAATTTTGTCGTATCCAATACTTCAAAAAATAAAGAAAAATCAGTAGAACTTCTAGGGCTGCTTAACAGTGATCCAGAATTATTGAATGGACTTGTTTGGGGAATCGAAGGAGAAGCATGGGAAAAAGTCGATGGTTCAGAGGATAAAATCAAATTGCTAGATGGTTATCAGCCAAACACACATATGTCTGCTTGGAATACAGGAAACAACAAGATTCTATATACACAAGAGTCCATTACGGATGACATGATTGCCAAACGCGACCAATCGATTGCTGAAGCAGAAACTTCACCGATTTTAGGATTCAGCTTCAACACGGACAGTGTGAAAACAGAATTAAGTAATATTTCAAATGTCATGAACCAGTATTTGGATGGATTGAATACAGGAACTGTTGATCCAGATGAAACATTGCCGAAATTAAAAGAAGCTTTAGATAAAGCTGGTTATGACAAGGTATTGAAAGAAATGCAAAAACAATATGACGAGTTTCGACAAGAACAATAATGAATAAAGACAAAGAGGTTGTGACAAAAACGTGTCGCAACCTCTTGTTCCGAATAAACGGTGTTCAAAACCTTGCATCTGCGGCAATCAGCCCAACCGAACGAAAAACGTAGAGAGCTATTTTTGTTCGGCTATTCTTATTACTTGATGCAGGGCAGCTCTTTTACAACCTTTAATACTCAGGCCATGGTGCTGATTGCCCAACCTTTTTGTATAATGAGAAAGTATAAACTTAATGTTTGGAGGAGAAGATATGTTAGGGAAGGTTTTGGAAGAGTTGTTTATCCGAATCTGGGTCGTTATAAAACTAACCTTATATTTCTGGATATACACGTTTGTCGGCGGAATCATCTTTGGATTAGGTACGGCA
This sequence comes from Enterococcus sp. E5-162, assembly GCF_035725965.1. NCBI lineage: Bacteria > Bacillati > Bacillota > Bacilli > Lactobacillales > Enterococcaceae > Enterococcus > Enterococcus sp. E5-162. The sequence goes on along the minus strand of NZ_JAPRFV010000015.1, from coordinate 41,528 downwards.
TGGAAAACAGTCAATGAGTTATTTTATTTATATGGATTCGAGTATAAAGAAATCACGTTAAAAAGAGGCTGGAATATATATAAAAGAAATTTTTTAAGAGGAAATCTGCTATTTGGTTTATTTTTATCTAGTACTGCTTTATTGAGCTACAATCTATATCTATCTGTTCAAATCAAAGGACTCATTTTTTTAGCTATTGATTTTATTTTGCTTTTTGCCTTATTTTGTCTATTTGCTACTTATCAATACAGTATGATTTTAGACAGTGAATATACGATCTCTGTTCCTAATCTACTAAAGCTGAGTTTTATTTCGGTTTTTTCCAGCTTTTCGTCTTTTCTAAAAACAATTATTGGTAGCGGTATAATTATAGCTGTGACTTGGCAATTCAAAGGATTGATCTTATTTGGTGTCATTGGTCTTTTGACGGTTTGGAATGGTACGACGACGAAACAGTGGCGTGAAGAGTTAGATAAACAGTTGGAAAGTTATGAATAGGATCCGGATTCTATTTTCAAAAGGAACGTTACTGAATCGGCTGTTGCGGAAATATGCGGTTATCATGATTGGTGTAACGATGACTGCTACTATTATTTTTAGTGTCCATACGTGGGATCAAAACCAAAAGCAGGCAGAAAACATGACAAGTGATGCCGTTCAAAGTACAAGCAGAATGCTGAATGACAAAACAACTTTGAGTAGGATCATTAAAAACCAACTCGTCGGTGATTCCGAAAAAATCGAAAATGTCACTACCTACTTAACAAAACCCATAGATCAGTATTTGATGTATGTATATGAGCAGCAAAACAGTACCGACGAATTAGTTTCTTTCCCAAATCAAATCAAAGATCTTTATATAAATTATGAAGAACTAAGTGCGGTATATATCGTACTGAATCAGCTACCGGAGTATTATGAATCCTCTAGAGAAAACAAAGGCGGAGAAGTAAAAGCAGGAACGCCAAAATTACTAGACGCCTTTTATATCAAGTTGCCTATCACACAAGGAGGAGCTGAGTCAGGCAGTATTTTTATCGGTTTCCAAAAGAAAGAGCTAGATACGATTTTAGAGAATCTAACGTCATTCAATGGACTCTCTTTATACATGATTTCTGGCACGACAAATCGCTTGTATACGTTCCATGATAATAAAATAGCTAAAGAAACGTTTGGAAGACAAGAAACGATTATCTCAGAGAGTCTTCAGAAAAATTCACAATTGCCAATTGCTAATCTGAGAAAAAATAATTTTATCCAACATCAAGAACTGTCGGATGATTACCGAATATTAGCTGTATTAGATAAAAAAAGCGTAAAAATCGAAACGGGAAAAAACCTTGCCCCGCTGATTGTCGGTATCATTGTTTTAGACAGTATATTGCTTATCTTTCTTTATAAAACATTCAAACGATATTCACAGCAAATATCCATCGTCATGCAGGCAATGGAGCAAACAGCAGCAGGGAATTTAGAAACCCGGATTGATACAACAAAAACGGAATATGAACTAAAGGAACTTTCAATCGGTATCAACGAAATGTTGGATAGCATCAATCAATTTGTCGAAGACATCTACAAACTAGAAATCAAACAGCAAGATGCACATATGCGGGCGCTTCAAGCACAGATCAATCCGCATTTTTTATACAATACATTAGAATATATCCGAATGTATGCAATCAGCGAAGGAAGCGAAGAATTAGCAGATGTTGTATATGCTTTTTCTGCCTTGCTCCGAAACAACACAAATCAAGAGAAGACGATCACTTTGAAAGAAGAACTGGACTTTTGCGAAAAATATGTCTATTTATATCAAATGCGTTATCCTAATCGAGTGGCCTATCATTTTATGATCGATCCTGATTTGGAAAAGATCGAAGTACCTAAATTTGTGATTCAACCATTAGTTGAAAATTATTTTAAACATGGTATTGATTTTACTCGATTTGATAATGCCCTAAGTGTCAAAGTCTTACAGGAAGACAAGCGGGTAAGAATCATCGTCAAAGATAATGGAAGAGGGATGACTGAAAAACGGCTAAAACAGGTGGAAGAAAAACTGTCTCATCCCAAAGTGGAACTTCACGAATCAATCGGTCTGCAAAACGTGAATGAACGTTTACGTGCCAACTTCGGCAGCAGTTATTACATGTCGCTTGAGAATAATGAGACAGGTGGACTGACTGTTTCTATTACATTCAAGGAGGGGTGAACATGTACCAGGTGTTATTGGTAGATGATGAATACATGATTTTGAATGGGTTAAAAAAGATAATTGATTGGAAAAGTTTAGGGTTCCAAATAGTAGCAACAGCGGAGAATGCCAAAGAAGGACTATCTGTCCTTGAGCAACAGCGGATTGATCTAGTGGTAACGGATGTGACGATGCCAGAAATAAACGGACTGGAATTTATTGAAGCGGCTCAAAAAGAACATCATAATTTTGAATTTATGATTTTGTCCGGGTACCAAGAATTTGATTATTTGAAAGAAGGCATGCAATTAGGCGCAGTGAATTATTTGATGAAACCCGTGAATAAGTTCGAATTGATTGAAAGCCTCAAGAAAATCAAAACACGGTTAGACCAGCAAAATGAACAAAAAAATCAGCAAGAAATCTATCAGGAACTATTATTCAGTCAATGGTTGAATGAAGAGTTAGATGAAGCAAGTGAAGAAGAAATAATAGGACAAATCAGTGAGAAACAGCATAGAATAGTATTGATCCAATTATCAAGAATTCATGATCCTCTTATCAATACATGGTTGAAAGAACACCAGCAAATCTTTTATTATCAAAGAAATTATGGAGACCGTATATTGATTACGCTGTTGTTGGAGGCAGATGAAGTTGATGGATTTTGCTGTTTTGTCCAAGAAAACATCCCTGATCAGGAATGGCTGATCAGTATCGGGGAAGAGACAGATTCATTGGACAAGATCCCTGAAACATTTCAACAAGCGAAAGACAATCTACAATTACATCAATTTTATGGAGATAAAGACGAGCATGTTTTTTACGCAATACAAGCAACAATAAAAGAGCAAACCATCGATTTTTCAAGTTTCAGACGTGTGTTGCAAAATAAACGATTAGATGATGCCCAAAAAATGATCACTGATTTTTTCGAGCAATTTCAGTTAGCAGCCATGATGCCGGAAGACATCCGGTACTCCAGCTTTTTACTGTTTATGGAGATTCAACGGGAATTGATTGATCTAGAAGATGAGGAATATTTACAAGGAATCGAAAAAATTCATCAGGCAAAAACGGTGCAAGAACTCCATCAGCTTCTTCTGTCGTTCGTCCAAAAGCACCAGAGACAGAAAAAATACAGTGGCAATGTAGAAAAAGTAATCGAAATCCTGCATCAGCATTATCAAGAACCACTTACACTCAAAGAAGTGTCAGAAAGTTTGCATTTAAATGTCATGTATTTAGGGCAGTTGTTCAAAAAAGAAACGAAAAAAAGTTTTTCAGCTTATTTGAACCATTTGCGTATGGAAAAAGCAAAGCAGCTGCTTTTGCACAGTAATCAAAACGTCAATGAAATAGCAAGTGAGATTGGCTACAACAATACCACGTATTTCTCTAAATTATTCAAGAAGATTGTCGGCAGATCCCCTAAGGAGTATCGGGAAAAAAGAGGAGAATCCTAAAAAAAGAAGCGTATGGAATGAATCAATGTTCAAAAGTTTGCATCTGCGGTAATAAGCCCAACCAAACGAAAATAGGAGGAGCTATTTTTGTTTGGCTGTTCTTATTACTTGATGCAGGACAGCTTTTTCACAACCTTTTGTTAGTTATCGTTTGATAAAGAAAAAGGCAAATCTTTTGATCGATACTTCTTAGGATGAGGGACGATACCTAATTGGTAAGAAATCTTGCCGCCTTTCAGCAAATCTTGATGGGTAAAATATAATTTCGTATATTCTTTGTCCATCCGATTGATTTTATGGATAAATTGCTGTTGCGGCCGATTAGGAGTGGCTTCAATCGTCAATTCCTTTCCATTTGACAAAAGCACAACAGCCTTGTCCATTAAAGGCATACCGATAACATATTCACCGGTTCCTGGTGTGACAGGATAGAATCCCAGACTATTGAAGATATACCAAGCAGCCATACTTCCGTTGTCCTCATCTCCAGGGTAACCCGTTGAAGAATCGTTGAAAGTTTGAGTCATCAATTGTTTAAGCAATGGCTGTGCCATTTCGGGTTGTCCAATATAGCTGAACAAGTATGGGTAATGAAAACTTGGCTGATTGGAGATAGCTAACTGCCCAAATTCTATCGCAGCCATCTCGCTCATTTCATGAATCTCAAAACCATATCCTCCTGTTTCAAATGTCGGAGATTGATTGCACAAATCAATGAGTTTTTCTTTGAATCTCTCACTGCCGCCATATTTTTCGATCAACCCTGCAAAATCATGATAAACAGCAAAGCTGCTTTGCCAAGCACTGCCTTCTGCATAATCTTGTCCCCAACGATGAGCAGAAAATGGTTCTCTGAATTTGCCATTTTTATCTTTGGAACGCATCCATCCTGTCTCATAGTCAAAAATATTTTGATAGTTCAATGATCGTTGCTGATATTTTTTCACCGTTTCGTCCTCTGCTAGTACTTTGGCAACTTGACTAATACAAAAGTCGCTGTAAGCATAGTCTAGCGTATGATTGACCGATTCATGGTAGTGATTAGGAACATAGCCGTATGTCAAGTAATCCTCTGTCCCTTGTCGTCCATAATTTGGATGATTACTTTGAACTGTAGCGCCTTTCTTCATTGCTGTTAGAAATTCCTGCATCAAGTCTGGCCGAATATCTTTTACAGCAGCATCTGCAATGACTGCATCAATTAATGTCCCAGGCATTAGTCCACGTTCGTCAGGAGACAGCCATTTTGGCAAATAGCCACTTTCTCTATAGCTATTCAAAAAACCTTCCAGCATTTCTTCGTACTTTTCTACAGCAATCAAAGAATAAAGAGGATAAACCGTTTTATACGTATCCCAAAACCCATTATTTGTATAGAGAACACCAGGTTTCACAGATCGACTAGTCGTATCATAGTGGATTTTTTGCCCACTAGGATCCATTTCATAAAATGTCTGCGGAAATAAAAACACTCGATAGAAGTTATGATAAAACGTCCGCAATTGTTGTTGATCATGGTGTGTGAGCTGTATACGATCAAAATAGGATTGCCATTGTTTCTGGCTGTTAGCAAGGTAAGTCTCTTTGCTTTGGTTTTGTTCTAGTTCTAGGTTATAAGCTGCTTGTTCCGAGCTGATAAAAGATGTCCCGAATCGGATGATTTGTTTTTTTGTCTGTTCAAAATACAACGGGGTCGAATCGCTATTTTTGTTGGAAACAGCTAACTCATCAATTGTTAAAGGATATTCAAATCTCAATATAAAATAAAAAGAAAAATCAGGATCTTCTGAACCAGCAAAATGTGTGATTTTTCCTTCCACTGTGTAAGGATCTATAACAAAGAGCTGATGACGTCCCGGAAAGGATAAAAGTAAACCGCTATCATTTCTGCTGTAATCAATAGATAAGATTCCGCCATACATACTGGGTATCAATGTAGAGCGGATGCCATAACGCAATTGACGGATCGACAGATGAGTCGGGCAAAATATACTTTCTTCTGGGCGGTAAGAACTTTGAGCATGAAAAAGGGTATTTTCCTGTAATTTACCATTGATTGGCGTGAGCAGCATATGACTAAAATCGCCCATCCAAGGACTTGGTTGGTGGGTAAGTCGATAACCTTGAAAAACACGATCCTCAGGATGAAACCACCAGCTGCCGTTTTGATCGGTCGTTTGCGGTGCAAAATAATTCATCCCAAAAGGAACGCCAGTGTAAGGCTGGCAGTTCCCGTTAGAGAAATTTGGCTGATTAGCTGTGCCATGTCTAGTATCTATTTGACCGATATTCATTTTATTTCTCCTTTGTTGATTGTCTTTTGATAAATGAAACTGGAAATTTGCTGTCGGAAGGACGTTCGTTTGTCTCTAACCAAGTGATCAAAGCCTCTCCGGCAAGCTTGCCTAACTGTTCAAAATCTTGTGCAATGGTTGTCAGCGGTGGATCAACAAGAGCGGCTGCTTGGATATCATCAAATCCGATGATTGAAAAATCTTCAGGAACATGATAATCATGCTGTCTCAAGAAATTCATCGTCTGGATAGCAACAACATCGTTTTCGCAAACAAAAGCGGTCACTTCATACTTAGTGATATAAGAAAGCAATTCATCGAATGTCGCGCTTTTGTCATCCAGCGAAGTGTGGAAAGCCAAACCAGCTTTGTCTAATGCTTCAAGGTAACCAAGGTAACGCTGACGTACGGATTGTGGATGAGTCTGTGCACCAAATAAATAAGCGATTTTTGAATGTCCCTGTTCGATCAAATGAGAAGTAGCGAGCACACCACCTTGGAAGTTGTCGGAAAGCACGGTAGGAAAAGGCAATTCATAGATTTTTTTATCCAATATGATAACAGGGAATTCCTTTAATGAAAGCTCAAAAAGCAAGTCAAGATGCTGTTCTGTATCAAAGGCATAATAAATCAATCCATCAAATTCATGGATGAGTTCTTTTGCCGTTTTATTTTGTAAAAAATCATGTGTCGTCATCATGACATCCATCTGTTTATCCTGCATCACAGGATTCAATCCCTTGGTAAAATCACCAACAGACAAATCAGCGACATATGGAAGAAGAAACAGAATCCGCCGTGTTTTTGTAGGTGAAGGAAGCATCTGCTCCGGAGAAGCTGATTTAACAAAACTGCCTTTCCCACGAACGCGATAAATCAGCCCTAATTGCTCTAATTCAGTCAATGCACGTTTTGAAGTGATTCTGCTTACTTTATAAGTATGGGAAAGTTCCTTTTCAGTTGGTAGTTGGCTATCTACAGGTAATTCACCAGTTAAAATAGCCATTTGCAAATCATTAAATATTGTCTGGTACAATGGTTGATTCATATAAACACCTCTTAATGATATATCATATTTAAACAATACCATAATAGATGAAAAAGTAAATAAAAATTTATTTTTTTGAAAGCGTAGACATAAAATGACACAAGAGGTATAATCTTTAAAGATATATCAAATGAAAAGAGGAAATTTATATGGTTTATAAAGATATACCAAAGTCAGTACAAAAATTTATGAATGATATCACACAAAAATGCGGGAAAAACCATGCGGACTGGGCAACGAATTTTACAGCAGCATTTGCCAACACATTATTGACAACAGTCAAAAAGCAAAATGACGGTACTACTTTTTTATTGACAGGAGACATTCCTGCAATGTGGTTGCGAGATTCTACTGCACAAGTTCGTCCTTATTTAGTGATTGCAAAAGAAGATGAGGAACTAGCTGACATGATTAGTGGGTTGGTCAAAAAGCAATTTTTTTATATCAACATCGATCCATATGCGAATGCCTTCAATGAAGAAGCGAACGGTGCGGGACACCAAACAGATCACACAAAAATGAACGATTGGATCTGGGAAAGAAAATATGAAATTGATTCTTTATGCTACCCGATACAGTTGGCCTATCTTCTTTATAAAAATACAGGAAAAACGGACCAATTCAACCCAACTTTTATTGAAGGGATCAAAAAAATCTTAGGCGTGTTCGAAACAGAGCAGGATCATGAACACTCTCCTTATACATTTATACGAGATACGACAAGAAAAGAAGATACGCTGATCAATGACGGACGAGGAGCCAAAACAACTTTTACAGGTATGACATGGTCTGGGTTCCGTCCTAGCGATGATGCTTGCCGTTACGGATATCTGGTACCATCCAATATGTTTGCGGTGGTCGTGTTAGGTTATGTGGAAGAAATTTTCCAAACGATACTCGATGATAAAGAAATTGTACAGAAAGCACAAATATTGAAGAAAGAGATTCAAGAAGGTATCCAAAATCACGGACGGACGGTTAATCAAAAAGGGCAAACGATTTATGCATACGAAGTAGATGGAATGGGGCACGCGACGGTCATGGATGACAGCAATGTGCCCAATTTGATCGCGGCACCTTATTTGGGTTACTGTTCGGAAAAAGAGGAAGATTATCTTCAAACAAGAAGAACATTGTTGAGTAAAGAGAATCCATATTTTTATGAAGGAAAGTATGCAAAAGGAATTGGTTCTTCCCATACGCCAAAAGAGTATGTTTGGCCAATTGCACTAGCTATGGAAGGAATGACAACACCAGATAAATCTGAAAAAGAACGGCTATTGAATTTGCTTGTAGCAACTGATGCAGGAACACATCTTATGCACGAAGGATTTGATGTGAACAATCCTGAAAATTATACAAGAGAATGGTTTTCTTGGGCAAACATGATGTTTTGCGAATTAGTCATGGATTACTTTGATATTCGAGTAGAAAAATAGGAGGTACTGTAAATGAAAAAGAAAGTATATATCATTTCTCATAGTCACTGGGATCGTGAATGGTACATGGCTTACGAACAGCATCACATGCGGTTGATTGAATTGATAGACGATTTATTAGAGCTATTTGAAGTTGATCCGTCCTTCAACAGTTTTCATTTGGATGGGCAAACGATTATTTTAGATGACTATCTTCAAGTAAGACCAGAAAAAAGACAGGCGCTCCAACAAGCAATCAATGAAGGAAAATTGAGAATCGGACCATTTTATATCTTGCAAGATGATTTTCTGATCAGTTCGGAATCAAACGTGAGAAATATGCTGATTGGTATGGAAGAAAGCCGTAAATGGGGAACCCCCGTCATGTTAGGTTATTTTCCTGATACATTTGGAAATATGGGACAGACGCCTCAATTAATGAAACAAGCTGGTATTTCAGCAGCGGCGTTTGGCCGTGGGGTAAAACCAATTGGCTTTGACAATCAAGTTCTGGAAGCAGAAAACTATTCTTCTCAATACTCAGAGATGTGGTGGAAAGGACCTGATCAAACAGAAATTTTTGGTCTGTTATTTGCCAATTGGTATAGCAATGGGAACGAGATTCCCGTAGAAAAAGAAGCTGCTCGTGTCTTTTGGAAGCAGAAATTAGCAGATGCAGAACAATATGCATCTACTGATCATCTATTAATGATGAATGGTGTTGATCATCAACCAGTACAAAAAGATATATCAAAAGCAATTCATCTCGCAAATGAGCTGTTTCCAGATTACGAGTTCATCCATTCTAATTTTACTGACTATCTGGAAGCAGTTCGACAAGAGTTGCCAGAAGACTTAGGTTCAGTAGAAGGAGAATTGACAAGTCAAGAAACGGATGGCTGGTATACTTTAGCCAATACAGCATCTGCTCGCGTTTATTTGAAACAATGGAATACCAAGGTCCAACGGCAGCTAGAAAACATCACAGAACCACTTGCGACGATGGCTTACGAAGTTACAGGGATTTATCCCCACGATCAATTAGATTATGCTTGGAAGACATTAATGCAAAATCATCCTCATGACAGTATTTGCGGTTGTTCAGTCGATTCTGTCCATCGGGAAATGATTCCTCGTTTTGAAAAAGCAGATGAAGTCGGAAAGTATCTTGCACAAGATTCTTTAGAACAACTGGCCACAGCAATCGATACAACTGGATTTCCAAAAGACAGCTTTCCATTTGTCGTTGTAAATACTGCAGGAATGGATAAAACTGGCGAAGCAGAAATAACCATCGAATTAGAAAGAAAAAGATTCGCTGAGGGAATACCGGAACATCTGTATCAAGAGTTAGAACAGTTGCCTAGACGGAAGTATCACGTAGAAACAAAAAGCGGGGCCACTATACCAGCTATTTTATCTGAAGAAACTGTACAATTTGGTTATGATTTGCCGAAAGATCGTTTCCGTGTGCCATATATGGCAAGGACAATCAAGGTAACTTTACCAATAAAAAACATGCCAGCTTTTTCTTGGGAAACATTCGCGCTTGTAGAAGGGGAAGCGAAAGCAGAAGAAAAGGAAACAATGATCCGTCAGAGTGGACGAATCGTCGAAAACGCCCACCTGCGTTTGACGATTAAAAAAAACGGTACCATTACAATGGAAGATCGTAAAAACAAACGAAAATGGAATAACCTGCATATTTTTGAAGATATCGGTGATATAGGAAACGAGTATATCTTTAAGCAACCTGTCTATGATCAACCAATCCTATCCAGTAATCAAGAGGACTCTGAAGTAAAAGTATTAGTAGATACACCAGAAATAGCAAAAATAAGTATTCTACAGGAAATGGAGATCCCAGTTTCTGCAGACGAGCGTTTAGAGAAAGAACAACGGATGGTTGTAGAATTTCGTTATCGAAAAGCAGAACGATCTAAAGAAAAACGGATCCTTCAAATAGAAACGATCATGACAGTCAGAAAAGATAGTAAAAAAATCGACTTTGAAACGACTCTTGACAATCAAATGAAAGATCATCGATTGCGTATCTTGTTTCCTACAAAGTTACATGTGGAACATCACGAAGCAGATAGTATTTTTGAAGTAGTAAAGCGCCCAAACCATGTATCTAGGAGCTGGGAAAATCCCACGAATCCGCAACATCAGCAAGCATTTGTCAATATTCATGATGAACAGAACGGTGTAACAGTTGGTAACTTTGGTTTGAATGAATACGAAGTAACAGCAGATGGACAAATCGCGGTGACGCTACTTCGCTGTGTAGGAGAACTAGGAGATTGGGGGTATTTTCCAACACCAGAAGCACAGTGTTTAGGTAAGCATCAGTTCAATTACAGCGTTGAACTACATGGACCAGAAGAAACATTCTCTACTTATTTGCATGCATACGCGGCACAGATTCCTTTTTCCACTCAACAAATCAAACATCATGAAGGAACATTGGCATCAAAACAACAATATTTAACGATAAAAAGTGAAACGTTTGCAATTACAGCTTTGAAACGGAGTAAGTTTAGTGATAAAGTAGTAGTGAGAGGTTTCAATATGTCTAGTCATTTAGAAAAATTAGAAATAACTAAAGACAATCGAAAAACGGTCATATTGAATCTGCTTGAAGAACCAACGCAGCAATCGGTTGTCCCGATAATCCAACCTTATGAAATTCGGACAATCGGATTCGAGGAGGAAAACTAAATGTATGGCGGAATAGAAGCAGGCGGAACAAAATTTGTGTGTGCGGTTTCAGAAGATGGAGAGATTTTGGAAAAAACAAGTATTCCTACCACAACACCAGAAGAAACATTGGATCAAGTATTTGAATTTTTTGATCGTTATGAACTGAATGGAATCGGGATTGGCTCATTCGGCCCGATTGGTATCGACCAAACAAAAGATAATTACGGATACGTTTTGGCAACTCCCAAAAAAGGATGGGCACAATTTGATTTTCTCGGCACAATCAGGAAACGCTACAATGTTCCTGTTGCTTGGACGACGGATGTCAATGCGGCTGCATACGGGGAGCTGAAGCAAGGGGCGGCACAAGGAAAAAATAGTTGTATTTACCTTACCGTGGGAACAGGAATCGGTGCAGGCGTTGTGATCAATGAGGAAATTTTTTCAGGAATCGCACATCCTGAAATGGGACATATTTGGGTAAAACGCCATCCAGATGATCAATATGAAGGCACTTGTCCTTATCATAAAGACTGTTTAGAAGGATTAGCAGCAGGTCCGTCTATTGAGGCACGTATAGGAATCAAAGGGCAAGATCTGCCACAAGATCATCCGATTTGGGATATTCAAGCTTTCTATATTGCTCAAGCACTGATCAACTATACGTTGACGTTAGCACCTGAAAAGATTATTTTAGGCGGCGGGGTAATGAATCAGGATCATCTCCTTCAAAAAATTCGTCAGCAATTTGTTGAATTGATGGGTGGCTACATGGAAACACCTCAAGTAAGTGAATATATCGTTCGTTGGGGACTGCCGAATGAAAGTGGGATTATCGGTAGTTTGCTGTTAGCAGAACACGAACATCAAAAGTAAGCAGACAAGTTACACAAAAAGAACGTAGTCTTATCAGCAGATAATGATAGGACTACGATCTTCTTTCTATTTCCACAATCCGGGTAAAGCTTTACCAACTATTTTTTCTTGAGTAAATGGATGAATCATGTGCAGTTCTAATGCATGGAGCATCAGCCGTTCAGCTGGTCTATTTTGGTAAAGAGGGTCTCCGACGATTGGATGCCCTATATGAGCTAAGTGAACTCTGATCTGGTGCGTACGACCGGTTTCCAAAACACAATACACTTGTGTTTTTCCAGAAAGTACTTTGTCGACAGTGACATGTGTCAAGGCGTTCTGACCATTTTTATCATCTACGACCCGTTTTCTCCGATCATGGCGATCGCGTCCGATTTTATTGGTAATAGTCCTATCTTTGGCGATTTTCCCCCATACGATGGCTTGATATCTCCGATAGATCATTTTTTGTTCCAACATTCTTCCAAGTATCGGCAAGACAAATGGGTTTTTTGCAAATAAAACAGCGCCGCTTGTTTCTTTGTCCAAACGGTGGACAACATAAGGTCGTTGTTTTTTCGTATCGAGATAAGCAGCTAAGTGATTGAGCAAGGTACTGTTTTCTGTTGGTTCGTTTGGATGAGTCTTCATTCCTGCAGGCTTATCCACTATAATCAAATGTTCATCTTCATATAAAACACGGATGTGCTTCGCATCTCCTAATTGGACTTCTTGATAATTATAATCTGTTTCTTCGAATAACAATGTGATCTGGTCATTGCCTTTTACTTCATGATGGAACAAAGCAGGTTGTTGATTGATCCAAACGTTTTTACGTATACGCAAAAAGTGCCGAACCTTTCTAGGAACTAACCATTCCTTTTCAAGCAAGTCGCGAATCGTTGTTTCAGGGTGGTTCATAGGTAAAGTAATCGTGATTTTCACAAGTGTACTCCTTTCGGTAAAATTGCAGACTAATTGTACCATTTTTAAAACATATTTAAGAAAAAACTTACATTTTTCTGTTCATTCTTATGTTACTCTACTTGCACTAGCGAAAAAAAACAAATCGAACTACAACTTAAGCAGGAAGAAAACACTCTTTCATTATGGTAAAATAAGACGATTGAATTGAATAGACAGGAGAAGAAGCGAATGGATTTTCAAAGCATTTTAGGAAAGATAAAAGCTGCTTTGATCAGTTTTTGGCGATGGATCAGACCATATCTCGGACAATTCCATCGATGGCGAAAGCGCATTTGGAAAAAATATCATGTGAACAAATTGATTTTGCTGATTGGTTTGATCTGTGTCTTAGTGACAAGTATCTACCTTTTTATTTTAGCCAAACAAGCAAATGTCGAAACGTTAAAATCTGGATTAAGCCAATCGACAGTCATTTATGACAAGAAAAATGAAGAAGCTGGCACACTGTACGCCCAAAAAGGGACATACGTAGAATTAAACGCGATTTCTCCCTATATCCAAGATGCGGTGATCTCGACAGAAGATAGGAATTTTTACGAACATCACGGATTTGATATCAAAGGAATCGCCCGTGCGGCTGTTCGGATGGTTTTGTCTGGCGGAACATCAGGGGGCGGAGGAAGTACGATCACTCAGCAGCTTGCCAAAAATGCTTATCTGACATTAGATCAAACATTTGATCGAAAAGCGAAGGAATTATTTTTGGCAATCGAGATCGAAAAGAAGTACAGCAAAGAAGAAATCTTGACCATGTATCTTAACAATGCCTATTTTGGCAACGGGGTATGGGGTGTCCAAGACGCTTCCAGAAAGTATTTTGGAGTAGATGCAACGAATGTTACGCTATCTGAGGCTGCTACTTTGGCAGGAATGCTGAAAGGTCCTGGTATTTATAATCCGATTGATCACCCAGCAAATGCGAATGATCGGAAAAACACAGTATTAAGCGTAATGGAAGAAAACGGAAAAATCACAAAAGAACAAGAACAAGCAGAAAGCCAGACAGACATCAGTGCTTATCTTCATGACACATACGACAATTCAGATTCTGGTTATCGTTATCCTTATTATTTTGATGCAGTGATCGATGAAGCAGTTAACGAGTATGGTCTTGATGAAGAAGATGTCATGAATAAAGGCTATAAAATCTATACAGCTTTAGATCAGGATTACCAAAAGCAATTAGAAGCTACTTATCAAAATAATGCATTATTCCCAGCAAATGCTTCAGATGGTGCCATGGTCCAATCTGCTTCAGTAGCTTTAGATCCGAATACAGGCGGTGTACAAGCATTAGTAGGACGAAGAGGAGATCATGTCTTTAGAGGATTCAGCTTTGCTACACAGATGCGCCGTTCTCCAGGATCAACGATCAAACCATTAAGCGTGTATACACCAGCGTTGGAAGCTGGCTACAAGCCTTCTAGTGTCTTGAAAGATGAACCGCAAAGTTATTACGATGCGCATAATTTTGACGGGACATACCAAGGAGAAGTACCGATGTATCAGGCTGTTGCACAAAGTTTGAACTTGCCTGCTGTATGGCTTTTGCATGAGATCGGTTTACAAAAAGGATATGATAAAGCAGAAGAATTCGGCCTGCCTTTAGCAAAATCTGATAAGTATTATGGCTTAGCTCTTGGCGGATTAGAAAAAGGAGTATCTCCAATGATCATGGCGGGTGCTTACAGTGCATTTGCCAATGAAGGTCAGATGTATACGCCGCATCTCATCACGAAAATCGTTGATTCAACTGGAGCGGTGATCATCGATAATACAAACAAAAAGCCAAAACAGGTCATATCAAAGGAAACAGCCGATGAAATGACTAGCATGCTTCTTGGTACATTCTCAAATGGGACAGCAGCTGCTGCGAATCCTGCAGGTTATACGATAGCAGGGAAAACAGGAACCACAGAAACTAATTTCGATGCCACGAAAGCAAATGACCAATGGATGATTGGGTATACGCCAGACGTAGTGATTTCGACATGGATGGGGTATGAAGAATCCAGCAAGCTGCATTATTTGGAAGGGACAAGTGGAAATGTTGTCGGGAAAGTCTTCAAATCAGCGGCAGAAGGTATCCTTCCTTATACTTCCAAAACAGGATTTAGTGTAGCGGATGCCTATGCCACAGGAGGGCAAGTAGTAGCAGCAGATCAAGTTGGAAACACAGGTAATTCTAATGGAGAGTCTGGAAATTGGCAAGATAACTTGAATCAATACGGTGAACAAGCAAAAGAAGGATTGAAGAATTTCGGCGATATGGTGAAAGAAGGCGTTCAGGGAATTGGTGAAGCGGCTAAAGACCTCTGGCGGAAATATCAAGGAGAGTAGACCCTTTGAAAACGAATAACCCCATGTTACAATAGAGAGTAACTACTAAAAGAAAAGAGGGCATAACATGTCAAACATCTACGATAGCGCAAATCAGATCGAACGTGAGATCCGTGAATTACCAGAATTCAAAGCGTTGAAAGAAGCGTACGAGAAAGTACAAGCAAACGAAGAAGCACACAAGCTATTCAAAGACTTCCAAGCGATGCAAATCGAATTACAAGAAAAACAAATGAGCGGACAAGAATTCAGCGACGAAGATGCAATGAAAGCACAAGAAATGGCTGTAAAAATTCAATCAGAAGAAGTAATCAATGATTTAATGCAAAAAGAACAAGGGTTCAGTACGATCATTAATGACTTGAACCGGATTATCATGACGCCAGTTCGCGACCTTTACAGCGAATAGAACTATTTTATGAAACAACAGAGGTTGTGAAAGAGCTGTTCAGCCTTGAGCGATGACAAAATTGCTTCTTATTGCCGATAGACTGTCGCTTGAACACCATTTACCAAGAGGTCGTGAGCCTACCGTTTAACTCTGAGTTACAAGGAACAATTTCAAAAAAAGCTTCTCATGTTTGATGACTATTGTGATTTGTGACCGAGGAGTTGGCAGGAGAACACCGTTTATTCAGAAAAAGGAGAGACGACAAAACTCTTGTCGTCTCTCCTTTTTTTGTCATTCATTTTTCAAACGGTAAAAATAGCCCTCTTGAGCTAACAGCTCTTCGTAAGTACCCATCTCAACGATTTTTCCTTCATCGATCACGACGATTTTATCTGCCTCTTTGATTGTTGAAAGCCGATGAGCCACAATAAAAGTAGTGGGTGTTTCTGTCAGGTAATTCAGGGCCTGCTGGATTTTTTTCTCTGACTGGTTATCTAAAGCTGAAGTTGCTTCATCTAGCAAAATGATTTTCGGCTGACGTATCAATGCTCGTGCAATAGAGATACGTTGTTTTTGGCCACCAGACAGCTTGTTGCCATGTTCGCCTACTAAGGTATCCAGACCATCAGGAAGCTGGTCAATCAGTGAAGAAAGTTGCGCAGCTTCGATGACTTCATCTAAACGTTCTTTTGATACGTTTTTCAAGCCATAAGTGATGTTCTCTTTGATCGAAGCGGAGAACAACAAAGTGGTTTGAGGAACAACGGCTAAATAATTACGCACACTTCGCATATCCAATTCATCCAAAGGCTGATCATCCAAGAAAATCCTCCCTGAAGACGGCTGGATAAATCCAATCAATAAGTTAAGGAGTGTAGATTTTCCAGAACCAGATGGCCCAACAAAAGCAATTGTTTCTCCAGCTTTCACCTCTAGAGAAAAATGATCGATAATCGGCTTGAGTGAGTCCGGGTAATGAAAAGAAACATCCTCAAAACGAAAATTTCCATCCAAATGTTGGATTTTTTTCTTACCGTGATAAGTTTCTACATCGCCAGCAATCAACAGTTCACCAATAGAAGTAATAGATTCCATGCCTTTTGAAATCGTAGGAATCAGTGTGATCATTCCAGAAACGGAATTGACGATCGTTGTGAAATATGTCTGATACATCACGACATCACCTGGTTGGATACGCCCTTGTAAAGCTAATATCCCAGTGAAAATCAAACAAATCAGCTGAAATATCTGAAAACTAGCCCAGCTGACTGATCCGAAAACAGATTGCAGGATATCTAAGTGGAATCCTTTTTCATAGATTTGGGTAAAATGCTTATTTAAGCGAGTGGTTTCGTGTTTTTCTAACCCATGAGCTCGAGCAATCGGTGCTAATTCGATCACTTCGATCACTTTTGCAGAAGTTTCTTCCATTTCTTGCCGGAAATCTGAATTGGACTGTCTGATCCTTTTCCGGAAAAAAAGAGTAACTAACGCGGCGAGAGGGACAGTCAATAAGAAAAACAAGAAAACGACAGGACTTCTATAAAGCGTGATACCTAAAGCCACGAATAAATTGACAGCAATGTTCAATCCGCTGACAAATACTTGAGAGGACAATGTTTGGATGGCTTCTACATCACGGATGATCTTTGATTGGATCCGGCCAGATTGCAATTCTTTTTGATAGGGAATAGAAAGTTCTTGGATTTTCTTGATAAGGGTCGCTCTTAGTCCAGCTTCTACTTGCCGGATCGAAGTGCTATGGTATTTTACATGAAAATAATTCGTCAATATATTTTGACCGATCAGACAAGTCATCAAAAAAGCGTTGAAATAAATCGCCTGCAATTGAGAGGAATCTTTTGATGAAGCTGCATTGATTACATTGGCAATAGCGATCGGCATTAACCAAGATGGAAGATGTTTGATAATAAAAAAGAGTCCTGACATAGCAAAGCGCCAATAATTCCCCTGATAAAGATGCAGCAATGTCTGAAAAGCATTTGCATGATATTTTTGATAACTTTTCTGTATTCGTTCCTCCATAATCTTCTCCTTAACAATCTTGGTAAATAAACTGCAAGTGTTCTATTGCTTCAGGAACATAAATCTCAGGAGTAGCTTCAAGAGTGGCGTACATTAGAGGACGCTCATATTTGATATAATGCAGTACCGGTCGGAAATCTAAACAGCCTTTGCCAACAGGAACCATGCGGATCTTTCCATTTTCCATGATGTAGTCTTTGAGATGAAGGGCTGTAATACAACCCTGTAAATTGTCCAAGGCACCTTGGATCACTTTCTCCTGATCAGTATGATTTTCTTTATGCATCAAATTCGCACAATCTAAAATAATTTTTAAATTTGGTGAAGCTACTTCATCGACTAAACGTTTGGCTAACTGATAGTTATAGATTGGATGATTGATCCCTGCTTCAACAGCAACAGTTACGCCAAAATTTTCTGCATGAGCGACTAATTCAATGACAGAATTTCTAGCGATCTGATAAGCTTCTTCAGTAAAATTTTCTTTTGTGTAACCGACAGAGACACTACCAGTTTCTGTAGCGATCATCTTGGCTTGATAGGCAGAGCACAGAGCAATTTGCTGTTTGAAAGTTGCTAATGCTTGTGCACGAACTTCTTGATTTTTGCTGGATAGGTTGATATAGCATCCTAAAATGGAAAGTTCGATATTGTTTTTTTGGAAGTATTCACCAAAATAGGCAGCACTTCCAAGTGTCATGGCATTTAATTTAAGTTGTTCAGGAAATGCTTTTTGCGGTGCAAATTGGATATGGGACAAGTGAAGCTGTGATACTTTTTGAACGATTTCTTCACGATTTCGAACCTCTAGATCATGGGCACGAATGCCTAAATTTAATGGAAACATTTCAAACTCCTTTTTGTAAATAATCAGCAAGAGGCAGACGGGATTCTTTTATCAATTCAGCAATTATTCGGGCAACTTTATCAGCGCCTTCTGGACTAAAGTGGGTATTATCCTTTAGTCCTTCTGGGTAATTTTCACAACTATTAGGCATAAGATGCAGATAGAATTTTTTTGTCTCTTCTTTTGAAAAGGTCTGGAAATATTCTTGTGATCGTGAGAAAACATCTAAAAGCGGAATATGATATTTCTCAGCAAATGCACGCATCGCTTTTGGATAGTCTCCAAGTATATCTGGATTCAATGTTCCATTTTCTAAGTAATCTCGTCGCGTCACAGATGTCAGCAAGACCATGTGGACATTCGCTTTTTTTGCGCATTCAAAAAATATCTGCAGATTTTTTAAATAGCTACCGAAGGGAAGCGTACCTCTTTCTTCTTGGATTTTCTGGTCGTTATGTCCAAATTGTACAAATAAGAAATCATTTGGCTGAAACTGTGAAGCTAAACGGGCTAACCTTCCTTCCTGGATAAATGTTTTAGTGCTGCGTCCATTCTTTGCTTGGTTATTAATCTGGATCTCAGGTGAAAAATAAGCAGATATTTTTTCTCCCCAACCTGTCTCGGGACGCTTGTTTTCATCTTTTTCTGCCGCAGTAGAATCACCGGCAATATGGATAGTAGGCATGTTATCTCTTCTTTCATAAAGGTTTATAGGCAATGAAGCAGAACAGCAAGAGAAGAAGACGGAGCAAATTTGGTCCGTCTTCTTCTCTAAAACGTGGATAAACGGATTCCGTTATTTCGCTATCCTGTTTTTGATTCGTTACTGTTACTATTAATCAATTAGGCAAAAAAGCCAAAGTAATTTTTAGCATTTGTATAACTAATCGCTTGAACGAGACTTCCTAAAAGTTGTTCATCCTCAGGTGCTTCCCCTCGCATGACCATTTCGCCTAAAAATTCACAAAGAACACGACGGAAATATTCATGTCTAGTGTAGGAAAGGAAACTTCTTGAATCTGTCAGCATGCCGACAAAATTCCCCAAAGCACTACCATCAGCAAACTGTGTCAATTGATCGCGCATACCAGCTCGAGTATCGTTGTACCACCATCCAGAACCTAACTGCAGTTTTCCATTCTGTTCTTTTTGGAAACAGCCCATCAAAGCTAAAATCGCAGGGTAGTCATTTGGATTCAGTGAATAGAGGATCGTCTTTGGCAACTGATTCGTTTCTTCTGCACGATTCAATAATTTTTGCAGAGGAATAGTCAAAGAAAGATCATTCATTCCATCATAACCGGTATCGGGTCCTAATTTTTCCAACATTTGTGTATTACAATTACGATAAGCATGAATATGCAGCTGCATTGTCCAATTATGAGAATGATAGAAGTGGGTCAAACGTATCAGTGTTTCTGTACGATAAGCATCGATTTCATCTGAAGATAATAGTTTGTTAGCTCGTGCTTTTTGAAAAATCTCTTCTAATACTGTTTCATCCGCTTCTTTATAGCGTAAGGTGTCTAAAGCGTGGTCGGAAACACGACATCCATGTTGATGGAAGTATTCTATCCGCTGCCCTAAAACTTCGATCAGTTCTTGATAGGTGGTAATCGTTTGGTCAGCTGCTTCTTCCAGTAGTGTAATCCATACATTAAATCCTTCTTTTTCAATATTGAGTGCTTTGTCTGGACGGAATGAAGGGAGAACTTTCAAATCTGGTTCTTCATGAGCAAGCAATTGATGATAGTGTAAGTCATCTGCTGGATCATCTGTCGTACAAATCACTTCTACATTCGATTTTTTCGCGATTTCCCGCCGACGGAAATCAGGAGATGCCAAAATTTCATTTGCTTGTGTCCAAATTTTCTCTGCGTTTTCTTCATTTATCAACAAGTCAATATCGAAGAAACGCTTCAATTCAAGATGTGACCAACTGTAAAGCGGATTGCCGATAATTTTTGGTACGGTTTGACACCAAGCTAAAAATTTTTCAAAATCAGAAGCATTTCCTGTGATTTTTTCTTCAGGCACGCCGCAAGCTCGCATCAAGCGCCATTTGTAATGATCGCCTCCTAACCAAGCTTCTGTCAGATTGCTGAAATTGTTGTTTTCGTAAATTTCTTTTGGATCTAAGTGACAGTGATAATCAATAATGGGCATATTTTTTGCGTAGGAATGATAAAGATTTTTCGCCCAATCGTCTTTTAATAAAAAATCATCAGATAAAAACATAAATCTTCCTTCTTTCTTTTTATACTGTTTTATGAAAATCAAAGTGTTACTCCGTTTTTAAAAATGGCAATTTCTCTAACGTCATTTTGTTCATTTTTCGTTTCTTCTCCACTAGCCACAGCGATGATTTTTTGAACAAATGATTCTAAGATCACTTCCATTGGTTGTTCTAATAAGACGCCTGCATTAAAGTCCATCCAATGACCTTTGCGTTCAAAAAGAGTCGTGTTCGTAGATACCTTGACCGTAGGGACATATGAGCCAAACGGAGTCCCTCTTCCTGTGGTAAACAAGACCAACTGGCAATCGGATGAAGCAAGAGCAGAGGCAGCTACAAGATCATTCCCGGGAGCTTGCAATAAACTAAGTCCTGGTTTTCTGATTTTTTCGCCATATTGCAGTACATCAACGACAGGAGAGCTTCCTGATTTTTGCGTGCAGCCTAAAGACTTATCTTCTAATGTAGTGATCCCACCTGCTTTATTACCAGGAGATGGGTTTTCGTAAACTGGTTCCCCGTAAGACAAGAAATACTGTTTGAAGTCATTGATCAAGTCAACGATTGAACCAAAAACTTTTTCATTTTCCGCTCGTGCCATCAATACTTGTTCTGCACCAAACATTTCTGGCACTTCTGTTAAGATCGTGCTACCTCCTTGAGCAATCAAGTAATCAGAAAATGCACCAAGCAAAGGATTGGCAGTTATTCCCGATAGACCATCAGAACCGCCGCATTTCAAACCGACATTCAACTTAGAGAGCGGGACTGGTATGCGCTGGTCGTTTTCGACCGCGGTTAAAAGTTCTTCTAATAGAGCTACGCCTTGTTCGATCTCATCATAGACATCTTGAGCCACTAGAAATTTCACTCGTTCTTCATCATATTCACCTAAAATTTTTTTGAATTCAGGAACGGTATTGTTCTCGCAACCTAATCCAAACACTAAAACTCCGCCAGCATTTGGATGGTTTACCGCGTCTGCTAAGATTTCTCGAGTATTTTGATGATCTTTTCCAAGCTGTGAACAGCCGTAGGGATGCTTTAAAATCGTAATATGATCAAACTGTCCCAGATCCGGATGTTTTTCTTTGAACTGTTTGACGATCAGTTCAGCAATTCCATTCACACACCCAACGGTAGGGACTAAGAACAAGTCATTACGAATCCCTACTTTTCCATTTTTTCGTAAGTAGCCTTGAAATGTTCGGTTCTCAAAAGGATAATGACTTGGATGGACATCTTTTTCATATCGATAATCCAATTCACCAGAAAGGTTGGTTTTTACATTATGAGTGTGCAGCCATTGACCGGCAGTTACATCTGTCGTCACGTGCCCGATTGGATAGCCATATTTGATCACGTTGTCTCCAGCTTTCAAATCACTCAATGCAATCTTGTGACCTTGCGGGATATCTTCAAGAGTGGTGATCGTTTGCTGATCAATCGTCAGTTGTGTTTGCTTTGGGATAGGTGTTAATGCGACAACAACACTGTCTCGTTGATTTAATTTCATTGTTGGTTGCAGGGTTTCAAGCATGGACCATCGTTCCTTTCATTTCTTGTAATACTGCTCGGACACCTTTTTGATCGATTTTTGTAGCCATTTCTTGAACAGTATCTGCCACATTCGGTAATTGAGACAAATCTTCTCCCCAAAGCGCAGCGTTTTGCAATAATCGAAGAATAGCTGTTTCATTATCAGACCAAGCATCAACAAATTCGCTTATCGTCTTTTCATCATCATGGGGCTTTACTTGATCGCCTCGATACATAAGAAGTAACGCAGCTAGTGAAACAGAGATTAGCGGTGGTACTTGATTTTTTTCTTCGATATACTTCTTGAAGACCGGAAGCAGACGGGTGCTGAATTTTGAAACACTATTTAATGAAATCGCTTCTAATTTGTGATGGGCAAAAGGATTCAAGAAACGTTCTTTGATTTGATCAGCATAAATGGCTAATTCATCTTTAGGTAAAGAAAGCATAGGAATCAATTCTAGATCGAATAGCTGATCAACATAAGCGGAGAATAAAGGATCTTTCATTACTTCTTCTACAGTTTCCAATTCCGCCAACAAAGCAAGAGGGACCATCGCTGTGTGCGGTCCATTAAGCAAATGTACCTTACGTTCACGATAAGGAGTCATATCATCTGTGATGATGACATTCAAGCCAGCCTGTTTGAATCGTAGTTGATTTTCCAACTCTTTAGGTCCTTCGATCACCCAAAGCATGAATGGTTCCGCTTTGACCATCAATTGATCTTCATAGTTATGTCGTTGATTGAAAACATCTGCATCCTCACGAGGATAACCTGGTACGATGCGATCAACTAAACTACAACAAAAAACATTTTCTTTTTCTAACCACTCAATAAAAGCAGGTTCTAAATCCCATTTTTCTGCATAGCGTAAAATAATTTCTTTTAGACGTTCACCGTTTCTGTCAATCAATTCACAAGGAATAATGGTAAAACCAGCTTTGTTTAATTCAAAACGTCGATATAAAAAGGCTGTCAGTTTGCTCGGGAAGCTCTGTGGTGGCGTATCTGTTCGTTCATCAGTCTCCACAAATTGGATTCCTGCCTCTGTTGTATTGGAGACGATATAGGCTAAGTCGTCATTTTCTGCTAGAGAAAGATAAGCATCCCATTCATGATAAGGATTGATCATCTGTTCTACTATGGTGATAATCTCGGAAGTATCAACGATTTCGCCATTGCTGAGTCCTTGTAAAATGACCGTATATAAATTGTCTTGCTGGTTCATCATATTCCCAAGACCTTGTTCTAAAGGCTGAATGATGGCGACATTTCCTTTAAACAATTGTTGGTTATTCAGTTGCTGAATCTGCCAATCAACAAATCCGCGCATAAAATTGCCTTCGCCGAATTGAAGAACTTTTACGGGAGCCTCGTTTTTTTTCACTAATTCTTTTGTCAGTTTATTCATAGATTACTTCCTTTCTGTGTTATGCACACGTTAACATTTTTATATAAAATTACTTGCAGTTTACAAGTAATTGATCGACTCACGAAGCATCAGTAAGGTGGAGAGCTCCATTTTAGATTGTTCGATCGGCCTGTCTTCAATCAAATCCAATAAAAGCTTTGTTCCTACTTGACACATTTCTTTCAACGGTTTGTGTACTGTAGTAAGCGGTGGATTAAGATAGGAGACGACTGGAGAATCATCGAACCCAATCAGAGAAATGTTCTGGGGAACACGAAGACCAGCTGAATGTACAGCTCTCAATGCACCAATCGCTATGTCGTCGTTGCCACAAAAAACCAGAGTAGGCAGGTCAGAAAGCGATAATAGGTACTCCATGTTTTGGAGGCCGCTTTCTAAGCTGTAGTCCCCTGTTAAAAAATAGGCTGGATTGGCAGGGATGCTTGCTTTTTTTAGACTGTCCAATACACCTTTTTCCCGTTCTTTTGTCGAACGAAAGTTTTTTTTCCCACCAATATAAGCGATCTTCGTATGTCCGCACCCAATACCGTAATCTACTGCCTGCATAACACCGGCCGCATCATCGGCAGTAACATTGATAACCGCTGGATCATTGATGTGACGATTGACAACTACGAAGGGAAACTCTTTTTCTTTTAGATAATCGATAAAAGGCTGATCTTCATCACTTTGACTCATAACGATTAGACCATCATAACGTTGCAAATTGATTTCTGTTAAATCAACAGCATCGATACTTTCGACAGATAAGCTGTAGTTTGTGTCCAACACTGAATGGATACCTGCAATGGAATCTGCTAGGAAATTTGATGAAGTTCCTTTATGCAAACTTGAGAAAAACAGTCCGATAAGATATTTTTTTTGATTTACTAAACCTTTTGCACTATAGTTCGGCAAATAATTCATTTCCTTAGCTAGTTGCCGTATTTTTTGTTTTGTTTCATTTTTGATTAAACTGCTGTTATTCAAAGCACGAGAAACTGTCGTATGAGAAACACCAGCTGCTTTAGCGATATCTTTGATCGTTACCATTCCATCATTTTCCTTACTTTTTCACTTTTTGTTAACGCATTCATCATATTACGATAACTACGATAAGTCAATAGATCTTTGGTATGAAAAGATTGCACACGTTAAAAATTACTTGGCTTTTTATTTTTAATTATGCTATTCTTAAAAACGGGGAATGCTCATTTAATTAGATGAGTATCAATTTTACAGAAAAATGAAAGCCTTTTACTTAAAGGGAAGAGAGGAAGAAAATGAAGAAAAGTACAGTGTTTTATAAAATATTTTTACCGATGTTTTTATTAGGAGCCGTACTTGTCATAGGATTTAGTTTATTTATTTATCAGAATACCTATGAGTCGATCGAATCGAGTTATTTAACAGATAAAAAGAACCTACTCAGGCAAGTCAAAACGAACGTTGAATGGAAAATCAGAACAATCGAATATTCGTTTTCTACGTATGGTTCGACCAAAAATTTCTCGGATATATTCAAGCATCCGCTGACATATACAAATTACTCCACTTATTCTGAAATCAGGAAAGAGCTAAACTTTATAGAAACAATTGTTATGGATGATAATAATTATGATTTACTCAGTTTAGCTGGTAAATGGGGAGTAATCAATGGATCGTTGACTCAACTGACTGAAGAGGAAGTTGAAAGGTATCAACAAAAGTACATAAATAACAAAGATAATTTATTTTGGCAAAAGAAAAATAAAGGAATCGAAATGGTGATTCCTTTACCAATGTTTGAAAAAGAAAAATATGCATTGGGAATTGCTACGATAGAGAAACATACAATAGAACAAGTTGTTGGGGAAAGTGGAGAAGATATACTTTCTATCGAAAACGAAGATGGAAAGCTTTTTTCTACACAGAAAGTAAAAGAAGAAGAGCAGCCAGAAGCATTAGCGGATGTGGATCTAGAGTACAACCAGTTGAAAGTGATAAGAGAAAATGGGACATCCTATATCGTACTGAAATCAGATTATAATAATTGGATTTACAGATTAGAAGTTGATTCTAGTGCAATTGGAGCAACGATTCGCAATCTGAGAATCGGGTTAGTTGCAGTGTCTTTGACGCTGGTAGGACTGATCGGTCTCCTTTCCTATTTATTTTCGGACAGATTTGCCCGTCCAATTTCTCAAATTCAGGAACGTTTGAATCTTAAATCAAAAGGATTCAGTGGGAAAGAACTAGATTTGGTCGCTCAATCAGTCAGTCGGATCATAGGAGAAAAAGAAGCGTTAAGTGCACACTTAGTTACCCAAAAGCCACAACTAGAAACGTTATTTGTACTTAGTTTATTTAGAAATCGAGTAGAAAGGCGAGAACTAGACCAGCGGTTGCAGCAATTTGGTTATAGTTCTCAAAATGACTGCTATTATACGGCCTTGGTTCAAATCGATCTGTTAGAAGATAGTCACGGTGGGGAGCGTGATTTGCTACTTTTAGCAATCAACAACATGATCACGGAAATTGTGCCAAAGGAAAATCGAATGCTGCCGATCGTTTTGAATGAAGAAATGCAAGCCACTATTTATCGAATGGATAAAGACGATGCAGAAGCAAGCAAAAAAGTCATGGAGTATTGCCGACTCATTCAAAAACGTGTAAAAGAATACTTGAAATTAACTGTGAGTATAGGTATCAGTAACCGATTCGAAACGCTGAATGAAAGCAAGCAATCGGTTGACCGAGCAAAAGAAGCCCTGTATTATCGTGTAAATACTGGTCCGAGTTCGATCATATTTTATCAGGAAATTGTTCCTGCTGCGCATGAAAAAACGCTTATTAGATATCCAGTAGAAGAACAGAATCGATTGTTTGAAGCTATTCGTTCCGGAAATCAGGAAGTAAGGAAGCTGGTACATGAATTAATTAATGCATTGTTCGCACAAAATAAAAATCCTCTGAGCCGAGAAGTAGTTTCGGTCCGTTTGATCAATGAGCTCGTTCAATTAGGGCAGTTATTGGGAGTAGATTCAAAAAATTTTGATAACATGAAACAAATCTATGTAAAAGCATTGAATAATTATCATCCTAAAGAGCTAGAAAAACTTGTTTTAGAACAATTAGTCTTGCCAATCACAGAATGTTCTCAAGCAATCACTGATCATGAATTTAAAAATCTTTCGGAGAATATCATGCACATCGTCTATACAGAATATGACCGTGATCTATCTCTAGATGTGATTGCTGATAGGTTGCATTATAACCCTAATTATTTAAGCAATGTATTTAAAAAGGAAACAGGAGAAAAATTTGGTGATTTCGTCCAAAATCATCGTCTAGAGGTAGCGAAAAAGTGGTTGAAAGAAACAAATCTCTCTGTAAAAGATATTGCAGAAAGACTGCAATATCGAAATCCGCAAAATTTTATTCGTTTCTTCAAAAAGAAAGAATCGATCACTCCGGGAGAATATCGAAAAAAATATTTGTGAATCAAGAGGCTGTTTTTCTTGTGATCTGATTCAAGCAATAAAAGAGGACAGCGAAAAACAGCATTTCATGTTTTGTGCTGGCTGATTTTATTGCCGCAGAATCAACAAGATAAACGCCGTTTAATCAAGAGGCTGTTTTTCTTGTGGTCTGATTCAAGCAATAAAAGAAAGGAGAATAACCTTAGTATTTGACTTTATGGATAGTTAAATTTCAAGGCTAAGCACGCAAAAAGGACTGTGACTAAAGCTTTGTCACAGTCCTTTTTGCGAATAAACGGTGTTCAAGAGACAGCTTATAAACAATAAGGCTGAACGTCTCTTTCACAACCTCCATTTTATGTCCCATACACAATCAACCTTTAACAGAACCTACGAGTGCGCCTTTGACAAAGTATTTCTGAACAAAAGGATAAGCAATCAGCATAGGGACTGTGGCAATAACGATAACAGCCATTTTAACTGTTTGTGCTGGTGGAATCACATCAACGGCACTACTTTCTGCTTGCATCCCGCTTGATACAATGACGATCTGACGTAAAAGGATCTGTATCGGCCATTTAGATGAATCGTTGATATACAAAATAGCGGTCATATAAGTGTTCCAGTAAGTAACAGCATAAAAAAGTGAGATAGTAGCAATAGACGGTAACGCTAATGGTAGCATGATTTTGAAAAATACACCAAAATCTGTGCAACCATCCATTTTTGCCGATTCTTCCAAACTATCCGGCAAGGCTTGGAAAAAGTTTCTCATAATGATCATGTTCATTGCATTAACAGCTACAGGTAAGATCATTGCCCAATAAGAATTGACCAGTCCCAGAGAACGAACAACCAAGAATGTGGGAATCATTCCCCCGCTGAACAACATAGAAAATACAACAAGAAAGTTGACGAATCCTCGACCAAACAAGTACTTTCTGGAAAGCCCGTATGCCATCAGTGAAGTTGCGCACATGCTGACGATCGTTCCAACCCCGGTAACGCCAATCGAAACAGCAAGTGCTCTAAAAATAGTTGGCGTAGATAGAATATAGCGATACGCGTCTAGAGAAAAGGTAGTAGGGAAAAGGATAAATTTTTTCGCGACGACTTCTTGTGTAGAAGCGAAAGATGTAGCGATGATATTTAAAAAAGGCACGATACAGATCAAAGCTAGCAAGATCAGAAACGTATTGTTGAAAAATGTAAAACTTCTTTCTCCTATAGAGACTCTCTTTTTCATATAGATAGGCTCCTCCTCAAAATAAATTAAATGTTCTGTTTCTATGTATTCAATTTATCATCGGTGAAAGATTACGTATATAATCATTTCCTACGTTAAGTGCCAGATAGAAAAAAATAGAATAGTTACTAGGCGTATCTTATTTGTGAAGAAATACACTTTTATATTTTGCGAGTATAAAAATCATTGTCGTGTAAGCGTTTTTACGTGCGATAAAAATGATTATATACGTAATTCGGATAGTTATCTATCATAAAGTCATAAGCAGCAAACATTCATAAAACTAAGGAGGGGCTTATGGAAAGTGTAAAGAAACAAGAACCATTTCAACTGACGCTATCGAAAAAAGAAGAAAAGCTCAGAAGACGAAAAAAAATAATTGCAGGAATCAAAACGAATAAATTTTTATACGTGATGATTCTGCCGGGGGTCCTTTATTTCCTGATCTTTAGGTATCTTCCTATGGGAGGGCTCGTTATTGCTTTTCAAGATTATCAACCATTTTTAGGGATAATGGGCAGTCCTTGGGTGGGATTCAAACATTTCATTCGTTTGTTTACAGAGCCGACTTTCTTTACTTTATTAAGGAATACTTTGATCTTGTTCGGGTTAAATATCTTCGTGTTTTTTCCGATGCCAATTATTTTGTCCCTACTATTAAACGAAGTAACGAACAAGCGACTGAAAAGTGGGATTCAAACGATCATTTATATCCCTCATTTCATGTCTTGGGTAATCATCGTTTCGATTACTTATGTATTTTTGAACGTTGACGGAGGGGTATTGAATGAATTCCTTGCAACGATGGGATTCGAAAAAATCAGTTTTCTGACATCTCCTGAGTGGACACGAACAGTCTATATTGGACAAGTAATCTGGAAAGAGTTGGGCTGGTCTACAATCATCTACCTTTCAGCAATCACTGCAGTAGATACACAGTTATATGAAGCAGCTGAAATGGATGGCGCAGGACGCTTGAGAAAAACATGGCATGTTACATTGCCGGCGATTCGTCCAGTAATCATTACCTTGCTGATTCTAAAAATCGGTCAGACACTGGACTTAGGTTTCGAGCATATGTACTTGTTATTGAATTCATTGAATCGAAGTGTTGCAGAAATTTTCGACACCTACATTTATACAGCTGGATTGAAGAATGGACAATTAAGTTTCAGTACAGCAATGGGATTGTTTAAAGGGGTCGTAGGATTATTCATGGTAATTTTAGCTAACAAGATCGCCAAAAAGCTAGGAGAAGACGGCGTTTACTAATTTAGAAAGAGAGGAAAAGACATGCTGCAGTCATTAGATAAAATAAATGGAAGGCTAAATCGTATTTTACAGTTGGTTTATTTGAATTTTCTGTGGGGTGGTTTAGTCATTGCAGGTCTGGGGGTTTTTACTTTTGGTCCTGCATCTTATGCAATGGTTGCAGTGATTAGAAAATGGCTGCGCACAAAAGAAACATTTCCTTTGACGAAAACGTACTTCTCATATTTTAAAGAAAACTATCGTGAAACCTTGCTGATGAGCTGGATATACGGCGTCATCGGAGTTGTTTTACTTGTGGATCTTTCTTTCATACACAATTGGTATCTTAGAATCGCTTTGTATATTGCTGCGTTCTTGTATTTGCTCTCAGCACTCTATATTTTTCCAATTATGGCACATTATGATTGGAAAGGATATTTTTTCAAAATGAAAATGGCATTTTTGTTCGGATTCTCTCATCTTCATTATTCATTAGTATTAATACTAAGTCTGGTGGGTATTTACCTGATGATCATCCAAACAATGCCAGGTGTTTTAACCTTTATCGGTGGCAGTCTCTTCTTTTCCGCAGTCACGTGGACAGCAAATTCTATATTTTGCCATTTGGAATGGAAGAACTCATATACAGAAAAAACAGAAGAAAACAAAAATATCATTAAAACAGTGAAGGAGAAAATTTATGAAAAAAGCAACGCTCGTAAAATTAGGTCTTAGTTTTGCAGGAATTTTAGCACTTGCCGCATGTGGCAACAGTTCAAACAACAGTTCTTCAGAAACAGAAGATGGGAAAACCAAAATCACTTGGTTGAATATTTTACACCATGCTTCCCCACCAACTGACACAATCGTGAATCTAATAGAAGAAAAAACCGATACGGAACTTACATTCAATTGGATTCCTGATGCTTCAAAAGAAGAAAGACTGACAACTGCATTGGCTTCTGACGAACTAGGAGATATCGTTACACTTCAAATTGCTATGCTGAAAAACTCTTCTGTCCGAAGTGCGTTGAAATCAGGCGTATTCTGGGATGTATCGGAATATTTAAAAGACTATAAAAACTTAAGCCAAATCTCTGAGGATAGAATCGAAGCTGCAAGTATCGACGGAGCATTGTATGGTGTGCCAATGCAAAAGGACTATGCTCGTGCTGGTTTAGTCATTCGAAAAGACTGGTTGGATAATCTTGGATTAGATGTTCCAACTACGATGGATGAACTTTACGAAGTAGCTAAACAATTTACAGAAAACGATCCAGATGGAAATGGTGTGGATGATACAGTTGGTTTTGGTGATCGTGCGCCTAGTGATATTCGTTATACCAGCTTTAAGCTGTTCACTTCTTATTTTGGAGCACCGAATGGCTGGGCTGTAGATGATAATGGCAAATTTACTCCAGAATTTGATACAGAAGAATACATGAAAGCGTTGAACTTCTCAAGAGATCTATTTGAGAATGGCTATTTGGCACAAGATTTTGCGGTTACTCAAAAGACTGACCAGCAAGAACAATTTGCACAAGGAAAAACAGGAATCTACACTGGGATGGTGGATATCAAGAACCTGAAGACAATGGGACAAGGTATTCAAGATGATATGGAATTAGTCCCTGTAAACAAGATTTCAGATGGTGAAGGCGGCGGTTATCATGTTTGGTCAGAAGGAAATGGTATTGGTGGTTTGTTAGCATTCCCTAAATCACAAGTAAAAGACGAAGCACAATTGAAGAAATTACTGCAATTTGTTGATGATCTTCTAGAAGAAGATATGTATAAATTGATGACTGGTGGTATTGAGGGAACACATTATGAATTGAATGATGATGGTTCTATTGAATTTATCGATATGGATCTTTGGCAACAAGAAGTGCAACCGCTATCAAGTTCTCGCCCTAGTGAAGTGACGTTCTCTTTCAAAGATGCAGATCCTGAAAAAGAATTGTCGAATCAATTGATCAAAGAAAACGAAGAATTCGCTGTAATGGATCCTTCTGTACCATTGGATTCTGCAACGAACAATGAAGTAGGGTCGGAAATCGAAAAAATCGTTATTGATGCTACAGTGCAATACATCATGGGACAGCTTGACGAAGACGGATTCAAGAAAGCTGTAGAAGACTGGAAAGCACAAGGTGGCGACCGAATCACACAAGAGTACGAGGAAGCTTACAAAGCCGCACAATAGTATAGATGATTGGGACAAATACTTCTTGGTATTTGTCCCAAATCCTATTTTAACTTTTAAAGGAGAGTAAATAATGGAAAACTGGTCAAAGAAATTAGCAAAAAGCATCATGGAAAGAACACCTCGCTTATATGAAGAAAAGTGGTATAAAGGAAAATGGTCTTATGACTATGGCGTCGTACTTAAAGGGTTCCAATTACTTTGGGAACAAACCCAAGAAAAAATTTATTTTGATTTCATAAAAGACAATATCGACTATTTCGTGCAAGAAGATGGAACAATCCGTGGCTACAGCGTTGAAGAATACAATATCGACCATGTAAATACCGGAAAGCTTTTCTTTTTATTGTACAAAGAAACAGGCGAAGAAAAATATAAAAAAGCAGCAGAACTCCTTTCCCAGCAGTTGGCAAACCATCCGCGTACATCCGAAGGGGCTTTTTGGCATAAAGAAATTTATCCTTATCAAATTTGGTTAGATGGATTATATATGGGCTCACCATTTTATGCTGAATTTATCCAGAATTTTAGTGAAGAAAAAGATTACCAAGATGTCTTGAGACAGTTTGAAATCAGCTATAAACATTTATTCGATCCAAAAACAAATTTATTAATCCATGCATGGGATGAAAAGAAAGTCCAACCATGGGCTGACCCAGAAACAGGTTTATCTCATCATTTCTGGAGTCGATCGATTGGCTGGTATCTGATGGCTGCGGCAGATACCTATGAATTGCTTCATGCGGAAACGGATTGTTCTTTGCTGAAGGAAATTTTAGAAAAGACATTGACCGCACTACTTCCGTATCAAGAAGAAAACAGTGGGACATGGTATCAAGTAACAACAGAAACAAAACGGAAAGGAAATTATCTGGAAGCTTCTGGCAGCAGTATGTTTGTTTACGCAATGGCTAAAGGGATATGCTTAGGCTTGCTGAACAAAGAAGAGTGGCTGCCGCAAGTGAAAAAATCTCATCAAGGACTACTCGATGAATTTGTTCTTGAAACAAAAGAAGGCTG
Source organism: Enterococcus sp. E5-162 (assembly GCF_035725965.1). Classification (NCBI taxonomy): domain Bacteria; kingdom Bacillati; phylum Bacillota; class Bacilli; order Lactobacillales; family Enterococcaceae; genus Enterococcus; species Enterococcus sp. E5-162. The sequence continues at coordinate 8,562 of NZ_JAPRFV010000015.1, read as the reverse complement.
GTTGAACTTGAACAAAAACTGTCAAGTAGCAGGGTTAGGCGGAGCAGAACAACGAGATGGTTCATATGCTTACTACATCAGTGAGCCGATTATTTGTAATGATCAAAAAGGTGTCGGTGCATTCTTGCAAGCATTAATCGAAGTGGAGGCATTATAAATATGTATGATATTTTGACATTTGGCGCATCAATTGATGAATTGAATACTGAAGCAATACAACAAGCGATTGATGCAGCAGCAAGCGCAGGAGGCGGGACCGTAGTTGTGCCAGCAGGTGAATTTTTAACAGGGGCTTTATTTTTAAAAAGCAATGTAGAACTTCATTTGAGCGCAGGGGCGGTTTTGAAATTCTCTGACGATCCAAAAGATTATCCTATTGTTCATTCACGTTGGGAAGGAGTCCATCGAAAAGTCTATGCTTCCTGTATCTATGCTCAAAATGTAGAGAACATCTCTGTCACTGGTTTTGGTACATTAGATGGAAATGGAAAAAAATGGTGGCATACTTTCCGAAACGAACCAGATAATCTGGCTTATCCTCGTCCTAAATTGATGAGTTTCCATAACTGCCATCGAATCACTGTGAAAGATATCAAACTGATCCAGTCACCAAGCTGGACGATCAACCCAATTCTTTGTAGCAACGCGACGTTTGACAACTTGACGATTTTGAACCCAGCAGATTCACCAAATACAGACGGAATCGATCCAGAATCCTGCAAAAATGTGCGTATTAGTAATTGCCATATTGACGTGGGAGATGACTGTATCGCAATCAAAGCAGGGACTGAAGATACGTACGAAAGGATTGCTTGTGAAAATATCACGATCACAAATTGTACGATGGTCCATGGACACGGAGGGGTCGTGTTAGGAAGTGAAATGAGTGGTAGTATACGTAATATTACCATTTCAAATTGTATCTTCCAAGAAACTGATCGAGGAATACGATTGAAATCTAGACGAGGTCGAGGCGGGATCGTTGAAGACATTCGAGTATCCAATATAGTCATGGATAATGTTATGTGTCCATTTATAATGAATCTTTATTATTTCTGCGGTCCGCGAGGAAAAGAACCATATGTATGGGAAAAAACGGCTTATCCGATAGATGAGCGGACACCAGCATTCAGAAGGATCCATTTTTCGAATATCACGGCAAGGAATGTCCATGCTTCTGCAGGATTTATTTATGGATTAGCAGAACAGTTTATACAAGAAATCACATTTGATAATATTGATGTTTCAATGGCCCAAGATGCAGTTCCCGGTGTCCCTGCTATGATGACAGGGATAGAGGAAATGAGCAAGCAAGGATTTTACATTGGTTTTGCGGATAAGGTTACCTTTAATCAAATGACGATTGAGAATCATGAAGGACCAGCATTTCTATTAGAAAATACGAAAGAAATAAGTATTGAGAAATTCCGGTCAACTCAATCGGAAAATATGGATGAGCTGGTTGTTCGTAAAAACTTTGCTTATGCAGTTGAATGACTTTTTAGGTGATCCATCTAGCAGACTTACTCCTAGTGGAAAGCGATTATACAGAGAAAAACAAAATGGGTTTATGCTTGAATATTATCAACTGTACTTAAATGAATTGGAAACAGTACCAGCACTTTATGCTTATCCGGAGAAAGAAGGACCGTTTCCGACGGTCCTTTACCTGCATTCTCACGGCGGAGATTTTTCAGTCGGGAAAAGTGAATTGATCCATGGTGCTCCTTACTTAGCTTCTCCATCTTTTGCAGAAGTACTGACGGGAATGGGATATGCTGTTTGGTCGATTGATGCTTGGGGATTTGAAGAACGCGGAGGTATTTCCGAAAGTGAGTTGTTCAAACAATTTTTATTAACAGGAAAAACGTTATGGGGAATGCGTATTTATGATGTGATCAGCTTGATCGATTATTTGGAGACAAGGGAAGACACAGATACTCAACGGATTGCAACGATTGGTCTTTCTATGGGAGGCTTATTAAGCTGGTGGGTGGCGGCATTGGATTCTCGTGTCAAAGTTTGTATTGATCTAGCAGCACAGGTGGACATCGAAACACTTTTGCTACATCGTCGCCTAGATCATCATGGGTTTTATTACTATGTGCCAAACCTACTGACAGCTTATACAACGTTAGCAATCCAAGAAAAAATCGCTCCGCGCCCTCGTCTTAGCTTAGTTGGAAAAAACGATACGATGTGCTTGGACGAAGGCGTACTGAAGCTGAGAAAAGGGCTGGACAAAAAGTATCAATCAATGGGTAGTCCAGAAAACTTTTCTTCTTTTTCTTTAACAGGCGGTCATATGGAAACACAAGAAATGAGAAACATTTGGAAACAATTCATAAAGGAGCATTTATGAGGATGAAAGACAAACTGATAATTGGAAAAAATTCTATAGATACCCCGACGGATTTTGAAACTATCCAAGAAGGAATCGATTATTTGGCAGACCTGCCGGATAGCCATCCAAAGGTCTTGATAGTAAAAGAAGGAAGATATGATGAATATATAGAAAGCAGATTATCCAATTTTAAACTTGTGGGAACAGGAACAGTAGTGATCTCCGGTAATCGTTTTGCAAAACAGGAGTATCTTGACGGTAGCCAGTTAGGGACTTTCCGAAGTGCTACTTTCTTCTTAGAAGGATCGAATGTCGTATTAGAAAATCTTCACATCGAAAATACAGCAGGTCCAGGAGAAAAAGTAGGTCAAGCTGTTGCTTTATTCAATTCAGGAGATCGCGTGTTGTTAAAAAACTGTCGACTAACTGGTTATCAGGATACTTTATGCACGGGTCCGTTGCCTGACTTGCAAAAAGATGGTACACCCTTTTGTACACCGGCTTCTGTCAATCCTGATTATTGTCGTCAGACCTATGAATATTGCTGGATTGAAGGAACGGTGGATTTCATATTTGGTGGGGCAGATGCAATTTTTCGCCAGTGCCGTATCCATAGCTTAGCCAGTAAAAATCCTGGATATATCACAGCAGCATCTACGCCAAAAAAACAAAAATCAGGGTATCGTTTTGAAAGCTGTACCTTGACTGCAGAGCCTGATACTAGAAACGTCTATTTAGGAAGACCGTGGCGTCCGTATGCAAATGTCGTGTTTGAAGCATGTAAGATAGGTGGGCATGTTCACCCAACTGGTTGGGATAATTGGGATGACAAGAAAAATGAACAGACTGCCAAATTCTCTGAACGAAATAACAATTATGAAACACCAATCAAAAGACCTGAATGGATCCATTTAGAAAAGCAGGGGGTTCTGAAATGAAAAGAAAATGGGAACTATTGCTAGGAATGATCGGTGGCAGCCTATCTCTGATTTTCTTTGGCGGGTTAGCAGTTACTTTAAGTAATATGTCTGCGTCAGAGTTTAAAAAAAGTTATCAGTCGCTTGCTGTCGATCATCCAGCTTTGTCTTTAGAAAATACATTTGAGCTATTACAGGACATGACTGGTCTGTTTGCCGTTGTATTGTTTATTTCACTTGCTTTTTTAGCAGTAGCACTATTTTTGACGGCTAAAGGAAAATACTTAACAACTGCCACTGGCTTGTATTTTATAACAGGGGTTATATTGTTGGTCGGCACTCAGTTTATTGCGTTTCCTTTTGCGTTTTTTTATTTTGCCGCTGGGGCATTCAGTTTGTATCGAGTAAGAATAAGAAAGGAAGCCTGAATCATGCAGACTATCAAAGTGAAAAATCCTATTTTGAGAGGGTTCAATCCAGATCCTAATATTTTAAGAGCGAAAGACCGATATTACATTATTGTCTCCTCTTTTGAATGGCTTCCAGGAATTCGAGTATATGAGTCGAAAAATTTAGTCAATTGGTCACATACATCGGATATTTTGACCACTCAAGTATCTTTGCAAGGAAATCCTACAAACGGAAGCATATGGGCACCGCAAATCAGTTATGCTGATGGATTGTTCTATCTTGTTTACACAGATGTCAAAAGTGCAGGCCGTCCGTTTAAAGATGTCCACAATTACTTGATTACTGCATCTGAGATCACAGGACCTTGGTCCGAACCGATTTATTTAAATAGTAACGGCTTTGATCCTTCTTTGTTTCATGATTTGGAAACAGGAAAAAAATGGCTTGTCAATGAATTATGGGATTATCGTCTGGACACACCGAATAAGTCCAGCGGTATCGTATTGCAAGAGTATGATGCAGAGAAGAAGAAGCTTGATGGTCCCATCTATAAAATATTTGCAGGTACAGAATTAGCGAAAACGGAGGCACCGCATTTGTATTTTCGTAACGGGTATTATTATTTGATGACGGCAGAAGGAGGTACAGGAAGAGGACATTCAGTCACAGTCTGCCGAGCAAAGAATATTATTGGTCCTTACGAGCTTGATCCTGGTTTTCCTATGCTGACAGCTAGTGACAAACCTGCTTCTACATTGCAGTGTACAGGACATGGGAGCTTAGTACAAACCCCGTCAGAAAAATGGTACATGACATATCTTTGTACCAGACCATTAAACGGTGCGGCTATTTTGGGAAGAGAAACCGCTATCCAAGAAGTGTATTGGACGTCCGACGATTGGTTAAGACTAAAAGATAGCCAGACAGCTCCGATGGAAGAAATAATGATTGAGACGAATGAAGAGGTACAACAAGAAAGAGCGTATCAGTTTATGGATACATTCGAAGGAGAGCTAAAAAAGAACTGGAATGCCAGACGTATTTTGCCAAGGGCTGATTGGTGTGATACAAAAACTAGACCTGGTTTTTTACGACTGATTGCCGGTGAATCTCTTCAATCTACCTTTGACCATCACTTATTAGCTATTCGGCAAACGGATTTTACTTTTGATGCGGAGACAGCATTTGAATATACACCTAATAATTTTAATCAGATGGCTGGACTGGTATTGTACCTAAACGAATCCAATTATATTTATTGCTATGTTACTTGGGATGAAAACAAGGGAAAATGTCTTCGTATGTTAGAATCAGAAAACGGAGTTGCACAAATAGAAGAGTGGAGGATTCCACTCACAGAAAAGAAGACTTTCTTGAAAGTAGCCGTAAAGAAAGAGACAGCACAGTTTTATTTGAAAGACACACCATCTGAAGAATGGAAGGAAGTAGGTCTACAAAAAAACATGTGTATACTCTCAGGTGGATTTACGGGGAATTTTATCGGGATAGTCGTACATGATTTAAATAGAAAAAGAGGAAGTTATGCTGACTTTGAATTTTTTAAGTATGATGGAAAAGATCATGAATGATCTATCTCTCTAATAAATAGAGATTCACTAACTCGTTTTTGCTAGTTAGTGAATCTTTTTGTTTATCTATGATATTATGAAAATAATATTAATGCCTTTTTCTGCCAATATTTTTAAACTTATTTTTGTTTTTTCTCTGTCAAGATAATGCAATAAAATGTCAATATTGTGAATATCAAAACAAGAAAAAAAGAGTTATAATTTTGAAAACGTTTACTAGAAGAGGTAGGAGGAATTCAAATGCTTTCACAAAATGCTGTTACAGCAAATACAGTAAAAAAAGAAAAAAAGGAATTTGGGATTTCCGATAAGATAGGCTACATGTTCGGTGATTTAGGTAACTGTTTTATTTTAGGTTTGGTCAATAGTTTCTTGATGATTTATTATACGAATGTTCTTGGTGTTTCAGGAGCAATCGTAGGTACGTTATTCTTGATTTCAAGAATTTTGGATGCGTTTGCTGATGTGATGGTTGGAAGATTATGCGATGTCTCAGAGTTAACAGAAAATGGTCGATTTATTCCTTGGATCAGAAAAATGAAATATCCATTTTGCTTAGTGACAGTCATTTTGTTTTTGCCATTCGTCCAACATCTTCCAATGACGGTGAAGGTTGCATATATTTTTGTTTCATATATTGTTTATGGTATTTTTCTGTCAACAATCAATATCCCTTACGGAGCAATGGCAGCAGCCATTAGTTCAAATCCTAATGACCGCACCTCGTTATCCACATTCCGAAGCATTGGCTCTGCGATTGGCGGGTCAACTACAGGGTTCTTTATCCCGATTTTGATGTACACCCATAACAAGAGTGGGCAGCAAGTCGTTTCGGGGAATCATTTCTTTTGGATTTCCATCGGATGTGCGGCAATTGCATTTGTCGCATACATGCTGACTTGTAAATTGACTACTGAACGAGTAAGAGTTGTCAAAAACGAAAAAGTGTCTGCTTCTCAGTTGGTAAAAGGTTTGTTAGCTAACCGAGCACTGATTATTTTAGTCATTGTTGACATTTTCATTGTGATCAATCAGATTTTAGCTGGGACGAATATGACTTATTTATTTAATGATTACTTCCATAATAAACAAGCAATGTCTGTCGCTCTTTTATTTACTTACGGAACAGTAGTAGTTTTAGCACCATTTGCTACAAAGCTGACAAAATTATTTGGTAAAAAGGAAGCAAGCGTATTTGCGTTACTCGCTTCTTCATGTATGTACTTGCTGATGTATTTCCTTCATATAACAAATGCATGGGTATATCTGATTCTTTTATTTATTGCTACTTTAGGATCTGGTTTATTCAATTTGATGGTCTGGGCATTCATTACTGACGTGATTGACTATCATCAATATAAGACAGGCTTAAGAGAAGATGGAACAGTATACGGAGTGAATTCTTTTGCGAGAAAAGTAGGACAAGCATGCGCAGGAGCAGTCGGAGGATTTATGCTAGCACTCATTGGTTACCAATCGTCTACAACAGGTGGAGCCATCCAATCAGTTTTAGTACAAGAAAGAATTTATACGATGGCAAACTTGCTACCAGCATTCTGTTTATTTGTATCCGCAATCATTTTATTAGTAGGGTATCCGCTGAATCGTTCGAAAACTGTGTTTATTGGTGAAGAATTAAAAAAAATCAATGAAAGATAAGGAGAAAAGTATTGCAGACAAAAAAAGAGTTCATCAATGCTTTAGACTTTAAAACAAACGACATTCAACAAGATGATACAGTAATGCTGCAAAAGGCAATCAATCAAGGTGCAAAAGAACACTCGCCCGTATTTATTCCAAAAGGTATTTATTTAGTCGGCGCACTTTTTTTAAAAGATAAGAGCCATCTCATTTTCGAAGAAGGGGCTGTTCTCAAGGGAAAAACAGAGATCGAAGCATTTCCAGAGATTGATACACGAGTTGCTGGAGTAGAAATGAAATGGCCAGCAGCGATTTTGAATGTTCTCTCAGCAAAAGATATTCTTATAGAAGGAAAAGGAATAATCGACGGTCAAGGAGAGCATTGGTGGGAACTATATTGGGGGAAAGACCAAAAAAGCGGAACAAGAGCTGAATATGATCGAAAGGGACTGCGTTGGATTGCAGATTATGCTATTAAGCGTCCGCGGGCGTGTTTACTGTATCATGCAGAACATGTTGTCATTCGTGATTTGATTTTTCAAAAATCAGGTTTTTGGAACCTGCAAATCACTTATTCTAACGATGTATTAGTAGAAAAAATAATCATCCGTCATAATGATGGGCCAAGTACAGATGGGATTGATATTGATTCTTCAACAGATGTGCGTATCTATGAATGTGATTTGGCCTGTGGTGATGATTGTATCGCTATTAAATCTGGCAGGGACGGTAACGGTGCAAGAGTCAATCGAAAATCATCAAGAATCGAGATTGCGAGATGTAACATTCGTTCAGGTTACGGTGTAACTATTGGTAGCGAAGTTAGTGCTGGAGTTAGTGATGTGTATATTCACGATATCGATTTTTTTCAGTCAGACTGTGGTATTCGAATGAAATCTTCAAGAGAAAGAGGGGGAGTGATTGAAAATATCAGGGTAGAAAACCTGAATATGATGGATGTACAATTTCCGTTTTCTTGGATAATGGACTGGCATAATGAATATAATAGAAAAAATAGCAATGATCTTGAACGAATGCCAGAAAGCTGGCAAGCAGTGGCTGAAGAAATACCTGAATCAAAACAAATGACAAAAGTCAGAAACATACATGTCAAAAATGTACAGGCAAGTCTTTCTCCAGGCTATCCACTTCCTTCCCGGGCTTTTGACTTGGTAGCATTTCCTGAAAAAACTATAGAAGATGTCTGCTTTACTCATTGTACAATAACTGCAAAAGAATTTGGACGAATCGAAGCAGTTCAAAACTTATGTTTCGAAAGCTGTATTCTATCAATAGAAACAGGGAACACAGTTGCAAACAATACTTTTGACAATCGTTGAAATTATAATAAGGTCAAGCTAAAATATTATTTTAGCTTGACCTTTATTTTTTTTAATGATATATTAAACAACGTTGTCGCATCTGATTGAAACATTTTGTGAAATTTCCAAAAAAAGAGTTGACACATGTTTTTAGACGTGATAAGATAACTGAGTCGTTAAAAAAGAACAGCTTGTGAAGCTTGATTCTATCGAAAAAAACTTCAAAAAAGTTCTTGACAAATAACAAACGACAAGTTATGATAAATGAGTTGCTGAAAGATTTCAAAAAAATGAAATCGAAAAAAACTTTTAAAAAAGAGTTGACAATCACTTGCCAC
>NZ_JAPRFV010000014.1:0-86307 GCF_035725965.1 Enterococcus sp. E5-162 | reverse complement strand
ACTTGAATGGTGATTACTCTGCTGCGAACCAAGAAAAAGTGGCAGAACAATATGTTGCTTCACGTTATGGTTCTTGGGAAGCTGCGAAAGCATTCTGGGAAGCAAACGGTTGGTACTAAGATTCATTATTTGAACGTTTAAACACATTCAAAATAGGAAGAGGCCATGCGAAAGAATACATCGCATGGCCTCTTTTTGAGTTGTTTTGTCACATCAGAGCGAGTTTTTTGCTCATCTATTACTTCTATGACTTTCTTACCGAAATCTATTTTATATCAGTTTTTATAAAAAAATACCGATGGGATCTCTCCCTCGACATCTTTTCTCAGTATATATAAAAATTATGCGGCTAAGAAGATTCGAACTTCCACGAGGTCGCCCTCACTAGCGCCTGAAGCTAGCGCGTCTGCCAATTCCGCCATAGCCGCATCATATGTTCTAGTTTAGGATTACATTTGTTTTTTGTCAAGAACATATTTTTTGTTCTTTTTTTTCTCTACGCGTTTCCCCTCTTGCAACCAATACAAATAGTTCATCCGAATAACTCCATCATCTATTGAAGGGCGATAAAAAAATTCTGTTTTTTCCATAAGCTCAATTTCACTTTTCAGAAAATTGGTCACATGATGCGGGACGCTGTCGATGCAAACATAGACATAGTCAACAGCACGGATTCTTTCAAATAGTGCTTTCTCCCCGTACTCATATGCATCGATTCTTTCGACAGCTCCTACATATTTCTGCAATCCTTTTACGAATCCTTTTATTTGTTTGTTCCCGATCACAGCAATTTTGAGTGATGATGCCCACTTTTCAGCGTCTATGCTCAATTGCTTTTTACTTGACTGTTTAGATTTTTGTCTTGTTTTCTTTAGATATTTGTCGCTTCTTCTTTTTGATTTATTCTGTTCAACGATAGGATAGCAATACCTTAGATATACTGGACCGTCTACTATTTTTTGATGTACTCGTACTGCTATGCCATCTGTTAAAAGATCTTTGCGTTTAAAGCTCTCTTCTACTATCAGTGGTCTTCTTTGCTCCGTATTGACCTCATAGAAATAAATGTTGTCCTCTTCTATTTCTACAAAACCATAAAAAATATTTGTTTCTTGATACTGCAAATTATTCGCTTGTTGTTCAAAGATCCATTGATACCTATTGAACAGCTTGTTCAGCTGATTGAACTTATAAAATGATTGGGTATCTAACTGTTGGATCAATGCATGGATCAGATCTTGAGGAGCTGCTTGTACGAAGTTTTGTTTTTTCTTTGCTAATTGTTCTGTTTGTCGCTGGTTGACTTTATACAACTGTTGCAGTTCTTGTTTTTTCTTCTCCATGATTTTCAGATACGTAGCATTTCTATTTGAAAGCTTTTCTAATTTCTTGTTCAGTCGATCATTTCTTTTCTTTAATAAATCTGACGCTTTATGTATTCTCTCTAGATAATGTTGCATTTGGCTATTTTTTTGCAGCAAATAAATGATGATCTGGTTACGTTTTTGGAGTTCCTGAAGTGCGTGATTATCTGTATCCCAGCCCACTTCTTCTAATTTTTGATACAATAGTTCTGTTTTCCTCTGCTGTTCGATGGCTTTTTGTCTCATCTCTTCTTTTTCTACTTTTGCTTGTTGGTGCTGTCGTTCGAGTTGCTGTGACAGCTCTCTGATGTGTTTCTTGTCCTCTCTTCTTTTCTTGCTCACAGTAGCTACTTGTTTTTTTGCTTTACTCAATTCTTGCTTCAATTGATTCATTTCATTGTTTAAACGAACGATTCTGGGATCGGTAGCTATTTTATTTTGCTGCTTTTTCTTCGTTTCTTTGTTCTTCTTTTTCTCTCGATTCAGCTGTTTTTGCTGCATTTTCTCCAACAACTGTCTTCTTCTTTCATTTTGATACTGATCATTTTTTGCTTCTGTTTGCCGCCATCCTTCTGGAATTCTTTTATAACCGCTAAAGTAGTTCACGAGATCTCCTTTCTAGTGATCATAAGCAACGGACGAAAAAACTTTAAATAACACATTTATTAAAAATTCAATTTATCTTGAACTTTCAATATCAATCAATAAGATCATTTTTAAAAGATAACGAGGATTCATCTATTATAAAAACAATACAATAAATAACAAAAATCTGCAATCATTTATTTTGTTAAATTATTCTTAATACGATACATCACAAAAAAATAAAAATAAGAATGGCTATTCGCCAAAATAGTGCTATAGTAGAAAAAATATGTTTACTTAGGAAGAGGCGGATTCGATGAAATTGATCAAACTATGGGAAGCAGATTTGGAGAAAGCTTATCGGCTGCAAACTAGCTTCGGACCAAACGAGAATGGATTTATCAACAGTGCTTATGGCTATACACTTGCTGAATTTTTAGATTATGTAAAAAAATGCGAAAACACTTCTTTAGGTATTGATCTTCCTGAGAATTACGTTCCCGCAACCGTCTTTATTTTGGAAAATGATGGACATGAGTATGTAGGAATTTTTAATCTGCGCCATAAACTGAACGAATCATTAAGAAACGGCGCTGGCCATATCGGTTACGGCATCTCCCCTGACTATCGTAAAAAAGGATATGCAACACAAGGTTTAGCATTAGTACTACAAGAGGCAAAAAAAATCGGCATCGATGAGGCACTTTTGTCTGTAAATAAAAAAAATCTTGGCAGTCTTAAGGCGCAGCAAAAAAATGGGGCCACGATTTATCGTGAAGATGAGAAAGAATACTATACGAAAATCAAATTGATGTAAAAAATATGGATGGCAAAAGAAAAGAGATTTGAATGTCCTTTATCAATAGAACACATTTATTTGATTAACTTCTAATATAGCAGACAAAATTTTATAAACAAAAAAACCTCTTATCTCTTTTCTTCTAGAAAGGATAAAAGGTTTTTTGTTTTTACTATTTGCTTCTCATAGCTAGTCAGTCAAGATCCCTATCGAATCCCCAACGCAATCCGTGCATAACGGCTCATCTTATCGGTCGTCCATGCTGGATACCAGACTAGTTTGACTTCTGCTTTCGTTACTTCTGGCACTTCTTTTAATGCGTCATGGATAGATTCTGTTAAAATATCTGCTAATGGACAGCCCATAGTTGTTAAGGTCAAGTGCTGTTATATCAGCATTTCTATCGCTTTTTCCTGCATTAAAGCGATAGTATCTCATCGATTCCAGTGCATCTTAGAAGCCAAAATTCTGTTCTTTTTATTAACTTTTGTAGGTTTATTATACCTCAAAAAATGGTTGAATTGTCCCTTAAAATGGCTTGGACTACATACTCAATGAGGACTTTTCTACGCATCTTATCTGTAGTCCAGTAAAATTTTTTAAAAAAATAAATAATTCAACATTAAAAATATGCTTAGATACATCTCCATAAAAACAACCCAAAATCGCCACTAATTATTCACCTGTTTATAACAAAGATACAGTTTTAAATTAACGAATCATATTTCAATGAATGAACTTTCTCTTATCTTTAGGAATTAAATTGATTAATAAAACTGCTGAAGGATAATGCTTTTGCATGTATTCTACAGCCCCTAATACATGTGAATCTTCAGAAGCATACAATTCATTCTTTAATTGAGCCATATCTATTACAATACTTCCGCTCAGGAAATTAACAGCATCTGAAAATTCTCTATCTCCATGATAATCATCATAAAAATAGGCAAGCTGTTCGCACGTAACTACGCCATTTATCGTTAGCTCAATTAATGCTCTTTGGATATTCATGTCAGCCTCCTTTATTATTTTTTTATCCATTAAACAACTCAAAAAGACTTTTATTGCATACGTAAAACACATTATACTTAGATTCAAAAGTACATATCATTTATTTATCACAGATTGATTGGCACTCTTAGGAAAAGTAAAGTTTTTTTCACTAAATATTCTATCTGATTATAACAGTTCCCTAATTTTTTGGGATATAAAAAACCCAGTCTTTAATGGGATAGATTTTTTAACTCAATAAGAAATCTTATTTATTTTATATTCCTAGGAATAAATGGTAATAGTTCTTCAAACTTTTCTAGCTCAAAAATCATTGCTTTTTTATCAGGTATTAAATCTCCTTTAAATTGATACCTCATCTCTTCTTTCCATTGGTCACCCATTAACGACCGAAGAATATTTCTTATTGCACCATATTGCATCTTGATACTTCCTTTTTGTTGACTTTCAGGTTTTGAAAACGGAATAGACTTTAGAGAATTTGCTTTACATGCTTGAATAGCAAATACCTTATTTTCTCTATCTAAAAGTGGTTTTACATGACTTGTATAACCTAAAGCTTCTGCAATTGATTTGTCAAACGTTAAAGAATTTTTATTAAGGGTCAACAAATAACTTCCTGTAGTTTCAACACTGATTACTTCAAAACTGTAATCGTCAAAATTTATTTTACTCATTATTGGTGTTCTCCTTTCGACAATGCTTCAACAACTTCCTCTTTTGACCATTTAGCATCAATCACAATAAATCCTTTAAATAACCCTGATTTAATAGTAGAAACAAAAGTTTTAGGTTTTTCAATATTTTTGACAGTTTTATTTTTGAATCCCTTTCTTGGATTTAACAATAATTCTTGAACCAAATCCCAATCTTCTTCAGATACAATAGCAGGCAATCCATTTCTTAATAAATACTGAGGTTTCTCACCACGATTGATTTTTTTCTTGTGTGAAAAACAATCTACAGTGAAAGTCTTTTGCATAATAACTAAGCCAAAATACTTCTCATTTCTTAACACACGATAAATCGATGAAGATTTCCACTTATTGCCTGCTACAGTTGGTATATTCGCTTCATTCAAAAGACTTGCTATATCAACAGCCCGAACTCCTTCAAGAAAATTTTTATAGATAAAACGAACTATTTCAGCTTCTGATTCCTCAATAACAACCTTACCAAATCTATCTTTAGTAAATCCTAAGAAGTTATGTGTGGGAATTATAGGTAATCCTTTTTTAAATCGTTCAATAATAGACCATGTAATAGCTTCACTCTTCTGTTCACTCTCTGCTTGTGCTACTACACTTAACATTAATAATAATGTTTCACTAGTAGTATCTAAAGTATTTATATTCAAATCTTCAATATATACTCCTACAGGATTAGTTAACGCTTTCAATTCCCTGTAAATTGAAATAAAATCTAATACATTTCTTGAGAATCGACTAATACTTTTCACAATAATCAAATCAATCTTATTCAATCGGCAATCATTTAACATACGATTGAATTGTTCTCTTTTTTTGATAGTGGTACCCGATGCTCCTCTATCCGCATAAATATCAACTAGTTTCCATTCAGGATTCAACCTAATTTTCTCTTTATACGATTGTATTTGTAGCTCGAAACTCCCCGATTGGGATTCTGCATACGTGCTTACTCTGCAATATGCAGCTACTCTTTTCTTCTGGATATGCGAATCAGATATTTTTGCAGGAATAACTTCTACCTTACGATTATTATCAAACGCATCTTGTATTTTTTTCTGTTGCTTTGTTACCTTCTTCTCCTTTCCAGAATCATTTTTCTTCACAATTTTCACATCCTAAATTGAAAAACCTACAAATCAATTATATGATAATTGGATATATTTTACCAAGTATATTCCTTTCAGATATGCAAAAATTCACTTTATGCTAAAAACAATTTTATTATACATGGAAAATTCAAAACTGAAATACTCCTATTTCTATCTCCAAATTTTAAATAAAATCCACTTAAAAATCGACCTTCAAAAAAGCCTGTAAATCAATAATTTTATACTCGTTGACAAAATTAATAGATTGCTATAATATCAATGGCTTTTTAATGTATTCTTCAAAAACACCTGTCATATGCAACGAAAAAATTTTATGGGGAATTAATCACTAACTTTCATCAGAGAGATGTTTTTTGTATCGAAGATTTCCCTAAACTATACTTAAACGTATATATATCAATGTATACATATAGTTTTTCAAATTATAAAACTGGTACAAGTTAAATTTTTTAGCTTCCCATCAGACTATGATTTAAAATAATATCTACAAATCCATTTTAACATTCAAAAGTTTAAAAATATTTTATAGATTTCTAAAAACGATTCTATGCTGCTTGTTTGGTGTTTAAAGACGTTTTGGTTTTTTATGTATAAATTTATCGAAAATGATTTCAAACACTATCAGGAATAAATATAAACTATTCAAAATCCCATCTACATTAGTTATTTTACTAATCAAAAACTTAATTATATATTCTTGTTCTAATGATGATTGTAGAATTTATTTTAAATTAAATATTTAAAAATCAATTGGCGTCTAAATATAACTATTTTGTTATATCTTTAAATTCTAGACCGCAAATTTCATCTATGTTACTTACTGTCGGGTAAGCAAGATGCAACTTAAAAATCCAAATCCTGATATATCACTATTTTACAGCTGTTTTTATCACACAATTATCAAATGTAAATAAGTTTTTGCGTAAAGCTATGTGTGAAAACAGGTAGTTTACTATAGCTCCTATTCAGCAACTAAATTATTACATGAATCTAAGATAATAATTACAGGTAATTCACTATACAATTGAAAGTCAAAATACTATATTTACAAAAAGGAAAAGAATCAAAAAAAGGATATCACACTCTCTTTGATTCTTTTTAATTCCAAATCTTATTTCATCATAACAATTTTCTAATTTATATTAAATCGCCATTTGGAAACAACTGAATATATTTTTCCATAAAATTCCAATCAGGTATATAGCCTTTAGACGAAAATTTTTTATCTTCATCAAGAATAAAATTCCCATAACCATCTTTTAGAGCTGGTAATTTCAGAACAAAATCTCTTCTAAAATGAGAATTTAACTCTCTACCAAAAGCTTGATACTTTACTCGACACTCATGCCTAATTATCGTAGCTATAAATAATTTTGCATATATAGAAAGTTTTACTTTAGACTTTAAAACACCAACATTTTGTGCAGTGTAAAAAGGGGCGTTTTGAACGAAACAACTTCCTAAATAACTCCCTCCCAATGCTAGCGTCATGTCCCCCGAGTCAAAAGGAACTTCCCCTTCTATTTTATCGACAACATCAACAATACCATTGTTATTTCTATTTCTTGTAACATATTTATACTTAGGCATAGTATTAGTAGTGTTTATTGCATCGATACCATTCCCCATACTTGTGTAAAATAAATCTATTAATAAAAATTCCTGCCAATCGCTTGTATTTAATTCATATGGTATGCTTGTATTACCGGTTTCAGGTATCTTATAATCCAACGACTTGATATACGACTCCATATAGTCCCAATCGGGTATATAGCCATCGTTAGAATAAGTATGTTTATCATCCAAAACAAAATTTCCACTCCTCATTACAACTGGTAATTTGATTTTAGAATTTGCCATACGTATAGGACGCCACTTCCTACCGTATCCCCATCTATATCTATCTTTCATGATTATAGAAGATACAAACATTCCCGTGAAGTAATTAAATTCACCATTTTTTAAATATAAAGGATTAACATCATGGGAACAGGTAAATTCTTGTTCAATATAGTAAGCATATCCAACAGAACCATTATTAGTTACACAAATTGCATTAGGTTTAAATATTTTTTCCTCCACTGATGCGTTATTTCCAACCCCAGTTTTAGATGTACTCTCTATTTCTTCATAAGTATAATACTCAGTAATACCATGATTTTTATCAGATGCCCCTATAAATGGAATTTTCCCTTCTCCACTTGCTTCTGGCTTTTTATTATAAAATCCTTTTTTTATTTCAAAAATTTTATTAAACTCAAAAAGTTTCCAATTTTTTGTATCTGTACCAATCATAAATTATCGCTCCTTAATCAAGTACGATAGATATTCGTTAATTGTTTGTTGAAAATCACTATCATTCAAATTTGTGTAATCTGTTTCCATATATGCTTCTGCTAACCATTCATCATCATAAGAAACTTTTTGCATCACAGACAATCCAGCAACTTCTCGTTTATTTCGATACAATTCTAATTAATTTTTTTTAGTCTGCTCCCACAAGCTATTTCCTAACTCATCTTCTTTTTCAATTCTTCCTAAACCTTTTCTTTTAATAAAATTATCATCTTTATAATAACCAAAAAAAGTATCTCTATTTGCTTTTTCATGACGTTGAGACAAATCAAAAACCATACAACATGCAACAGCAGACGCTCCTGGATAAAACATTTCATTTGGCAAAGAGAAAACTGCTTCTAGAGTGTATTTATCTAGTAACTTTTTCTTAAATGATTTAATCTCACTGCTATTACCTATGGCTGTCTGCATAGGTAATAAAACAGCTATTTTACCTTTTTGGAGAGATATACCTAGCTACCCATTCAACAAAATGTAACCCTTTTGAAGGGTCTTGTTTCGTGTTGCTAGCCCATGTTTTAGTATATTCAGGGTCACAATGTTTTTTCGTAGCATTGTATGGTGGATTCATTAAAACTATATCTATATTATTTTCTTTAATCCATTCACCTCTATTAAACATGGAATCTTGATTAATATTCGAATTTCCATCGCCATGAATTAACATATTGGTAGAAGCTAATCCAAAAGCCCCTTCTTCATACTCAATCCCGTAAATCTGACTTCTTTTAACAATTTCACGTTCTTCTTCAGTCTCACAATCATCCATAGCATCTGTCATCGCACGAACTAAAAAAGCACCACTTCCACAACAAGGGTCTAAAATCCTAGAATGTTTATTGACCTCTAAAACCTTACTCATAAAATCACAGATGTGGTCAGGGGTAAACGCTTGGTTTTTATCTGCTTTACCAACATACTTATTAAACGTTGTAAAAAATAAATTTAACAAATCTTGACCAGCAGTATTTTTATCATTTATATAAGGAACAACATTTGTATCAATAAATTCTAAAATCAATTTTAACTCTTGATAACTCAGATTAATTACATCTTGATTATCTAATACTTTATTGTTCAATATCGCCAATTTACTTAGCTTATTTATTCCACCACCTCTAGACAACAAGCCTTCTAAAACATTTCTAATATTGTTTAACACAACCTGTTGTGGGCTTAATGTTGCACCCGTATCTGGGTCAATACTTTCCTGAATATCTCTATAAACTAGTCCATTTTTTAAAGCTAACAAACAAGTCCCTACAAATTGACTTCTTATTTTTTCAGATATACCATCAGAATGTAACATTTCATTTAATGTTTTAATTGAATCTACTACTTTTATTTTATCATTAACTTTTCCAAAGCAAAGCTCTTCATATTCTTCAAAAGTTTTGATTGTAGTTTCAGAGGTCTTCATATGTTCATCATCAATGATTACAGACTGACCAAACCAAGTCCAGACTTCATCTCCATCGGTTTCTGCTAAAATAGCAACAATCTTTTTATCTGAGTATGCTTTCTCGTAACGCACATAGTCTTGTAACTGATTCTGTATTTTCTCTTTGCTCCATCTAGAAAACTTACTTTTACACTCTACTAAAACTACCAATCTCTCGTTCTCAAAACGAATATCTAAATACTGATGTTTAGTCCCTGTCTTACATCTTTGATACTCTTTAATATCTTTCCCAATTGATTTTAAAGCTTTCGCATAGCTGTATTCTCCTGTTTCAGTATTCCCTGAATGGAATTTATTCCCAATTTTATTTATAATGTCAATTCTTTTCATAGATTTGCTCCTCCATGTATTATAATATCTTCATATTGCTTGATTTTAAATTTAATTTGTCCATAAAGATTATAGCATAAGTAAGTACACTCATCTATTTTATAAAACAAGTACTACTATCTCGCTATATATGTAATTCTAGACATCAAATTTTAGATAAAAGCACTTAAAAATCGACCTTCAAAAAAGCCAGTAAAATCAATAGTTTTATACTTGTTGACAGAAATCACATATTATTGTAATATCAACGATTTTTATATCTATTTTTCAAAAAACACCTCTCAGACGACACGAAGAAAAATTTGTGGGTAATTCTACGCTTAAAGTTATCTGAAAGGTGTTTTTTGTATCGAAGATTTACCTAAACTATGCTTAAACGTTTATATATCAATTTTTACATATAATTTTTCAAATTCTAAAACTGGTACAAGTAAAATTTTTATCTTGCCGTCAGATTATGATTTAAAATAATATCCACAAAGTCATTTTACTATTTAAAAGTTCAAAAATATTTTATAGATTTCTACAATCGATTCTATGCTGCTTATTTTGCGTTCTAAGACGTTTTAAATTTTTACGTATAATTTATCGAAAATAATTTTCAACGCTCTTTAGAGATAACACAGACTATTTAAAGCACATTACGAGTTATTTTATTATTTAGAAACTCCATTGCTTCATTTTATATACTATTATGTATATCCTTGTTAGATAGAGGTTCATATAGATTTTTCAAGTACTTTTATTTAGTAAAACAAAAAGAAATAAACATAGAATTTTGTTATATATAAAAATACATAATCACTAATAGAGAGTAAATTTTAGCTATTTTACTAAACCTAGACAGTGCTTTTAAGTAAGCAAGATGAATCTTGCTGTCACCATAAAATATAAATACTGATATATCAACGTTTTACAGCTATTTACATCACACAATTATCAAGTGTAAATAATTTTTTGCGTATTTATATGTGCGAAAACAGATAGTTTACCCCTAGTTTTATTAGCCTCATCGTTTGATACCTCTAGAGGTATCTAATGATTTCTATCAATTTCGTCAGTATTTCTAGGGATAAACTATACGTATTTTTCTTGTTCAATACGCAATTTTGAATTGATACAAAAAGAGATAATATTCTTAATATATAGAAATAGTCCTTTATTATCAATGATTTCTATTAGAAAAGACAGATAGAAACACTACCTGTCTAACATGCTAATTCATTTTATATATAACATTCTTAGATAAATCCTTCTCTTTAATTCCTAAAGATTACACAGTTCTAGGTAGCAAATTTTAGCTATTTTACTAAAGTTAGCATCTCTATTTGATACGGTGGTGAAACCACCGATTTATTAATGTTTTAAGATACAAAAAATAAAAATTAAAAAAATAGATGCTTAAAAGTCAATAAAACTAGGCAAAACTTGCATGTCGTTTTTTAGGTATAGATTATTATAGAAAAATATCTAATTTTAAAAAAAATATCTTTAAAAAAATCAGTTTTTCTGGGAAAAAAGTACAAGTCGTTTTTTAAGTATATATAAGAATATACTAATATATACCTAAAAAACGACCTTAAAGAAATACCTAGTTTTTCTGAACTTTATGAACCTGTTTTTTCAAAAAGATTTTTCTATATAATTTTTAAAGAATTATTCATTGATGATTCATCATAAACTTTTGATTAAACATTCCAGAGTTTCTAGTCTTATCTTCAATTATTTTTATAAATAATTACTTTAGAACTAAATTTACCTTTTACTTTCAAAAGAGTATTTGTCTCAACATTATTTCTATGTCTTGATAAATCATATTTATTAATAATATCAGCTCTGACTTTTACATATTGTTGTTTGGTGCTTTGTTCACTTATACTCTTTTTTATTTTTGAACCATTTACCTTATTCTTTTTCTTAGATTCAATATTTTTCAACTTTTCTGTTACTAATTTTATTAGTGTCTCTTCAAATATATAGCCTTTCTTCTTGAGTTCTCTGAAAAGAATTTTGACTACTAAATTTTCAAAGTCAACATTTTTCTTAGGTAAGTTGGAATCCTTCTCGCTCATTACAATCAAATTTCTATCTTCTAAAGGACTATAAGCTTGCGGAAAATCTTGTTTAGCTTTCTCTAATCCAAAAAGTCTATATACGACTTCAAAACCAAGGCTATTAATCGTTACATTATTTCTTTTAAGTTTTTTTGCTATTTCATAAACATGTGCTAAATCAATATTTGGCTTATAGACATTGCTAGTTCTAATCTGTTGTGAATCACTTTGTTGTTTATCAATCAATTTTTCTTTTAATTCTTTAGGCAGCTCTGATGGAGGAAGTTTTGTAACCATTTCCATTACTATGATTAGGTTCATTATGTTAGAAATTTTAGTTTTAGAATTCTTCTTGTGTAGCCTATCATTGACATATTTTGTGATTCTGTCTAAAGATAAATAGTTCAAATATTGTAGCTTCCCTGTGGTTTTATCTAGATAAGTAAAGTCGAACATAATATCCATTATTTCAATCACTTCATCTTCATAACGATTTAAATAACTATAAACCTCTGGATAATTATTTTTCAACTGTTTATATCTCAATTGGTCTCTTAAATCATTATAATCTCTTTTAGCCTGACCTATTTCACTTAAATAACTTATTTCACTATTAGTAACTTCAATTAATAAATCCATCACTTCAGAAAAGGAACGAAACCCTAAATATTCCTTTAGTACTTTTACAATATCTCCATGAAATGGATTGCTCTCACTAAAACATTTATACATATAAATTTGAATATCTTTTGCAAAATAGACACTTGCACTTGGGTTATCCTCTTCATGAAAAATATCATAGAATGGATTTTCATCAGATATTTCTAAAAACTCTCGCATATCTCTTGTTTTAAAATAATTAGAAGCTGTAATATCATCAGGAAAAATATTGCTGTGTTCATTACCGAGTTTTTGCTTAACTAAATCATACCTTTTATACTTTAGCAATAAATAAATTGGTGTATTTTCATTCAACATTTCCCCACTTAATACTTCTAAACTATTTGAATCTACCACCTTTTCATCAATAAGTAGGCTCTTAGTATCTAACCGATTATCCCAATCTATGACTTCATAGCCACTATTACTTCCAAAAAATAGCCTACTTGTTTGACCAACACTACTATCTGCTTGCGGATATTTTTTAAATAAAGCCTGATAAATTTGTTCTATCTCTTGGTTCTCAGACACTAATTTGTCTAAATGAAAAACCACTCTAAATTTATCAACTTCAGAGAACAAGTCACTGAATGTTCGATAGATAAAACTAGCATTTTCCTGCATAAAAGAATCGGCTTCTAAATCTTCAATCGTATATAAATTATTCTCATCCTTGTTATCAAAATCTAACATTACAACTTCTTGTCCTACTATTGGTGTCATTTTTGATAACTTATTCTCTGATAACTCCGCTAACACAACGGTTTTTCCATTTACAGACAATTCTTCCGCAAACTCTTGAATAGTCATTTGTCTTAGATTATTTAAAATAGTATTAGAAATCTTCTTTACTTTGTATTGGTCTGGTTTTTCTTTATTTAAAATATTACTTAAATACACTTTCATACTCACTATCCTCCAACATTAGCAATCTACCATACTTCATCACAATCACTTTCTCTAATAATATCGTTTTTTCTTCTGTCAATCTACGCTTTCCCTTCCTAAAATTATGTAGGTTCTGATTGTGGATACCAATTGCTTTAGAAAAAACGGTCATTTTCACTCCATAGATTTTATCTAAAACATTCAACCAAGTTTTTACTTTTTCTTGTTTTTCAATTAATTCTTCTTTCGTTAGTTTTTTTGAAGTCATATAGTTGTCCTCCATAAATTATTTTATTAATCATTGCTGCCGGACTATATCATCATTCTTTAACTGAAGTCAAGGATGAATATCGTATTCGGACAATAAAAAATAATTAGTGTATTTTTATTAAAAATCGTCTTTTATAACAACCCATTTTTCTACGACTTTCTTAAATAGATAAAAACAACTTAATAACCTTGATATATCAAGGTTTATTCAAATTTTAAGTATATCTACATACTAAAAAACACCTCTCAGATTCATTTAAGCGTAGAATTACCCACAAAAATTTTTTCGTATCGTTTGAGAGGTGTTTTTTCAAAAATAGTGTTTTAAAACGTTGATATAACAACAATATATAAATTTTGTCAACAAATAGAAAAGTATTGATTTTATTGACTTTTTCGAGGGTCGTTTTTTAAGTGACTTTTTACAAAAATTTTAAGATATTTTTTTACAAAAAAAGAGACATGAATAAAATCATATCTCTTTTAATAATTCTTTTTCTTTTGTTATCACATGTTTATCCCAAAGTAACTTCACAAGTTCATCAGATACTAATAAACGTTCCTGCTCTTTCTCTGAACACTTCTTGAACTCTTTATATAATTCATTGGCTACACTATTTACGACTAACTGTGAAATTGTCATATTTGCTTTAAAAAAAGTAGTTTTCACTTTATGAAGGATATATTTTTTCTGAACTAAATTATCCATTAATTTTTAACACACCTAAACTTTCATTTGCTTCTTCTCGATAACTTGCTAGATTATCATTAGTTAGCTGTGATATATAAATATATTCTGTTTCTTCTAATATATTCCCTTTTTCATCAATAATGCTATACTTCCCATCTTCAGATTCTGTCATTGCTGATAATCCATTGTCGTTATATTGTTGAATAGTATGGGCAAATGGTTCTTTGATAATTTCACCAGTATTTACGTTTATTAATCCATACTTGTCCTCTTTTTCTAGTTTATATGGAGCAATTCCATTGATGTTCGGTTTCTTAATTTCAAAGGCAAACGGTTCTTTTATTACTGTTCCATCGGATGAAATAATCCCTTTTTTTCTTGGTGTAAAATCAATACTAGATGGGGTCGAGCCATCAGGTGTTACTTTTTCATTTAAATCTTCAAAAATATAGTTTTCTGCTTCACCAATATCTCCTAAAAATTCGCCGTCACCAATTGGTGTTTCAATGCCATAGTCAACAAATTTAACAATTTCTATATTTGATGGATAATTGTAACTCGTACCAGAATTCAAGTCATAAAACGTCCAAATCGCAGGGTCATCAACTAAACCACTTGTATACTGTCTGATAAATAGACGATTTTTATCGTTTATATTTGTTGCTGTATCTAATTTGACTGTATTGATTGTTTTAGTGGCTATATCTTTTTCACCACTACGGTTATCACCACTGTCTTTCAATTTTGCATCATAAATCTGAACAGAAGTATCATTACCTGTCTTGCTATCATTCATTTGGTCAAGTAGTGTGAAATAGCCATTTTTATTTATATCGCCTGACATACTACCATAAGCCGTATAAAACCCTTTTTCTCTATAATCATTTGCTAAATAATCTACAGTAACTCTTGAAGAAAAACGATAGGGAATTATTCCATATTTCCCAGAAGTTAGTGTATTAAGAGATGTAGGATTATCAACTGTTCGTTCTCCTAACCGAATCCCTTTCAAATCACCATTTTCATCTAAATAAGTAGATAATATTTCATTTTCATCTTCTATTGGAACTTCTTTTCCTAAAATTACATCCATTTCAGTTTTCAATGAATGGGCAAGTTCATCTCTTTTCATATCAGCATTTAAAATAGAATTTTTTTCATTTAATGATGTATCGCAAATTGTCCAATTATACGAACTTTCATCTCCAGTTTGACCGATTACTAGTTCATTTTGAACATAAATCGTATCGTAATCTGTCGCTGTTTTTGATTGAATAATTGATTCTTTTTCTTTAGTATGGGTTGTTGATTCTACTGTGGATGATTGAACTTCTATACTGTCTTTAGTATCTTGCTCTTTCCCACACGCACCTAACACACTAAATGATAACAAGCCAAGACTTGTCATTTTTACCCATTTTTTCATTTTATTCACCTCTCCTGTTATTTTTTATTAAATAAACTAATCACAAATACTATTCCAGCGACAAATAAAAAGGAAATAAACAAATGTTGGAAAACAAAATCTAACACATGTATCAGAATTGTTATAGCAAACACTAATAATACTATCCAACCAATGCATCCACACCCTTTTTCCTTCTCGTCAGGTACTTCTATCATTTCCTGAAAAATACGTCCACCTTTAAGTGCCATTTTTTCAATCCTTTCTAGCTTTTTAATGACGTAAAAATCCAAGGTTTTTTCTGCATAAAAAAAAGACCAATCTATCAATCTTTAAAACATTGATACACTCGTCTTTGTCTGTCAGTTATTTTTTTAATAAATTATCGGTAAAAAACCTTGGTTTTGTACCGATTAATTGCCCTGTTATACTACTAAATTTTATCGTTTGTCCATTAAAATAGCAAGTACTATTTTCTTGACAAACCTTCACTTTTAGCTAAATTATAGACCGTTTTCACACTAACACCACATTTTTCAGCAATTTCATTTAGTGACAATTCTTTATTCTGATATAACTTTAAAACTTTCTTTTTCGTGTTATTTTTTACTTTAGGTCTCCCAAGTTTCTTGTTTGAATTCGCTAAGGCTTCTTTTGTTCGGATACTGATATTTTCTGCTTCAAATTCTGCAATAGCCGCTAAAACGGTAAAAAATAGTCTTCCGGTCGCTGTTTTCGTGTCTACACTCTCTTGAATGCTTTTCAGATGAATACCTTTTGCATTTAATTCTGACATTAGATTCACTAACTGCTTGCTCGACCTACTTAAACGAGCTAAATTATAGATAAGTAAAGTATCTCCTGTATCTAAATTTTCTAACGCTTTTTCAAGCTCTGTTCGCTTCTCTTTTCTTCCACTTACTTTTTCAGAATAAATAATATCTGGTTTATACCGCTCTAACGCCTTTTTCTGGACTTCTAATCCTAAATCTTGTGAGCTAGTACTTGTTCTGATATATCCAATGACTTTATTTGTCATCCTGCAAAACCTCCCTTCTTTCTTTATTTTAATTGTTTATTTTCCATACAAAAATACCCTAGTATCACATAAAAAATGGATACTAGAGCAAATTAGGGATTTTCTATCATATAGAGGGAATACAATTATCCAATATTGTATCTATTTATATGACAATGGTGTATTTCATCAAGGTATACATTTATTATTGCATCAAAAATAACAAATGTCCAGCGAATTAATCCTCCTTTACTTTTCTATTATTTCCCTTTAAACACTTTATTATTCTAACAAAAACGCTTTTTTACAGAAATTATCCTGTTCTATAAAATTGATTTCTGATAGGTACTTGCTATAATTTATACTACAATAAAATAACAAGAAGGAGGTCATTTTTTATGACAAATGGAACAAGTCAAGGACTATTTATAGTTGTTGCAATAATTATATTGGGTATTTTTATAGCTATTAGTTATTTATTATTTAGAAATACTTTAAAACCCAGCTTATCGACAATATATTGTGATTCTTTTGAACAAATAGATGAGAACACCAATCTATTAGATACTAATAATAGTAAATGTATGAGAAAATTTAACAATTCTTTTGAAGTTAAAGGTTATTTTAATATTTGGTTTAAAGGAGCGAATTGGGGACCTATCATTTGGACACCAGATAATACAGAAATAAGAACAATTAAACTAAGCCAAGCATCAAATGGAATACCTACAATAGAGAATGGATATGTTCTTGTTGATAGTATTTCCGACATTAATGTTGCTGTAAAACAAGATGCTATTGATAAAGGATTTGGAACAAACAAGACACGTGAAGCATATATAAGTATTAACGGAGAAAAAGAAATATACTTAGGTAAAGCGAATTCTTCAAATGTAAGCTGGGGAATAAATAAAGGATTAAAACTAAAAATCGGTGAAGTAAATACAATTAAGATGAAATACATCAATGTTCATGGTGGAAAAACAGTATATACTTTACAGGTAATAATACTCAATTAATACTTGATTTCTCTCTAATAATTTTATTAGAGAGTTTTTTTGTCAACAATTTTAAAGACAAGATTCAAATTTCCATCATCTGTTTTAGGATGATATAATTAAGGGGTGAAGTAGGGTTAGGATACTTATAAATTTGGGATACTCTTGTGGGATACTTTTAGGAATTGAACGCTCTTTTTTATTAACTTACCTCCCTTCATAAACCCTACATTCATAAAAATGATAGGCTTCATAAACCCTTCACTGACCCTACATAAGGCATTTTTTAAGAAAAGCAGATGAGAACTTTTTGAGAACTTTCGTGAGAACTTTTTTAAAACTACAGGAAATTTGAAAGGATTTTGAAAAAATTGAATGGAAACCTCCGTGAATTTTTTCTAACTGGCTGCTCCTTACAATTATCCTAATTTTCTACTAACTTACAATCAGCAAATTGAATGGATAGTTTTAAGGGATAGTTTAGAGAATGAACAATTAAGTTTACTAAATATAATATATTATCAATTATACAAAATTACTATTGGAGGGAGTGAACATGACAACACAATTTGTAAACAAACGAGCAATTGACACAGAAGAATTATTTCAGATAATAAATAACTCAGATGGCATCTATGAATCCACCCTACTGAAAATGCTTCAGTGCAATCGAATCAGTTTAGAAAGTCGATTAAAAACCCTTGAAAAAAACAAAATGATTACGAAACAAAAATTGGGAAAATATTTCTTTTATACGAACCATTTTGATTCTAAGAATTTAAGCCTATTAGATAGTCAAGCCAACATTATTCAAAAGCTTGTTGACTATGCTATGTTTACTGAAACTATTCAAATTATCACAAAAGATAACAACTATAAGGAAGTTTATCTTTCAGCTTATGCCACAGGCAAAATTAACTTCAAAACGAACGAACAATTAAAACAAATTGCAAATGTGCGATACAATCAATTAATTTCCAAAGAAGACATGAATTGGTATTTAGAATTTCTAAAAAATATACTAACTAAATTTCCAGTCAAAATTTCAAATATTACTAATAAACTTGACTCTCATTATCATACAAATTCTTTAGATGCGGTTGAAATTCTATCTATTCCCAATATCGAATATATTCCTATACTGGAAGCAAAACTCGATGATTTTTCTTATAAAAAAATCGCTGGAAATACTTACTATATTCGCGATGATATCTTACTCTACATTGAATCTGAAAATAGAATTTGTTATTTTGATAAAATTCAAAATAGGCAATATGAACTAAAACGAATTAGCTCAATAATGGACTTCTTTTATGTTCTAGCTAAGAATTCAAAATCTAAGAATACTTTTTACTTTTCTTCTGATACAATCGAATTAAATACTGCACACCACCTTTATATTAAAAGCCAACAGAATAAAAAGAAATTCAATACTGTTCAGCTAAAAAAGAACAAACAAAAAGCACAATCTTAAAGACTGTGCTTTTTACTATTTAAACTAAAGGATTAAACTTATCTAAACTTGCTCGAATTTCTTCCTCTTCTAGCCCAATATACCGAATCGTGATTGCTTGACTAGAATGATTCAAAATCTTCATTAATGTGGGAATATCCTTAAATTGGCGATAGTATTTATAACCAAACGTCTTCCGCATCGTGTGTGTGCCAATATAATCCAATTCAAAAACATTTGCGACTCTTTGCAAGACTTTATAGTATTGATGGGTTCCTAACGGTTTAGAGTGGTCAGAAGGTCTATAAAATAACCAATTAGATTGTCCATCATGATAAGAATTTAAATAATCAATTATTAAACTAGTCAAATTGGATAGATTTAATTCTCTTTGTTTATTTGTCTTTTTCTCAACAATAATTGCAGTTGTCTTATTTTGAACATCAGACACTTTTAAATTCAAAATATCAGAAATTCGTAAACCTGTATAAATACCAATCACAAAAATCAGATGGTCTCTTTTTCCATGTTTTCCTTTTTTCAATTCCGTTAAAAAATCTAACATCACTTGTTTGTCCTTAATTGGTTTTACATTAATAATATTTCGTGTCATTTTGCCTCCTCCTATGCTGTTCTAAAGGGATACTTTTACATTGAATAATAGTTAAAGTATCCTTATCATCTTTGTAGTCTGTTTCGATGCTGATAAATCAGCATCGACAAGGGATACTAATTACAAAAGTATCCCTTACAAGGACCTTTATAGCATCATAATTTGGAGGTTGCAAATTTGTAGAACATTTAAAATACAACTTATAAATTTCTAATGTCATTCTATAATTTTAAGATTAATTACTCTTGTAACAGTCCAATTCTTCATTTATTCTAACAGTAAATATTATCAGAATCATAAGCAGTTCCAAGTAATAACTCTTATAATCACTGTCTTGTTTTTTCCCATAGCTACCATGAGTAATCTTGTTTCGAATTGCCAATGCATTGCTAAATTTTTTATTATCCATTATATATGAAATATAATCACTCTCTTGTTTAGAAAATAAAGTATTACTATATTTAACATTTCCTTTCACATTTTCTTCCTCAATAACTTTTAAATCTGATTCTGACAGGTATAGAGTAGATAAATAACCTTTCTCCCACAACAAATAATAAAAACTTATACTTGTAGGATTTGTAAATCTTATTTGGTTAGCCAAATTAATATACAAAACTTTATCCTTTATAAGAGAATCTATCACTTTCTTCTGATACTCATAGAAGTCATTAATCGAAATTCCATATTGAATATACTCATAAAAATTCTTTCTACCTTTTTTCTTTTCTGGGAATGATAAATTCGATTGGCTGTTAAAGATTAATTTACAAAAATTTAGCTTTTCTTTTGAATCAAAGTAGACAAATTTTTTTTCACTCAATGATTTAATTTCCTGATAGTTAGTAATTTTTGAATCCAATTCGAAAACATCAGAATCAATTTCACCATATCTCTGAACAAAATCAAATTGTTTTAATAAACTATCCAGTTCTGGAATTAACAGTTTACATCTTTCATAATAAGTATAGCTTTTCGAACTTGCATTAAAGAAAAAATCAGGAAAACCATACTCAGATTTTAAATGTTCATTGTAGTAAAAAGCGAAAACTTCTTCCAAATCAATTTTTAAGAAAGTTAAATAATCAAAGTATGCTAATAAAGAAAGCTTATAAAAATTGTTTTGGTATTCAGATATGAGTGTTTGATTATAAGCATAATTTGATTTAGTTTGAAATATCTCTAACAAACCGCCATGTTCATATGGTGAATCAATCATAGAAAATTGAAAGAAATGGTTAAAAAAACCAAAAAAATAAATAAAATTATTCAAAATTGTAGGGTAATCATGTTCCTCATCAATCCAATCTTTAGATAACAAAAATTGCAAATCTCTAGAACTTTCTTGCACAAATTCAAAGTCTGTTTTTAAGCCTTCTTTAAGACCTACTGCCATTTTCCAAGATACTCCATTTTTTAAGGACATCGTCTTTTCAGTTTGTTCTATTTTTTTCTTTCTTGCTTTTGAAATTATTCTTGAATCAAGTTTATATTCATGATGTAAGCTCCAATATGAAATTCGCTCTAAGTAGTTAATATTCGCTTCATCAAGTTCACAATATCTTCTAGCCCAGTCATTTATTTCTTCATCAGATAAGTTATCTGGTAAATAAATGTTTTTAATATTAGGAGAATCATACTTATCAAGAAAAAACTCAAAGTAAACAGGATTTGACAATAGTTTCTTCTTAAAAAACAATTTATACTTTTCACATATTTTTTGATATTCTAATAATAAATGAATAGGTATTTTATATTCATCAATAATTTTCTCGAAGTCAACATATTCTGTCCTCTTTATTACCTTGAACCTAACAAATATATCCCAAAAATCTGATTGATATTGAAAGTGTAAATCACTATATTCTGTTATGTATTCTGACAATTCTCCTTTACCGAAATATTCGTTTAATAGTCGATGAGAACTTTTTCTACATTCAGAAATTTTTTCTGATGACATTTCCTTAAAATAACCCAAATCCAAAAACTTTAACACATTATATATCTCAATTGCTTCATTAAGAGTATTGATTATAGGGTTTAAAATAAAGTCATTGATAAAAGTTTCTACATTACTTAAA
Source organism: Enterococcus sp. E5-162 (assembly GCF_035725965.1). Classification (NCBI taxonomy): domain Bacteria; kingdom Bacillati; phylum Bacillota; class Bacilli; order Lactobacillales; family Enterococcaceae; genus Enterococcus; species Enterococcus sp. E5-162. The sequence continues at coordinate 64,448 of NZ_JAPRFV010000014.1, read as the reverse complement.
TCTAATCCAGTTGATAAATCATTTTCGCCATAAAACTTAATCCAATTATTTTTCATTCTTTAAATCACCTTTCAAATTCTATAAATTTAGTATACCAAGTTTTATTAAAAATTGGACTTCTATAATGTTTGCAATGGTGAAAAATTTACCGCTTTACTAATTTCATCTTCAATATTTAAACTTCTTAGATAAACTTCCGTTGTTTTTATTGAAGCATGTCCTAGTAGTTTCTGAATTCTATAAATATCAGTTCCATTCCGCACTAATTTTTGGGCAAAATAATGTCGAAAACTGTGTGGACTTACCCGAATAGATTTTCTAATTTCACACTGATTCCCAATTTTTATGATTGCTCGTTCAGCTAAAATATAGTTGTATTGTTTACCTTCTCTTGTTAAAAATACATAATTGTCTATATTCTCTATTTCATTATATTCAAAAAAGGAATTTGCTACTCGCTTGTATTTTATATATTCTTTGTAAATCAAAGGTGAGCAATGAACAATCCTATCTTTTTTCCCTTTTCCATTTTCAACGAATAACTCCTTATTAGTGATGTGAACATCTTTTAAGTTCATTACCTCATTGATTCTTAGTCCTGTATCTACAAGAATAAGCAAGAGCAAATAATCTCTTTGATTCGTGAATCTAGTTTGATAGCCAGTGTGTTGCTTATCCATTTTCTGAGGTTTAAATAAAGTTAACTTCTTTGCTACTTTCAACATTTCTTTAATTTCCATATCATTAAATGTCTGAATAATTACCTTACGCTCTTTTACCCACTTAACACGCATACAGGGGTTTCTATCGTAGCGGATATAATCTTCATCTACACAATACTTAAAATACGCTCTGATGCTTCTTAGATGGCTATTCACATATGTTTCAGCACATCCCTCTTCTAATTTCATCAACATGAATTGCCGAATGCTTTTTGGTGTCACGTCTTCAATAAAGTATATCTGCTCTTTTTTCAAAAATTCAAAAAACAGTTTCAAAAACTTCTGATGCTTCTTTATCGTCTTTTGTGAGATTCCTCTGGATTTTTCATTGAATAACATTTCTTCTAGTAGTTCCTCTAACCTGAAATTTTGCAAAACAAAAACTCCCTTATCAACTTTTTCTAAAAGTTAATAAAAGAGTTCAGAATTTGTTTCCTCATTAGGTATGGTATCCGTATCGAAAATACCCTCATTTTATCTGGTATCCGAAGTCCGAAAAATCGGCTTAGACTACATACTAAATGAGTGAGAAACGCTGTTAAATCAACACGAATCCTTAACGAATCCCCAACGCAATCCGTGCATAACGGCTCATCTTATCGGTCGTCCATGCTGGATACCAGACAAGTTTTACTTCTGCTTTCGTTACTTCTGGTACTTCTTTCAATGCGTCATGGATAGATTCTGTTAAAATATCGGCTAGTGGACAGCCCATAGTTGTTAGCGTCATTTTGATGACTGTTTCTCCGTTTTCAGGATTGAATTCTATATCATAAATCAAGCCTAAGTTGACAATATCGATTCCTAATTCAGGATCGATCACCATTTCCAAGGCAGCAAGAATACGTTCTTTGATCAGTTCTATTTCTTGCGCAGACCGTTCTTGGTTTGCTTCGCTCATCGTACGACACTCCTTAACACGATTTTTATTTATCATACTCTTTTTTTAACTACTTGTAAATGAGAATTTAGAAGGAAGATTCTCGTTTAAATTTATAAAATGTCCTTATTAGATGGAATACATTAAATTCATTCTAAATAAAACTGATTCCTCATTTTTTTTGTGAACGATTTTTTATTTCTGGCAACACACCTGTTGTTCGATACATTTTTTGTTCGTTTTCATTTGCAAATCGGCCAAATACTGAATGAGTTGGTAAAATATTGATAAATGCATCGTCGTCGATTTCATGAACGATCTGATCAAGATCATACATTTCATAGCGGGTGATGACCATCATGATCATATTTCCTTGTTTTTTTGAATAGCCACCGACAGACGGAAGCAATGTCATTCCACGTACCATCCGTTTCGCTAGTTCTTCTGTTACCTCTTCCGGTTTGACGGTCACGATCATCGCTGTTACTTTTTGATGACTCGTATGGATGGCATCAATCACTTGAGTCATTGCATAAATGGAAATAATCGTATACAAGGCACTTTCCCAGTTAAAGAAGAAGCCTGCGATGACTACAATGATCCCATTTAGAATCAGCATGTAATTTCCGACTGTTTTTCCAGTTGTTTGTGAAAGCACAAGAGAGATGATGTCCATTCCCCCAGTTGTAAAGCCCATTTTTAAAGATAACCCTACGCCAAGACCTAATAAAACACCGCCTACTAAGGCATTCATCAAAATATTATCAGTGATCTGTCCGACTGGAAGTAGCATCGTCATCACTGATACGCATACAACGTTCACAAAACTAAGGATCGTTGCTCGTTTTCCTACTTTGAGGAACCCTAATACAAACACAGGGATATTCAAAATAAAAATAAATGTTCCTGTGTCTACCTTGATATGAAACCATTCATATAAAAGCGAGGAAATGATTTGAGCGATCCCATTCATCCCTGCAGAAAAGACATTGGCTGGAATCAAAAAATAATTTAAAGCGACCGCAGCGGTCAATCCGGTTATCAAAATAACCACTATTTTTTTTAATCTTTCATTTTTATGATACGCAGTCATAATTTTGCTCACAAGCACCTCTCCTCTACTTTGTTATTCCAAATGTAAGAATAACAGTTTATCTATTAAAATAAAATACTTCGAACTCAAATGAGAAGAATTTTAGCAAACAAGTAAGAATCTGCCCCATTCCTATGATAAGATAGATGTATAGTAAACTTATACGTATATCAGGAGGGTTCTTATGGCAAAAGATGCTAGCTTCGACATTGTATCAGAAGTCAATACAGAAGAAGTAAAAAATGCGATTCAGCAAACAACAAAAGAATTGACTAATCGATTTGACTTCAAGGATTCTACGGTAGAAATCAAATTAGAGAACAGCAATCTAGTTGTCTTGAGCGATGATGATTTCAAAATCGAACAGATCAAAGATGTATTATTTGGTAAGTTGATCAAAAGAAATGTGCCAATCAAAAATATCCATTTTTCCGAATCGGAGCACGCGCTAGGTGGCAAAGCTCGTCAAACTGCCGATCTTGTCAACGGAATCGATCGTGAAAACGCGAAAAAAATCACTACAGCTATCAAAAATGAAAAACTGAAAGTAAAAGCACAAATCCAAGAAGATCAGATTAGAGTGACAGGTAAAAACCGTGATGATCTTCAAGCTGTGATTGCTTTATTACGTAAACTTGACTTACCAATCGAGTTGCAATTCACTAACTATCGTTAATGAAAAAAACGAGGCTGACATCTGTCATCCCTCGTTTTTTTGATTTACTGCTTCTTTGGATGACCAAAAACGCTGTATTCCTTCTTCCAATTCTCCAACACTTCGTACTTCTCTTGCTGTTTGCCAATGTTGTGGGAATAAATGTCGATAAGAAAAACGAGCAAATCGTTGATCTGCCAATACCACGATTCCTTGATCCGCCATGCCACGAATCACTCGACCACCAGCTTGCAAGACTTTGTTCATTCCAGGAAGCTGATAAGCGTAAGCAAATCCAAGGTGTTCCTTCTCATCATAATATGATTTGATCAGTTCCTGCTCATGATTCATCTGCGGCAAACCTACACCTACAATCATACTGCCGATCAATCGGTTCCCTCTCAAATCGATTCCTTCTGAAAAAATCCCACCAAGTACACAAAATCCTATCAATGTTTCATCGGGATCTGATTGGAATTTTGCTAAAAATCGTTCGCGTTCTTCTTCATTCATGTCCGTTTCTTGAATCAGCACATCGCTGTCAGGATATTGCTGTTTGAATGCTTCCGCCGCAAGGTCTAAATATTGATAAGAAGGAAAGAAAACGAAATAATTTCCGACCTTTCCATCAGCAAAAGCATGGATTGTCTCAACTAATTGTGCCAGACTTTGTTCCCTTTTTCGATAAGTCGTCTCTAAGTAATTTGCGATGAAAACTTGCTGGTTTCCTTCTGGAAAAGGACTCGGCAGTTTGTAAGCGAGACTTTTTTGTCCGCCCAGTGTTTCCTGATAATAAGATAGGGGTGAAAAACTCGCAGAAAAAAGGATACTGCTTCTTCCTTTATCCAACGACTGCTCAAGAAACAAGCTTGGATCAATACAAAACTCTTTTACTATCAGATCGCGATACGTTTTTTCGACCGTTGTTTCATAGTGATCATCATAAAATTCACTGACCTTCAAAAAATGAAGCAAATCAAAATAATAAGGAAGCAATTGTTCTTGTGATGGATGCTCAGGAAATTCTGCTAGCCATTCTTTGATTTTTTCGCTTAATTGATAACCTGCCTTTACTAAAGATTCAGCCGGTGCTTTTTGATGATGATAATCCCAATGATCTTCTTTTGCTATTTCTCGGATCGAATCAAATTCTTTCAATAGTTTGTTGAAACGACGATGGAGTTTTTTGAATTCCTTTGGTATAGCTTCCTTACTTCGTTTCGTTTTTTCATAAGATAGTTCTGCCGAATACATCTCTCGGGAACGATTCACCAAATTATGTGCCTCATCAATCAAAAACAGATAATCCTCGTTTTTTTCATCTTCAAAAAAACGTCTTAAATAAACAGTGGGATCAAACAAATAATTGTAATCCCCAATGATCACGTCGCACCAGATACTGACATCTAATGATAGTTCGAAAGGACAAAGTGTATGCTTCCTTGCATAAGTTTCGATGACTTCTCGAGTGATCTGATTCTCATGATTCAAAAGATCCCATAATCCTTCGTTGATACGATTGTAATAACCATTGGCATACGGGCACTGATCTGGATTACAGGTCGTCTCATCTAAAAAGCAGATCTTATCTTTAGCCGTCAAAGTGACACTTTTTACTTCAGCTCCAGTATCTTTTAATGCTGTCATGGCATCTTCAGCTACTTGTCTAGTTATTGTTTTGGCCGTTAGATAAAAAATCTTTTCTCCCTCTTCTTCCCCTACAGCTTTCAAAGCGGGGAATAACGTAGAGATTGTTTTTCCAGTTCCGGTAGGTGCTTCTACAAACAATTTCTGTTTCGTACGGATTGTTTTATAAGCAGCTACTGCTAGTTCACGCTGGCCTTTCCTATACTCATCATGGGGGAATTTCAAAGCCATCAAAGAGGCATTGCGTATAGTACGCCAGTTTTCTTGAAAAACAAGCCATTCTTTATAATCTTCAGTCAGTTTTTTAAAAAAAATTTCTAACTGCTCTCTTGTCTGATGTTCGACCTTTCTCGTAATCACTTCTTCTGCCGTCTGAAAGTAAGTCAACTGCAGATTTATTTCTTGTAAATCATGCTCTTGACTATAGATATAGGCGTATACCCTTGCTTGATGAAAGAAAAGTTCCACTTGTTCTGGTTCTAAATCTTCAAATCGTGGTTCGGAGGTTTTGATTTCATCTATATAATAAATACCGTCTCTTTTGAAAATACCGTCTGCACGGCCTTCAACGATCAGGTGATATTCATCTAATGGAACTGTTGTTTTTAAAAAAACTTCTTTTTCATAGTCTTCTCCCGCATCTTTTTGGAGCTTGCGGTGGATTCTTGCTCCTTCTAATGCAGTATGGCTACTTTTTTTACGATTGTCGATACTTCCACGTCGCAAAATAAATTCTACTAAGTGCCGCACAGATATTTTTGACTGTTTAATCATTTCCACCACCTCTTTCTCTCTAAGATTACCTGAAAAAGCCTAGTTTAGCAAAAAGAGCTCTCTTTTCAAGCATAAAAAAAACACCCTGCTGATTAGGCAGGGATATAGGATATAGAATTTGGATTTTTGGATGAGTCTAATGTAACAAGGGCATATTAAAATGCTATGAAAACTTACTTTCCTTCTCTTTAGAATATCCAAATACTTTTCATATAGTCTGATAATTCAGATAAGTAAAGAGAAATAAGTACCTGTTTTTGTTTCCTAGCAATGAATGCGTTATACTAATGGATGAAAGAAGTTTTGGCTATCAAGGAGGAATGCACATGCATATCGAAAGATTAAAAACAGGAATGATTGAAGAAAACTGTTATTTGGTCTACAACGAAGAAGCACTTTTGATCATTGACCCTGGAGAAGATGCGGAACAAATCAAACAAGAAATCAAAAAAACAAACCAACAACCGGTAGCGATTTTACTTACCCATACCCACTATGATCATATTGGTGCAGTAGAACCCTTACGCGCATATTATCAAATCCCGGTGTATGTCAGCCCACTAGAACAAAAATGGCTAGGTGATCCGATTTTGAACCTTTCTGGACTCGGACGACATGATGATATTGCTGATATTATTGTCTCGCCTGCAGAATATGAATTTGAAATGAAAACTTATACTTTAGGAAACATGTCTTTTCGTGTGGTCCCTACTCCAGGGCACTCCATCGGAAGCGTTAGCTTTATTTTTGATGATTTTGTCGTTTCTGGCGACGCCCTATTTAGAGGAAGTATCGGTAGAACCGATCTGTATACAGGAAATTTAGAACAATTACTTCACAGTATTCGGACCCAGCTGTTTGTTTTACCTGATGAATTTGCAGTCTATCCAGGACATGGTGATGCAACAACGATTGAACAGGAAAAAAGGACAAATCCTTTTTTCAATCGTTAAAAATGATTTAGGAGGAGAATAAAATGACAGAAACTACACTTTATATCGTACGGCATGGAAAAACGATGTTCAATACAATCGAACGCGTACAAGGTTGGTGTGATACGCCACTCACAAAACAAGGACAAGAAGGCATCCATTATTTAGGGCGCGGGTTAAAAGATGTCGACTTTTCTTTTGCTTATTCTAGTGACAGTGGTCGGGCGATCGAAACTGCCCGTATTATTCTAGGAGAACATTCTAAGGGAAAAGAAATTCCTTATTTTATCGAGAAACGGATCAGAGAATGGTGCTTCGGGTCTCTTGAAGGCGGCTATGACATGGAAATGTGGGGTGTGATCCCTCGCGTATTGAATTTTAAAACATATGATGAAATGTTCACCACAGAAGTTTCTTTTGAACAAATTGCCAATGCTGTATACAATTTGGATACGGCTGGATGGGCAGAAACTTATGAAACATTACGAGATCGTGTGTGGACAGGATTTGAAGATATCGCCCATCACTGCGAAAAAAACGGCGGCGGAAATGTTTTAGTCGTATCACATGGTTTGACGATTGCCTTCTTGCTTAATCTGATCGATCCTAAACAGCCTGTTCGTGCTGGTCTTTTAAATGGCAGTGTAACAAAGGTTACTTATGCAAACGGTCGATTTTCTATCCTTGGTATCAACGATACGTCTTATATCGAAAACGGGAAAGCACATAGTCGAAACTCGTTTTTATGATGGGATATTTTAATTTTTAACAGAGAATCATAAAAGGCAAAGTCTGAACGAGGGCTTTGTCTTCTTTTTTTCTCTTCGTATTCTTATCTGCTTCATTTCTCAAGTTTTTCTTAATATTAAAAAACAGATTGGGTTTATCAAAAAATAACGGTATACTATAAGATGTATCTTAATTGGGAAGGAAGGAATTTATGTTTTTTGCAAATATTATCAAAGCAGTGATTCTCGGTATTATTGAAGGAATAACGGAATGGCTGCCCATCAGTAGTACTGGTCATCTGATCCTAGCAGATGAATTCATCAAACTGGATGCCAGTTCACAGTTTATGTCGATGTTCAATGTCGTTATCCAATTAGGGGCGATCTTAGCTGTCGTCGTTCTTTATTTTCACAAATTAAACCCCTTTTCTCCAAGTAAATCAACGATAGAAAAAAAAGATACTTGGACACTTTGGTTTAAAGTGATCGTTGCTTGTATACCAGCCATCATCATTGGTTTGCCTTTGGATGATTGGTTAGAAGCAAATTTCCACAAGTTCTTACCCGTTGCCATTGTTTTGATCGTTTACGGTATTGCCTTTATTATTGTCGAAAAACGTAACAAAAACAAAACACCTCGTTGGACTTCGCTGAATGACTTTACGTACCAAGCAGCTCTTCTTGTTGGGTTATTCCAAGTCTTGGCACTTGTTCCCGGAACATCCCGTTCTGGTGCAACGATCCTAGGAGCTATCTTGATTGGCGCTTCGCGTTTTGTCGCTACAGAATTCTCATTTTTCTTAGGGATTCCTGTCATGTTTGGCGCAAGCGGCTTGAAGATCGTCAAATATTTAGCTGAAGGGAACTCATTCAAAATGGAAGAAACTGTTGTTCTTCTTGTAGGAACATTCGTATCTTTTGTGGTTTCTGTCTTAGCTATTAAATTCTTATTAAGTTATTTGAAGAAAAACGACTTTACCGCTTTTGGCTGGTATCGTATTATCCTTGGTATCATTTTAATTGGTTATTGGTTTATCGCAATGTAAGAAAAACCAGAACACTTCTCTTGTATGAGAAATGTTCTGGTTTTTTATTTTCTTTAATGATAATTATTACAAACAATAAAAACTATATAAAGCTTCATAGCCATCTGATAACCATTATCGTTCTCATTTAGCTGTTTTTATTATCAATTACATTGTTATTATGCTATCCTTGTTTTGACAAGGAGGACTGATAACGATGACTAATCAGAAAAAAGCTTTTGCAGCAACAATTGGCTGTCTTTTATTTATGATTGCCGGTTTTATTTTCGACCGATTCTCTCTTACCATCACCCCACTTTTTTATATCAGCGCTATTATCATCGGTGGATACAAACAAACATCGGAAGGCTTGAAAGAATTGTGGAATGACCGAACACTGAATGTGGACTTATTGATGGCTTTAGCTGCTATCGGTGCCTGTTTGATTGGTAATTACTTTGAGGGAGCAATGTTGACATTCATCTTTTGTTTAAGCGGTGCATTAGAGGAATACACGACCAATAAAAGTCAAAAAGAAATTACCGCTTTGATGAATCTTCAACCACAAAAAGCTCAGTTACTAAAAGAAAACGGACAAATGCAAGAAGTAGATGTTTCGCAATTAAAGGTGGATGACTTGGTGTTCGTCGCTAAAGGAGCGGCTGTTCCGATCGATGGTTGTTTAGAAAGCACACAGGCAACGATCGATGAGTCTGCATTAAGCGGTGAATCTGTACCTGTAGAAAAATATTTAGGAGATGAGATGTTTGCAGGAACGCTGAATCAAGGAAATCCCATTACGATTCGAGTAACAAAAACGAGTGCCGAAACCGTCTTTGCTAAGATTATCCAATTAGTGGAAGAAGCACAGAATACGCCAACTCAAACAGCTTCATTTATCGAACGGATCGAAAACAATTATGTAAAATTGATTTTGCTTGCTGTGCCTCTAATGATCCTTCTCCCCCACTTTTTCTTAGGTTGGAGTTGGGATGAAAGCTTTTATCGAGGAATGGTATTACTAGTCGTGGCTTCTCCTTGTGCGCTTGTCGCATCTGCTACTCCTGCTTCTCTAGCTGCTCTTTCAAATTCTGCAAAAAATGGGATTCTAATCAAAGGCGGGATTCATTTAGAGAAGCTTTCTGAATTAAAAGCGATTGCCTTTGATAAAACAGGAACACTCACTAAAGGAAAACCAGTTGTGACTGACAGCTTTTTCTTTGATGAGAAGGATTTGGCACAACAACTTCTTGTTGCTATGGAACAAAAAACGACACACCCTCTTGCTCATGCGATTTTACAATATTTCGATTGCACAATACCCGAAGCAATCCAATCCCTATCAATAGAAGAAATTACTGGTTTTGGCTTACAAACTACCTATTTAGGTGCGCAATGGAAAGTTGGCAAACACGCTTATGATCCTGAGACGATGAGAATCAGCAAAGAGATTGAGGAAATGATCGAACGTTTAGAAAATCAAGGAAAAACTGTAATCTATCTGTCTAAAGATCAACAGTTAATCGCTGTTTTAGGTCTGTTGGATATTCCAAAAGCAAATGCCCAACAGGTGATTTCTTACTTTAAATCCCAAAACATCCATACAAGTATGATAACTGGCGACCATTCTGGCACAGCAAAGGCTATTGCTGAACAAGTAGGGATCGAACATTACTATGCAAGCTGTACTCCGGAAGAAAAAACACAACTAGTCAAAAAAGAAAATGAACTTTACCAAGTAAATGCGATGGTTGGTGATGGAGTCAATGATGCGCCTGCTTTAGCAGCTGCTTCATTAGGTATCGCTATGGGACAAGGAACAGACGCCGCTATGGATATCGCAGACATCGTCTTAATGAAAAATGACTTAGATAAATTTGTCTACAGTCATCGGCTGTCTTTAAAAATGCGGCGGATCATCAAACAAAATATTATTTTTTCGATTCTTGTTATTCTCTTGTTGATTGCTTCTAACTTCCTGCAATTTTTAAATCTACCTCTTGGAGTTGTAGGACACGAAGGAAGCACAATATTGGTTATTCTGAATGGCTTGCGTTTACTAAGACCTTTACCTGCTCTTTCTGATTCTTCAAAAAAATGTAAGTCTTGTCCACTATACAAAGCGCGGCTGTCTTCTGTTAAATAAGCGAAGTGTTTTTTATAATTTTATTTATTTTATGAAAAAAACAGCTTATGAATAGGTCTTGAAGGATGAATTCCTACTTTTGCAACTTTCCAAAAAGATGTTATGATTGTTTCGAAGAAAGTGAGGAATATATTTTATGGAAAGTTGGCTTTTTTTAGGAATTATTTTACTTGTAGCAATTTTAGCTAAGAACCAAAGTCTGATGTTAGCGGCAGCTTTTGTGTTGATTATGAAGCTCATACCAACCTCTCGTTCCTTTTTCCCTTGGCTTCAAGGCAAAGGAATCAATATTGGTGTGACGATCATCACTGCAGCTATTCTGATCCCTATCGCAACAGGAGAAATCGGTCTACGTGATTTATTAGAAGCCTTTAAATCCCCTATCGGCTGGGTAGCTGTTTTTTGCGGTGGGCTAGTGGCTGTCTTATCTTCCAAGGGCGTAGGATTGATTGCTTCTGATCCGCAAATCACTGTTGCGCTTGTTTTTGGCACGATTTTAGGTGTTGTCTTCTTAAGAGGAATCGCCGCCGGACCAGTCATTGCTTCTGGCATTACTTATTGTATCTTACAAGTATTTGCTTTAGGAAAATAGATCAAATTTTGCCTATTTTTAGGAGATTCTTAATACCCCCAATTTACTGATCCGTGATATACTGACAACGAGGTGATACAATGTTCGAAAAATTGAAGTATTTCATAGGAACAATTGGCTGGTTTCTTTTAGCGGTACTTTTGATTCTAGGCTTAGCTTATCTTTTATTTCCTGATTTGATACAAAATGTGTTAGATACTGCTTTTTGATTGACCTATTAGAATGATATAGGGATGCTCCTGCGATGCAGGGGCTTTTTTTAAACAAGGAGCGAGCGAATGAGATTCCCTATTGAAATCGATGCACTTTTTTCTTTTTGGCTCTTCTCCTCTTTTTTGTTATACTAGATTACAGTGGACAAAAGAAGGAATGATTGCATCCGCTTTAACGAATATCAAAATGGAAGAAACAGTACCTGTTTTCAGGTTACTTTGGAAAGAAAGGAAGACGCTTGTGGAAACTTTTGAAGGTCTTTTAATTGATACGTATGTTTTACAAGAACAGCCAATGATGCTGACTGGAATCAACTTGCAGCTTGAGGACCGTGTGATCAATGGACTGCTTAAAGATCGCTATTTGGCAAAGTACATCTTACGTTTGCCACTAAATAAATATGTACTGGAAGTAAGTGGCAAATGGAACCGTCGAAATCAGTTAGTCATTAAAAAAATGTTGATAAAAAATATTGATGAATATATTAAAATAATCGGTACACCAGAATAACCTTTACCGATCAAAGGTGACTGGTTATAAAATAACTGCAGTTTCTTAATAGAAAAACAAAGAACAATAGGGAATCGTATCCCTTTTCAAAAAAAACTTTGCAAACGGTTCTCTTTGTTATATAATGATTTAGTACCAAACATTCCCATTCAATCTTTGTTTAAATAGATAAATAAAAATCTAGTTTGGTTTGACGCTATTGCCTCCCACAATAGCGTCTTTTTGATTTTTTCAGCTTGATTTATCTGTTTTTACTGATAAAAAGTTTAAATAAAAGACTGTTAAGGAAAAAAACTTGTCATGTTCATATTGCAAAGCGCGCTGCCTTTAGGTATAATAATGAATGTTGAATTATGCGGTCACACGCGTAAGAACTTAAGTTATCGGAGGTGAAACTAATGCCAAACATTGAATCTGCAATCAAACGTGTTCGTACAAGCGAAAACGCTAATGTGAAAAATTCATCTCAAACAAGCGCTATGCGTACTGCAATCAAAAAATTTGAAGATGCTGTAGCTTCAGGTGCTGACAACGTAGATGCGTTATATAAAGAAGCTGTTAAAGCTATTGATATGGCTGAATCAAAAGGTCTAATCCACAAAAACAAAGCTAACCGCGACAAATCTCGTTTAAGCAAAAAAATCGCTAAGTAAAAGAATCGGCTTCGGCCGGTTTTTTTATTTGTCAAAAAAACCAAAAGCAACCGGTATTCTTGCATGCTTTTGGCTTCTTCTTTCTTCCTATCGATTTCTCAACAACTGCCCTGTGCGCAAAACGAAAAGTTGAAAACTTAATTCTTTTTCGATTTGCCCCGTTTTGATTTGATAATCCATTTCGACTAATTGATCAAATAATTGTACTAGCAACTGTTCATCGAATTTCCTTACTTCTTGCATGGCAAGTTTTACACGGTAAGGATGGATTTTTAATGTTTCTGCAATATTGGCCTGCTGATAGCCAATCTTTACAAGAAATTTTGTCTGTAAAAACAAACGTAATTGAGAAAGTAAAATCGCATTGATTTTGATTGTTTCCTCCCCTTGCATGACTAAATCTTCATATAAACGCAAGGCTTGTTCTGTCTTCCCTTTTAAAATATATTGGGTCATGTCAAAAATATTATGTTCCAATGTTTTAGGAACTAATTGTTCTACTTCTCGAACAGTGATCTGCTGTTGATTTTGTCCATAAAGAATTAATTTCTGTAACTCTCTCATCATTTTGGATAAATCTAAGTCAGTCAACCGCAAGAATAAATCAATGGCGTTGCGTTCCATTTTGATGGAGGAGTTCTCTAAGGTATTCATCAGATATTGACGTACTTCTTTTTCATTCAACTGTTGGACGTTGATGATGGTTGCTGTTTTTTTCAATTGTTTCGTTACTTTTTTCCGTTCATCCAACTTTTCATATGGTGCAAAAAATACTAATACAGTCGATTCTAGTGGTTCTTTCAAATAAGCTGTCAGTAAATCAGTATTTTGTTCGATCCCATTGTTTACTTTCTCACCTGTTAAAAAATATGGGTTCTCCACAAATACTAATCGTTGATCTCCGAAAAACGGCAATGTCTCTGCTTCAGCCACTACCTCCTCTAAACTTGCATTTTCCATGTCAAAACTTAAAAAATTTAAATCATCTTCGCCCTCTAATTTGATTTTTTTAACTATTTCTGCCCGAACTTGATCTTGGAGAAACTTTTCTGTTCCTAAGATCAAGTAACAAGATGCAAGTTTTTCTTTACGTATTTTTTGTAACTCTGCTTGTATACTCAAATTACTCACCACTTTCAAAATTATCCTACCATGAGAAGATGAGAATTACTAGTCTATCATTGTTTCCACTAGACCATGAGGATGAAAAACTGGATGCCAGCGATAGGTGATCATTCCTTGCTGATCGGTTCGCCATGTTCTTATCTGATTTTCTTCTAGTGCCTCCAATACTTCGCTGTGAGGGTGACCATAACGATTATTTACTCCGCAGGATATAATTCCATGTTTCGCTTCAATACGGGAAAGAAAATCCGTATTACTTGATGTGCGGCTACCGTGGTGACCTAATTTGACTACGTCGGCTTTCAAATTAGGATAAATAGAAAGCAACTGTTCTTCCATCGCTTGATTCAAATCACCTAAAAACAAAAAACGGCTATTGTTATATTCCGTCCATAAACCAATTGAATCTTCATTTCTTCCTTCTCCCTTTTCAAAAGGGGTCAATACATAAAGATCATAATAGCCTTTGATCCTGTCGCCATGTTTGACTTCAATGATTTTAGTGCCATTTTTTTGAGCTTCTGTTAAATGCCTTCGCAACGGTTCATTTCGTCCAGCGCCCCAGCCAATATAAATTTTTTTGATGGTGAAATGCTGAGATAATGTGGACAATTCTCCCACATGATCCGTATCGTCGTGTGTCAAGATGAGTTTATCGATCACACTTATTCCCTGTCCTTTTAGGTATGGAACGATATTCCTTTCAGCAGGAGGTCGTGCAATACCTTGCGCCCACTTTTCCCTTTCAAAGTGTAACTTCCCCCCCGTATCAATCAAAATCGTTTCTTTTCGAAAAGGACTTTGCAAAAAGATACTATCTCCTTGACCAACATCGATAAAAGCGATCGTTGAAGAAAAACGTAAAAATGGCAAAGTCAATAGCATCAAAGAAAACAGACCAACATAAAACAAGAGTTTCATCGGCTGCTCGTTCAATCTATCCATACAAATCAGTAATCCGAAAATATATACCCCTGATAGCACAAGAGGTAGACGCCCTATAACAAGAGTCGATCCTGAAAACGAATCGATCATTCGTTCAAACAAGATCAGTCCCTCTTCTATCAGCAAAAGTAAGGTTCTCGGCAACCAGCGATTGAAAAGCGTCAGAAAGAACACACTAGGAAGAAAAAGAAACTTGAATACTGGTGCAACCAGTAATGTAAAAAGACTGCCTAAAAGAGGCCACTCATAAAAATGCCATACAATCAACGGCATCGTGATCATGGTAAATAGGACATGAGAAGCCGTTTTTTTCATCCAATCTCCATCAAAAGAAATCAGGATAAACAAAAAACTCATGAAAAAACTAAGCTGCCCGCCCGCATGAAAAAGAAATCTAGGATCAAATAGCAAAAGAAGCCAAAAGACAACTGCAAATAAGTCCATAGAGGAGTAACGTTTATTCAATAATTTGACTAGCAACCGCAATAAAAACAACAGACTAGCACGCAAGACAGAAATAGAACTGCCTGCAAGAGAAACATAACAGATAGTTAGCAGGCTCAACGGAATGATGCTGACGTGCAGTGGCCATCCGATACGTCGAAACAAATAATACAGCCACCCTAAATAAAATTGGATGTGTAATCCCGATAGGCTGAATAGATGCAGCAAACCACTCTCCCTAAAAATTTCTTCTGATTCTCTGAAACCTGAATCTTTATAGCCCCATAATAAAGAATTGATATATACACTTGTTTTTTGCGGAAATTCAGATTGGACAAAAGAAATAAAACCGCCTCTTTTTCTCTGGAGCCAATTTCGCCAATGATTTTGTATGGTGATTTTTTCGACCCTTTGAATTTGGAATCGACCAGAGATTCTATGGTTCCTGAAGTAAGCTTCTTGGTCAAAAGTATAAGGATTTCGCTTTTTTTCGGGAGAAATAAACTCGCCTTCAGCTGTCAATTCTATCCCCTTCCCTCGGAATCCAAGCCAAGTTTTCAATTCCTCTTCGGTGTTTACTTGATAAGAAAGCTGTACCTTCTGTTTACTCTCTGACAATCTTCCTTCCATTGTCAAAAAACTGCCATTCGCACGAATCGTATCTGTAGATAAAGTCACTTGCGCAGCTGTTTCTTTTTCCTCTAAAAATGAATATTCTTGTAGCTTATAAGAAACGGATACCATTATGCTACCCACAATACAGAAGTACGCGATAAAACGTCCTTCTTTTAGCGAAAACCACAAAAAAATTCCGGCAAGAAACAAACGATAAATCCAATTGTCCGTATCATACAACAAACAAATAATCATCGACGTAATTGCCGGAAAAATCAACCGATTTCGAACATGCCTTTCTAAAACGCTAGACATGTTTTCCTGTTAATTCATTTTGAAGTTTTGAAAAATGCTGCGAGTCTAAAGCAACTTGGTGTACAGATATGCCTAATTGTTCAATCAACGCTTGAGCATACGGATCATTTCGATAGTCATGGAGATAATTGATTCCTTTAACACCAGCTTGCAGCAAAGCTTTTGTACAAGCTAAACATGGAAAATGTGTGACATAGATTTCCGAACCTTCCGTCGGGATACCGAGTTTCGCGCACTGTAGCAGCGCGTTCATCTCTGCATGGATCGTTCGCAAACAGTGTCCATCTACAATATAGCAGCCTTCATCTATGCAGTGGACATCTCCACTGACTGCTCCATTATAGCCGCCAGCAATGATCCGTTTTTCCCTAACAAGTGTCGCTCCTACTTCTAAACGTGTACACGTGCTGCGTAAAGATAACAATACCGCCTGAGCCATAAAATACTGGTCCCAGGGAATGCGTTTGTTTTGAGTCTTATCAGTAATTTTTTCTTTGTTCGTATCGCATGGTTTTGAAGATTTTTCTAACATGGTTACATTCCTCCGTTTTTTCAAGTTGGTCAAAAAAGCACTCCATTGCTTAAACAAAATATTCTTTAAATATACCGAATCATCATGTCTGACAAAAGAGCATATGCTTCACTGCCGAAATGAAGCCCGTCATCCATTAGCCTCCATTTATTGCTCTTTTCAGTTGGTTCTGAATCATTCTATTTAATTGTAACGAAGTTTTTTAGTTTTTCAACTGTCTTTTCACCGATACCAGAGATCTCCTGCAAGTCTTCCACTTTCTGGAATGATCCGTTTTCTTCTCTAAATCGAATGATTTCTTGCGCCTTGACTGATCCGATCCCAGGAATCTGCTGGAGTTCTGAGGGACTGGCTGTATTGATATTTATTTTTGAAGGCTCGGTATCTGCTGTAGACTGTTTTCCTTCGGGGGATGCTGACTGATTAAGATGTTCCGGCGGCTCTTCACCTACAGCAGGGATATATAGGACTTGCTGATCTTCTATCTTCGCAGAAAAGTTGATTCGATCGCTATCCGCTTCTTCTAATAATCCTCCTGCGCGCTTTAGTACATCATAGACCCGTTCTTCTGAAGAAAATGAATAGATACCAGGCTCCTTCACACTTCCTTTGATATCGGTATACATAACCTTTGGACGAGCATCCTCTTCTACAGTATTTCCTTCAGGCAATTGATTTTCTTCACTGGAACTAAATGGAGAAAGTATTTCTTTTGCAGCGATTTCTTCTGGTTCTCTATGAAATAACAGATTTGACAATAAAAAACCACTGACTATACAAAAAATAAGAACTACCGTAGACATAAAAACGATTAACTTAGGGGAGGTGAGTATTTTCTTGTTGATTTTTTCTATCATTATTTCTTTTTACAAAGAATGATCAGTAAAAACCATTCATTTCTCCTTTCATTTGAAATCGAAGAAACAATGTGCTCTGACAAAATCGTCCCTTCAACATCTAATTACGTCAATTTTTTCTTTTTTTTTAGCAGAAAGATATTTTGACGAAAAAAAAGGATTGTGACAGAAAATATGTCACAATCCCTTATTCAAAATAAATAGTAGTCAATTAGCTCAAAAGCTTGCATCTGCAGTAAATAAATCCAAACAAAAGAGGAGAAGCTGTTTTTGCGTAGCTATTCTTATTACTTGATACAGAGTAGCTTTTTCACAATTTTTTTAATTGGTTCATTTCATTTTCTCTAGATAGTCAAGCGCATCTTGTACTGTTTTTACTGGTACGATTTTCATAGAGGAATTCAATTTTTTGGCAGCGGCTTTTGCTTCTTCATAGTTGGTTTTTATTTCAGGATATTCTTTCTTAACATCGTCTGAGATCGTATCATCTGGTGCAAAGAAAATCTCTACACCGGCTTTATCCGCGCTTGCTACTTTTTTATCGATTCCTCCGATTCGGCCGACTTCTCCTTCGCTGTTGATCGTTCCAGTTCCGGCAATTTGCTTACCATGTCGCAAATTTTTACCAGTGACCTGTTCATAGATTTCTAAAGTGAACATCAATCCTGCTGACGGCCCACCAATAGAGCCAGAATTAATGCGAACATCTGTATCTGATTCGATCTCTGTATGATCAGTAAGTGTGATGCCTATTCCTGCCTTTTTATCTGTTGGCAACTCAATCAGATCACCAGAAGCTGTTTTTTCTTCACCATTATGCAAATAACTGATTTCGATTGTTTGTCCAACTTTTTGGCTTTTTACATAATCCATAAATGCTTCTGTACTTTGAAAGCTTTTGCCGTCTACTTTTGTTACTGTATCTCCTACTGAAAGCTTGCCAAAAAAGTTCGATGTCTTCTCTACGCTCATGACATATACGCCTTTGAATTCCATTTTATAAGGCTTGCCTGCAAGCTTCAACGCTTGTTCGATTGCTGCGTTTTGGGAAGAATCCATATAATACTGTTGCATTTGATTATATTCTTCATTTGTTGCCCCACCAGTCAATTCTTCTTTACTAATCAATTCTTCAAAGGGGGCTAGTTTAGCCTTTAGAGCCAAAAATCCGGTAGCTTGCCTGATACCGACGGATGTAAGAGAGAAAGAGCCAGAACCTTTGTCTTCTTTGTCATTGACTGTAATTAATTCTTTCAGATCAATCGTTGCTCCTGGTGATTCCACATAATATGGCAGAGGAACTACTACAAATCCGATGATCAACATTCCAAATATGATAATCAGTACTGTTTTGAACCATTGTTTAGCTTTCATTTGATTCACGCTTTCCAGCTAGAGCTTCGTTGATAACTGGCGGTAAATAACTGCTCACGTCTCCACCAAAGTGCAGTACTTCTTTTAAAATACTGGAACTGACATGGCTATATTCTGGTTTTGCCAATAAGAACACCGTTTCCAATTCCTCGTTTAGATGATGGTTCATCTGAGCGATTTCTCGTTCATATTCGAAGTCTTTGATACTCCGTATTCCTCTGACCAAGGCATCCGCGCCGATTTCTTTTGCCGTTTCCACTGTCAATTGATTTTCCTGATGTATGACTTTTACATTAGGAAGATGTGCCACAGCTTTTGCAATCAATGTCATTCTTTCTTCTGGAGGAAACAAACTGTTCTTTGAAGTATTGATAAAAACACCAATTACCACCTCATCGAATAATTTAGCCGCACGCTCCACTGTATCTAAGTGTCCTTTTGTAAAAGGATCAAAACTTCCTGGGAATAATGCACGTTTCATCGTTTTCCCTCTTTTCTATAGATAGTCACAGCTGTTATGCCATAAATCTGTTTTCTTATTTGATGAAATCCAGCCACAGATTCTGGCAATTCGACTGTTTTATCCGTTTCGCATACGATAACTGCGGTTTTAGAAAAAAGTCCCAGTTCTTCCATTTTATGGATTTGATCAATGATTTTTTGTTTTGCATACGGCGGATCAAGAAACAAGTAATCAAATTGTTGTTTCTCTGTTGCTAGCCGTTCGATTGCTTTGTCCGCATCAAGTTTTATTGTGGTAAACTTCTCTGGTTCTTTCGTAATCTCGATGTTTTCTTTAATGATTTTTAGCGCTTGGTAATTTTTGTCTACGCATACTGCATGACTACAGCCTCTGGATACGGCTTCGATAGCTAAACCTCCGCTTCCTGCAAACAGATCCAATACTGTCTCTCCATCAAAATAGGGTCCAATCATATTGAATATGGATTCTTTTACTTTATCTGTAGTTGGTCTGGTATTCGCCCCTGCTAAACTTTTTAAGCGGCGTCCGCCATAATTTCCTGATATTATCCGCATCTACTCACTCCTTAGAAATGGTACTGGTACTAGTATACCAAAAAAAAGACAAAAAAATACTTGGACAATGATCAATTTTTGATAGTTGTCCAAGTTATTTTTCTATTAAAAAACTGCTCATAAGAGATTTTTAAAGATGTTCAGCTAATCGGATTTCTGTATTCAGCTCTTCGATTTCGAAACCTTCTTCTTTTAATACCGTTTTATTACCTATTTTATCAGCAAAATTCATTTCGATATCTGGTCGGTAAGAACGTTCTACGTTTCGAACAAAATGTAATTTACGGATTCGTTCTTCTGTCTCTTCAAATGTCTCTTCATTCAAGTAAAGAACGACATATTTCATTTTTCTTGAGACATAATGCAACAAGCCGAACTTTTTTAGATTCTTTAATTGTTTTAAGCTGTAGACCCATACGATCAGCCCGCGTCGTTTTATTATTTCAAATTCACTATTGTCAACTTGCATGACAATTCCCTCCGCATCCAAAGTGTTTTTTCGTTTCAAAGAACGGACTACCTGCATCTATCTTGATTTCATTAGAAACTTCTTCAGCAAGTGCTTGGACAATTTGATCCAACAGACTTTGTAACTGTGTTTCACTATACCTAAAAGCTGCGACATGCTCATTCAGATCAAGCTGTCTTTTTGCTTTTCGAAGAGCACGTTTTTTTTCACGGTAATCAGGTGCATATTCACCGTATGCCGCTACATTTTCAAACACCTTTTTCTGCGACAGGAACGCTTCTTTTAATTGGCAGACTTCTGCAGATTCTTTCATTGATTGTTTATGTTTGAAATAAGAAGCCATCGTTTTACTCTTTTTTATCATTTCAGCGACTCGGAGGCATTGATCCTCCAGTTGAAACAGCTCTTCATTAACGATCACTGCTATCACTACTTTCTCCGTTTTCTTCTTGCAATAAGACTAACATATTTTCTTTAGAAAAAGCAATGCCTAATGAATCCGTTCCCGGATCCATAAAGCGGTCATGATTATATGGATCGCTGTACCAATATAAAAACGAAAAAGTAGCGTCGATTGCTGGATGAATAAACAGTCCACTAGTATTTTCTAATTTCTGTTTACTGATTAACTTCTCCAATTCATCATTCGTCAAGGAAAATTTCGTTATCGTTTGTCCACTACCTAGCGATTTTTGCCAATCAGCCATACGTTCGTCTGACAAGATTTCTTCAGGCTTTGTCAAGAAATCATGTAGCAGCAGCCGACTGTGGTTTTGAAAGGCAAGTGGTTGGTTGTATATAGGAAGTTCGTCTTCTCTTCTAAGCATGTTTAGTAAAGTCGTACTTTTTCGTTCTTTACCGCGATTGATCGATTCCCAGTCAGCCGATTTATCTGCTTCATAATGTGGGAGACCTTCACCAAACACTTGATACGGTAAAAGTTTCAAAAGACTATCTTTATCTAAATATACAACTGAAAACAGACCGTTAGTTGTTTGATCAAAAAACAAAATAGCAAAAGTGTCGTTATCAAAAGCAATCAGTGGACGATAATTCATATCCTCTTCCATCAGTTCGATTCCAACTTCTGTGTCATGATACTCAAAAGTGAAATTAGTATAGATAGTCGTGAGCTTTGTTAGGTCCTGCATCGTCATCCCTAAATAAAACGGCGTGATATCAGCAGGTCCTGTTTGCAGTACTTTAACAGTTGTGACCATGCTATCTTGGACATTCACTTCAAAAGTGAGATGACTGGCTTTGTTTTCATAATATCTTGTTTCAAAACCAAACCCACTAGTTAATCGATCATAGGATGGTCCAAAATCTTTTTCTAGCTGTTCGATCGGTTTTCCAATATAAGTAGAAAAACCAGTTGCTTTAAGCTCCTGGTATTTCCACGTTGTCATTTGATTTGAGAGTTGTTGATCAGAGTTTTCCTTCACTTCAAGTTTTGGCGGGAACAAGACTGGTTCCATATAGAATGCCGCAATAACTAATAGCAGAATCAGCCAAAACAAACCCAGTCTTTTCATATTTCCCCACCTTTCACTTATTATTTTTCAGTCACTTCAATCAAAAGGTCGCCAGATGAAATCGTGTCTCCTGAAGATACATATACATGTGCGACTTCTCCGTCAAAACGTGCTTCGATGGCTGTTTCCATTTTCATTGCTTCAGTAATCATCAACGTGTCGCCTTTTTTGACGTTATCCCCTTTTTTCACTAATACATCAAGCACAGAACCAGACATCGTTGCTCCGATTTGTTCTCGATTTGTTGGTTCAGCTTTCAATCGAGTTTGGACCGCACTGATGATTGAATTATCTTTGATAGTGATTTCACGTCTTTGCCCATTCAAATTGAAGAACAGTACGCGATTTCCTTCGATATCGGGTTCTCCGATTTCATCTAAACGAATGATAAGCGTTTTTCCACGTTCGATTTGTACATTGATTGTTTCACCTAAACGTATCCCTTGGAAGAATGTTGGTGTATCCAGTAATGTAACATCGCCAAATTGATTGTACGCTTTTTGATAGTCCAAAAAGACTTGCGGATACATCAAATAACTTAATACTTCGTCTTGTTTTGGTTCATAGCCGATTTTTTCTGCCAATTCTTTTTTCACTTCGTTGAAATCGACTGATTTCGCCAATAGACCTGGACGTTCACTCAACGCGGGTCTGCCCTTAAGAATGATCTTTTGCAGTTTTTCAGGAAATCCGCCGACTGGTTGCCCTAGTTCTCCTTGGAAGAAAGTTACTACAGATTCAGGGAAACTTAGTGTTTCGCCTTTTTCATAGATGTCTTCTTCTGTGAGATCATTTTGGACCATGAATAGTGCCATATCTCCTACGACTTTAGATGATGGAGTTACTTTAACGATATCGCCAAACATCAAATTGACAGTATGGTACATTTGTTTGATTTCATCCCAGCGATGACCTAGTCCGACAGCTTTTGCCTGTTGCTGCAGATTCGAATACTGTCCTCCTGGCATCTCATGCATATATACTTCTGTTTCAGGAGCATTCAAGCCATTTTCAAATGGTTTGTAATACATACGCACATCTTCCCAATAATGGTTCAATTTCTGTGCATTTTCAATTGTGATTTCTGGCAGCCGTGGCCCATTGACCAGCGCATAATACAAGCTGCTCATGCTAGGCTGACTCGTGTTCCCACTCATTGCACTCATTGCTACGTCAACGATATCTACTCCTGCTTTTGAAGCAGCGGAATAAGTGATAATCCCGTTTCCACTAGTATCATGAGTATGCAGATGGATTGGCAGATCCGTCGTTTCTTTCAATTCACTAATCAAGCGATAAGCTGCTTGCGGTTTAAGCAATCCAGCCATATCTTTGATTGCAATGATATGCGCACCCAATTGTTCTAGTTCTTTTGCCATGTCTTTATAATACTGAACATTGTATTTTGCTCGGCTTGGATCGTTGATATCGCCAGTATAGCAGATGGCTGCCTCTGCGATTTTACCAGTATCCCGTACAGCTTGGATACTTTTTTCCATTTGAGGAGTCCAGTTCAGACTATCAAAGATTCGGAAAACATCAATCCCTTGTGCTGCTGCTTCTTTGACAAATTCCACCAGTACATTGTCAGGATAATTAGAATACCCAACGGCATTTGATCCCCTGAAAAGCATTTGCAGCAATGTATTAGGCATTAAAGAACGGATTTTTCTCAATCGTTGCCAAGGATCTTCATTCAAAAAGCGGTAAGCCACATCAAATGTTGCTCCCCCCCACATCTCACTTGAAAAGAGTTCAGGAAGACCTTCTCCCGTTAAGCGTGCAATCTGCTTGAAATCCTTTGTCCGAACACGAGTTGCTAGCAGACTTTGATGGGCGTCTCTAAATGTCGTATCCGTCAACAATAAATTTTCCTGTCCTTTGATCCATTCGACCAAAGCATCGGCACCATTTGCATCTAATACGTTCTTAGCCGTTACGTAATCAGTTCTTGTGATTAGATCTTTAGGCATACGTGGTTCTTCATAAAATGGTTTTTCGCCACTTTCGATACCTGGAAAACCATTGACAGTAATTTCACCGATATATTTCATCGTTTTATTTCCGCGGTCTCGTAGTCGAGGAAATTCAAATAATGTTGCTGTACTATCGATAAAAGTTGTTTTTGCATTTCCTGATTGGAATTCAGGATGTGTGATGACATTTAGCATAAATGGAATATTTGTTTTTACTCCACGGATCCTGAATTCTTTCAAGCAACGTTCCATTTTCTGAATGGCTGTTTCAAAAGTAGCGCCATGCGTACATACTTTTACTAACAATGAATCAAAATACGGCGTCACCACATAGCCAGCGTAAGCATTCCCTACATCCAGACGTACGCCAAATCCGCCAGGTGAACGATACGTATCGATTTTTCCTGTGTCTGGTAAAAAGTTATTCAACGGGTCTTCCGTAGTGATTCGGCATTGAATAGCTGACCCATTCAATTTGATTTCTTCTTGCTGAGGCAATCCGATTTCTTTATGCAAATCTAGCCCTTGGGCAATCAATAGTTGCGTTGTCACGATATCAATATCTGTAATCATTTCTGTGATCGTATGTTCCACTTGGACGCGAGGATTGACTTCGATAAAGTAAAAATCATCTCCTTCAACAAGAAATTCTACCGTACCCGCATTGACATACCCAACATGTTTCATCAATTGGACAGCTGCCTGACAAATTTTTTGACGTTGCTGTTCGTTCATAGAGACACAAGGCGCTACTTCTACTACTTTTTGGTGGCGACGCTGAACAGAACAGTCTCTTTCGAAAAGATGGATGACGTTTCCATGTGTGTCACCAAGAATCTGTACTTCGATATGCTTAGGATTGGCGATGTATTTTTCAACATACACTTCATCGCTACCAAAGGCAGCTTTTGCTTCGCTTTTTGCACGTTCGTAACCTTCTCTTGCACTCTTTTCATCATGAGCCACACGCATTCCGCGACCTCCGCCGCCTAGAGCTGCCTTGATCATAATCGGATAACCGAATCGTTCAGCAAATTCCAATACATCGTCTACAGAAGCGATTGGACCATCTGTACCTGGAATTGAGGCAATTCCTGCTTCGATGGCTGCAGCTTTTGCTTTGATTTTATCTCCAAAAATATCCAAATGATGCAGTTTGGGTCCAACAAAAGTGATGCCCTCTTCCTCGCACCGTTGCGCAAAATTCAAGTTTTCCGATAAAAGACCATAACCAGGATGAATGGCATCAGCCCCGCATTCTTTCGCGATCGAGATGATTCCTTCAATATCTAGGTACGCATCAATCGGTTTTTTTCCTTGTCCTACTAAATATGCTTCGTCCGCTTTAAAACGGTGTACGGAATATTCATCTTCTTCTGCATAGATTCCAACAGTTTTAATTCCTAATTCTGTACAAGCACGAAATACACGTACAGCGATTTCACCCCTGTTAGCAACTAAAACTTTTTTCATCGAACCACTCCTACATCTTTTTTTATTATAAACCTAAGCTCTTGCGTTTTTCATCCGCACTAATGTTAAGGACAAAGCCGACACAGATCGAAAGCATCAGCAAACTGGATCCTCCTTGACTTAAGAATGGGAATGTAATCCCTGTCAGAGGAATGACACCAGTGATTCCTCCCAGATTGACAAACACTTGGATCAAAAACATTGCGCCGATCCCAATGCACAAAAGCGAATTGAACGGATCTCTTGAACGAATCCCTACAAGAATAATGCGCACGATCATAAAGAATAGCAACGCTAATATCAAAATCCCCATAATCACTCCGAGCTCTTCCACTACGATTGCATAGATAAAATCGGTTTGTGCTTCTTGTAAAAATCCCTTTTTCTGGATACTGTTACCTAACCCTCTGCCAAATAACCCACCATTGAACATGGCATAGTAGCCGTTAACTAATTGATGGCCTTTATTTAATTCATCCGAGAAAGGATTTTGGTAAATAGCAAAGCGATTATAGATATACTGTAAACGCCCAGGCAAGATTTTTCCGTTTGTAATATTGATTAGCCAGATCGTAAAAGTACTTAAACAAAAACCGCCTACTCCTACAATCAAAGTATACACATAATTGACTCCGCTGGCTAAAAGCAGAACCAAAATAATCAAAAAGATAACTGCCGCATTCCCAAAATCGGGAAGGATAGCGACCAAAGCAGTCAGTCCGATAACCATTGCAAGTGGACGTTTTACAGTCCCTAGGAAATCTTTTTGTACACTGTTTTGCCTTTTTGATAAAGTCAGAGACAGATACCAGATAGAAATAATCTTTAGGTATTCGGCAGGTTGGATCGAAAATCCTGCAATTTGAAGCCAACCTTTTGCACCATTGATTTCTTTACCGAAAAACACAACGATTAGCAGCAAAATCGTCAAAACTGCGATGGCTGCCATGATTAAACGCTGGTTTTTCAAAACATCTGTTTTCATTTTGTAGAGTAGTGCGATAGCAATCAAGCTGAGCACCCAAAAAATACTTTGGTTAATGACTGATGCGGACGGATTTTGTCCGTTTTCTAATAATAGATACGACGTAGAACTATATACCATGATCAAACCCAAAACACATAAAATCAAATAGGGAATCAAGATACTATAGTCTAATAGATGCCTTTTTTTTACTTTCTTAGGCAAGTCTATTCCTCCTTGCCAACTTCTTTTTTATCATAATTTTCTTGGTAAACCTCACTGTATAACTGATTCAATTCTCGTTCCAGCTCACTTAACATCAGCTGCCCCTCGTTTTTTTCGATTACTCCTATACGAACAGCAAACCCGACTTGCTGGGAGAAACCGTACATCTGTGTATCTACCACTTCTTCGAAGGCTTTGCATTGCGAGATACAGAGACTGTTATTTTGGTTTCGGATTAATCGTTTGATCCGTTCTGCTTCATCATTTAATACTTGGATCGCAAGTTTTTTCGACAAAGAATCCATCTGTGCTTACCTCCCGTTCTAATTCCTCAATTATAACATATTTCATTTTCATAGGGAGCAAAAAAACAGATTTAACCAGTTGTTTTTATTCATTTTTACGTAATGGTCCTTCTTGCTTATCCAGAACATTAGGATCCATATTTTTTATCCGAGATAAAAAGGCTTCTCCGTATTTATCAAGCTTGCTTTGACCAACTCCCTTTATCTGAAGCATCTCCAGTCTGCTTGATGGACGTATTCGGCTCATTTCTTTCAAGGTGGAATCTGAAAATACGACATACGGGGGAACGCCTGCTTCTGATGCTAGATCCGTTCGAAGTTCCCGCAACACTTCAAATAGTGTATCGGTCTCTTCATCCGACAGCTGCTGGACTTTCTTGGGTTCCTTTCGATAAACAGCTTCTTGTCCTTTTAATACTTGGATCCCTCTTTCTGTTACTTTCAAGATAGGATATTCTCCATCAACGGTCAGAAGATAGCCATTCGATATCAAATATTCAATCAACTGCATCGTTTCTTTTTGCGATTGATTTTTCATCAGTCCATAGGTAGATAAACGTTCAAACCCTAAGGCTCGCAGCTTTTGTTCTTTCGATCCTGCTAAGACTTTCATTAGCATCTGCTTGCCATAATTCTCCCCCATACGTTTCAAACAAGAAAGGACCATCTGTGCTTGTGTCGTTACTTCTACTATTTCTCTATCATCTAAACAGTTACCACAACGATTGCACGGACTGCTTGTCTCGCCAAAATAGTTTAGGATGTATTGCTGAAGACAGGAATCTATATACGCGTATTCTGTCATCGCTTTTAATTTTTCATATTCTTTTTGCTTTTGCTCCTCTTCTCTTTGGGACTGCTGGATAAAAAACTTTTGGACCTGAGTATCTTGAGGAGCGAAAAGCAGGATGGCTTCACTGGAAAGACCATCTCTTCCCGCACGACCAGCTTCCTGATAGTATGCTTCTAGAGAGCCAGGGATTTGATAATGGATAACAAAACGGACATTGCTTTTATTTATGCCCATGCCGAATGCATTGGTCGCTACGATTAGCTGTAAGCGATCGTATAAAAAGGCCTCTTGCATTGCCGTTCGTTCATTCTCATTTAGGCCACCATGATATCTGCCTATAGAAAATCCAAATTTTTTAAGCAAATGATAGATTCGGTCTACTTCTTTTCTCGTCGCTGCATAAATAATACCAGATTGATTTTTGTTGATTTTCAAATACTCGACTAGATACTGTTCTTTTTTTTGGTCTTTCACTACTTGAAAGCGGAGATTTTCCCGTTCAAAACCAGTCTGGATGTGATTGCCGTCAGGGATTTTTAAAAGTCGTTTTATGTCAGCGGCTACTTGTATAGTTGCTGTAGCTGTCAGTGCAACAATAACAGGTCGATTTGGCAGTTGATTTAGCTGTTTCGCCATTTGTAAATAACTTGGACGGAAATCATGCCCCCACTGAGAGATACAATGCGCCTCGTCAATGGCAATCATACAGACGTTCCATCGATTCATCGCTTGAATGAAATCCGGCATGATAAAACGTTCTGGAGCAATATAAAGTAAACGATACTGCTGCCTATCGATTTCTTGGAAGCGCCTAGCTGTTTCGTAACCATCTAACGAGCTATTGATAAAAGTGGCGGGTATACCTAATTGATTTGCTGCATCCACCTGATCCTTCATCAGAGAGATCAAAGGGGATACAACCACAGTAAGCCCATCTAATAGTAAAGATGGAAGCTGGTAACAGATTGATTTCCCACTTCCGGTAGGCATGATCCCTAATACATTTTCCTGATCAATGACTTTCTGGATAATTTCTTTTTGACCAGGTCTAAACTTATCATAACCAAAGTATTGTTTTAATAAGTCGTTCATCTTCCCGCTCCTTTCCCTTGCCATTTTACTTCGGTTTTCACCGAAGGACAAGTCGGCCCTCTCGTGAAACATAAGTGCGATATGAAACAAAAACACGTCGGAGTTAAGTTCTTTAAAAGTCTTTAAAATGTCTTTTGGCGTATTTTCTGAATTTATGTCCATTGACAACGATGACTTCTCCACAGAAATGAGTTGGACAAAAAAAGAAACCAGCTATTTTTTATAACAAGCTGGTTTCTCTCTTCATCCTTTTACAGATTATTTTTTCTTTTTAGATGCTTTTTCACGAGCATTTTTCTCTAAAATTTGTTTTCTCAAGCGAATGCTTTCTGGTGTTACTTCGCAATATTCATCATCATTCAAGAATTCCAAAGATTCTTCCAACGTCAATTGTTTTGGTTTTTTGATAACAGATGTTTGGTCTTTAGTAGCAGACCGTACGTTTGTCATTTGTTTTGCTTTCGTGATGTTGACAGTCAAATCATTATCACGGCTGTTTTCTCCGATAATCATTCCTTCATATACTTCTGTACCTGGTTCTACGAAGACTGTACCGCGTTCTTCGATACTCATGATAGAATAGGTCGTTGCTTTTCCGGTATCGATTGAAACAAGCGCACCTTGGTGACGTCCACCGATTTGACCAGGAAGCATTGGCAAATATTGATCAAAAGTATGGTTCATGATTCCGTAACCGCGTGTCATTGAAAGGAATTCAGTTGAATAACCGATCAAACCACGGGCAGGGGTCAAGAATGTCAAACGGATTTGTCCGTTTCCTGTATGGACCATATCTTGCATTTCACCTTTACGTAAACTCAAGGATTCGATGACACTACCCATGTATTCTTCTGGTGTGTCGATTTGTACGCGTTCAAACGGTTCGCATTTTACACCGTCGATTTCTTTTTCAATAACTTCTGGACGAGATACTTGCAATTCGTATCCTTCACGACGCATGTTTTCAATCAAGATAGACAAATGCAATTCTCCACGACCAGAAACAGTCCAAGCATCTGGAGAGTTTGTTGGTTCAACTCGTAAAGATACATCTGTTTGAAGTTCTGCCATCAAACGTTCTTCAATTTTACGAGCAGTTACATATTTACCTTCTCGACCGGCAAATGGTGAATTATTAACTAAGAAAGTCATTTGCAATGTTGGTTCGTCAATGTGAAGGATAGGTAACGCATCTTGATGATCCACAGGAGTAACTGTTTCACCGACAAAGATGTCTTCCATACCTGAGACAGCAATCAAGTCTCCAGCTTTTGCTTCTTGAATCTCTAGACGTTTTAGTCCAAAGAAACCAAATAATTTCGTTACACGGAATTTCTTAACTGTTCCGTCTAATTTAATTAATGCTACTTGGTCGCCTACTTTGATTGTTCCTCTAAATACACGTCCGATTCCGATACGACCTACATAATCGTTGTAGTCAAGTAATGAAACTTGGAATTGTAATGGTTCGTCGCTATTATCGACAGGAGCAGGAATTTTTTCAATGATCGTGTCAAAAATAGGTGCCATTGTTGGTTCTTGATCTGCAGGGTCGTCTGATAAGCTTGACGTACCATTCAGTGCAGACGCATAAATCACAGGAAAGTCTAACTGATCATCATCTGCTCCCAATTCGATGAATAGTTCAAGTACTTCATCAACGACATGCTCAGGACGAGCAGAAGGTTTGTCAATCTTGTTTACGACAACGATTGGTGTGATATGTTGTTCCAATGCTTTTTTCAATACAAAACGTGTTTGAGGCATTGTTCCTTCATATGCATCTACGACCAACACGACGCCGTCAACCATTTTCATGATCCGTTCTACTTCGCCACCGAAGTCCGCGTGTCCTGGAGTATCCATGATATTTACGCGAATTCCTTTATAGTCTACAGCTGTGTTTTTGGCTAAAATCGTGATACCACGTTCTTTTTCTAGCGCATTTGAGTCCATCGCACGTTCTTGCAATTGTGTATGTGCGTCTAATGTATCTGATTGTTTTAACAGTTCATCAACTAATGTTGTTTTTCCGTGGTCAACGTGGGCAATAATTGCGACGTTACGGATATCGTTTCTATAATTCAATGTAACTAACTCCTTTTTTATTGGTTCTTTATGACAGGGCAAATTTTACTCGACTGCTAATTATAGCAGACTTTTTTCATGAAATATAGTAAAATGTTTTCATTTTTTCGAGAAAATTAATCTTTTGCCCGTTTTTATCATCTTTGTGAATGTTTTCTACCTTTTTTCAGCCTTCTTTTTTCAAAAGGTCTGCGATTTCTGCATATGCACAAGGAGTCCCTGCTAAATAGTATTCCCTTTTATCAAAGGTCAATGGAGTGCCAAAAAGACCGCTTGTTACCATACCAAACTCTTCCAATAAGACATTTCCCGCTGCATAATCCCAAGGACTGAGGTTCGAAATGTAAGCAATATGGTTTCCTTTCAAGATTGCGGCTAGTTCAAGACCTGCACACCCGTACATACGTGTTCCCATGCTGCTTTCCGCAATCTCTCGGATTCCATATTTATTATGACCGAAAAGATAGCTATTCACACCAAGTAAGCCTTCTGATAAAGATTTATTTGCTGGTTTAGGCATTGGTCTATCATTTTTGTAAACACCTATTCCTTTTCCACCCCAAAAAAGCTCATTTCTCATGACGTCATAAATGAAACCAAGTTTTCCAACGCCGGATTCATAAACAGCGAGCATGATACAAAAATTTTCCCCTTCAATCACGAAATTCAATGTGCCATCAATAGGATCAATGATAAAGACTCTTCCATCAAGATCTGCTAGTTGATTATACCCTTCTTCTTCTGCCAATATTTTCGCCTCTGAATCATAGGAATGGATTTTTTCGATTAGAAAATTCTGGATGTTACGGTCAACATTTGTCACTAAATCCGTTCGATTTGATTTTTGCGAGATCGTTAATGTTTGTTGAGAAGATTGGATTTTCTCACCAGCTTCTTCAAGCCATGATTTGATATGATCAATCATCTGTTCCATTTATCTCACCCGTTCATTCTCAAAGTTTTGTTTGGATTTTTTTTTGCTTGCTGCACTGTACGATATAAAGAGTACCCGGAAGCTTTCTCAAATTCCCGACCCAATCGTTTTTCTTCTCCGATGGATTTGACAACTGTTTTGAACTGCTGATAGGTCTTCAAAAAAGCTTCATTGTTTATCCCTTTTTCGTTCGCACGTTCCAGATCTTCCCACATCTTCATTACAATGACCATTTCATCTGTTGTCCAGTCTAAATCAAGTGGATACTGATATTCTTGCATCTTCAACTCTCCTATTTCATATTCTTCTTTAGTGTAGCATAGGAGACGGTAATAAACCAAGAAGTAGTCGTATCACAAGTTTACATAATTAAATTATTGATAATAAAAAAAGAAATAAAAAAGGAGACTGAAAACTTACTCCTTTTTATCATTCTTATCTATTATTAAGTTTCTTCGTATTAATTCCAAAAAAACTTGATTTATCTTAGATGATCACGTGTAAGATTGCTTGTTTTTCTACTCTTGGCGAGTAATTGAGAGTTAATCACTCGGATTGTCTGGCCGTTTTTGTTTTTTTCTTCCATTTGACGTTCTGCTTTCCTTCTTAGCCTTTCTTGTACTCCATTATTTATAAAAATTTTTTCTTCATTGATAAGTTTATCAAAGCTAGGGTTCATGATTTCACGAAGGGTATGATCTTGATTTTTAGCGTATGTTTCCCATAATGTATTACTTGCTTCTATATCAGATTGTTCTCTAAGCGCTATAATCGTATTTTTTTTATACCAAATCAATTCAGAATCATCTGCAAATACTACTTGGCTTCGTTCAATTCCTTTACCTTTACGCTCAAGTACCTCGAGCAAAGAAGGTCCATCGATATTAGCATTTCGGAGCATGATAGTTTCAATCTTTGCGTATTTCTCGGAATCTGCGTCAAACAAATCAGACAAATGATCAAAGAAGCGCTCTTCAGTTCTACGAATCAATTGTCTAATCTGTTCTATTTGTGGTTGTTGATCAAGTGATAACGATGGGTCAATTTGGATGCTTGCGCCTACCTCAGTTCCTGGAATTTTCATTTCTAACTTCCTTCTTTCCCATTTGATGGATACATTACTCAAATATTTCTGTTTATTTTTTATGATATCAGTTTATGTAATAAAAATACGTACCATTATTTTCCAGAAAAAGAAAAAAACGCAACTGATTTCTCAGTTGCGTTTCGCCTATATTATTCAAATCAAATATGAATTGGCAAGCCTAATGCTAATTCCGAAGCATCCATGACGATTTCGCCAAGAGATGGATGCGGATGAATCGTCAAGGCGATATCTTCAGCATTCATTCCTGATTCGATTGCTAAAGCTAATTCAGAAACCATATCGCTTGCACCGACTCCCCCGATTTGTGCACCAATCAGCACGTTATCTTCGATTGTCGTAACTAGACGGATGAATCCTTCTGTTTTACCAAGCGATAATGCTCTACCGTTCCCTGAAAATGGGAATTTATATGCTTTTGCTTCGATACCAGCATCTTTTGCTTCTTTGATTGTCATACCTACAGAAGCCAATTCAGGATCAGTAAAGGCTACTGCCGGCATTGCTTTATAATCTACAGCTACTTTTTTGCCAGAGATTGCTTCAGCAGCGATTTTTGCTTCATAACTGGCTTTGTGTGCTAATGCCGCCCCTGGAACGATATCACCGATGGCATAGATATTGGGTACGTTCGTACGTCCTTGTTTATCTACCGTGATCAATCCTCGTTCTCCTACTTCGACACCTGCTTGTTCTAAGCCCATATCATCCGTATTCGGACGACGACCTACAGTGACCATCACATAATCAGCAGTAACGGATTCTTCTTTCCCATCCACTGCATATTTCACTGTCACGCTGTCGCCGTTATCGACTGCTTCTTTCGCCATTGCATTCGTTACGACTGTTACGCCTTTTTTCTTGAAATCATCTTCTACTAATTTTACTAGATCTTTTTCGTAAGTTGGTAAAATTTGTGGTGAGCCTTCAAGGATCGTTACTTCTGCTCCTAAGTTTGCGTACGCTCCGCCCAATTCGGCACCAATCACACCGCCACCGATGATCACAAATTTCTTAGGTACTTCTTTCAATGCTAATCCGCCAGTAGAATCTAACACACGTCCTCCGAACTTAAATCCTGGAATCTCGATTGGACGGGAACCTGTTGCGATGATTGCGTTATTGAACGAATAAGTTTGAGCTGAATCTGGATGAATGACGCGTAGTGTGTGATCATCTACGAAGAACGCTTCTCCTTCGATTGTTTCAACCTTATGTTTTTTTAATAGGAAACCAACACCAGAAGTCAACGTATGAACAACTTTGTTTTCTTTCCATTCTTGTGTTTTCGCAAAATCTAGTTTGACATTTTCACTAGTTACTCCAAACATTTCAGAATCTAGTGACTCTTGATAATGGTGTCCTGCAGCTATCAGTGCTTTTGAAGGAATACAGCCGACGTTCAAACAAACACCGCCAATATACTCTCTTTCAATGATTGCTACTTTTTGTCCCATTTCAGCAGCGCGGATGGCAGCTACATAGCCACCAGGTCCCGCACCGATTACAACTGTATCTAATTCTACAGCAAAATCTCCAACTACCATTTGTTTATCATCCTTCCATCATTAATAGCTCTGGATCAGCTAAAAGACGTTTGATATTATTCATTGCTTGTTGCGCAGTTGCTCCATCTACGATACGGTGATCGAAACTTAATGACAGTTTCATCACACGACCGGCAACGATTTCGCCTTCAGCATTTACGATTGGTTGTTGTGCAATCGTTCCTACACCTAAAATAGCTACTTCTGGATAGTTGATGACTGGTGTAAACCAACCGCCACCTACAGATCCGATATTGCTGATCGTAATCGTTCCATTGCGCATATCTTCTGCAGATAGTTTGCCGTCATGAGCTAATTTTGCTTTCTCATTGATTTCGTCTGCAATAGCAAACATTCCTTTGCGGTCTGCATCTTTCACATTTGGTACATATAGTCCGTGATCCGTATCAGTTGCAATACCGATATTGTAGTAATGTTTATAAACGATTTCTTGGTTTGCATCGTCGATAGATGCATTCAATACTGGGTATTTCTTCACAGTCGCTGTTAAAGCTTTCACGACATATGGCAAGAAAGTAAGTTTCGTACCGTTTGCAGCAGCAACTTCTTTAAATCGTTTCCGGTTATCCCATAGTTTAGACACTTCTACTTCATCATGCAATGTCACGTGTGGAGCTGTATGCTTACTGTTGACCATTGCTTTAGCAATAGCTTTACGTGTTGGTGTCATTGCTACACGTTCTTCCAAATCTCCTAAGTTGGACTTGAATGGTTTTGCTGTTGCAGCTGGTTTGCTTTCTGCTGCAGCAGCTGCTTCTTTCGGCGCTGCCGCTTCTGGCGCTTCTGATTTCGCTGGTGCACTGCTTGGACCACCTGTCAAGAAGTTTTCGATGTCCTCTTTTGTTACTCTGCCACCTTTTCCAGTTGCAGTTACTTGTGAGATATCTACATCTTTTTCGCGGGCAAATTGACGAACAGATGGCATAGCCAATACACGTTTATTTGGATCGGCAGCTTCAACGACACTTGCTGAACCTGATGTTTCCACTTTTTCTTTTGGTGCTTCAGCTGATGGCGCACTAGTTGATGGTGCACCATTGTGTCCAGGAGCATCGATTTCTACTAACACGTCCCCAACATTTGCTACTGTGCCTTCTGGGACAATCACGTTTTTAACTGTCCCGGTTACGGGTGACGGGATTTCTTCTACTGATTTGTCGTTTTGAACTTCTAATAATGTATCATCTTCATTGATTGTATCTCCTGGTTTGACGAACCATTTGACGATTTCACCTTCTGCAATTCCTTCACCGATATCCGGTAACTTGAATTGGAAGACTCCTTCGCTTGACGATCCAGCTGATCCTGTATCAACAGTTGGTTCAGCAGCCGGGTTAGCTGGAGTTTGGGATTCTGCGGCTACACCACTGTCCCCTTCATTGTCTTCGTGTCCTGGTGCATCGATTTCTACCAATACATCCCCAACATTTGCTACTGTACCTTCTGGAACAATGACATTTTTAACCGTTCCTGTTACAGGTGAGGGGATTTCTTCTACTGATTTGTCGTTTTGAACTTCTAATAATGTATCATCTTCATTAATCGTATCTCCTGGTTTGACGAACCATTTGACGATTTCACCTTCTGCAATTCCTTCACCGATATCCGGCAATTTAAATTGATAAGCCATGACTTTGTTTCGTCCCTTCTTTTCTTAAAATTCCGCGATTTCTTTTACTTTGTCTTCGATATCTTTTGCGTTTGGTAACCAAACATTTTCTGCTTGTCCAAACGGGAAGACTGTATCAGGTGCAGAAACTCGTCCGATTGGGGCTTCTAATGAAAGGATAGCGCGTTCTGAGATCTCAGAAACTACTTGCGCAGCAACACCCGCTTGTCGTTGTGCTTCTTGGACAACGACTACGCGACCCGTTTTTTCCACGGATTGAATGATCGTTTCTACATCTAATGGCGCAACTGTACGAAGATCAATGATTTCAACAGAGATATTTTCTTTTGCAAGATTATCTGCTGCTTTGATTGCTTCACGCACCATTGCCCCGTATGTGATAACAGATACATCTGTTCCTTCACGAGTAACTGCTGCTTTGTCCAAAGGAACTTCGTAAGCTTCATCCGGCACTTCTTCTCGGAACGAGCGATATAGTTTCATGTGTTCTAGGAAAACAACTGGATCGTTACTTCTAATAGAAGAAATCAATAGTCCTTTTGCATCGTAAGGATTTGATGGGATCACTACTCGAATACCAGGAGACTGGGCAATCAAACCTTCTAAATTATCTGAATGCAGTTCTGGTGTATGAACACCGCCACCAAATGGTGAACGGATCGTGATTGGTAGATTTCTAGTACCGCTCATTCGATATCTTGTACGAGCCATTTGAGCTACTACTTCATCCATTGCTTCGAAAATAAAACCAAAGAATTGGATTTCAGGAACTGGACGAAATCCTTCCAACGCAAGCCCAAAACTCAACCCTGCGATTCCAGATTCAGCTAAAGGAGTATCGAATACTCGGTCTTCTCCGAATTTTTCCTGCAATCCTTCAGTTGCCCGGAAAACTCCTCCGTTTTTCCCAACATCTTCACCAAAAACAACGACATTCTCGTCATTTTCTAGTTCAAGTGCTAAGGCATCGGTGATTGCTTGGATCATTGTTTTTTGTGCCATGATTATTTCGACTCCTTCGCTTCATAAATTGCAATTTGTTCTTTGATTGATTGTGGAGATACTTCGAACATGTTTTTCAAGAAATCTGAAACCTTTTGTTTTGGAACTTTGTCGGCTTCTGCGATAGCTGCTTTGATTTCTTCTTTAGTTGCTTCAATCACTTGTTCTTCTTTTTCTTCAGACCAAAGTCCTTTTTCCGTCAGATATTTACGGAAGCGGATCAATGGATCTTTTTTCTGCCATTCGTCATCTGTGTCTTTTGTACGGTAGCGTGTTGGATCGTCCCCAGATAGTGTATGGGGTCCGTAACGATAAGTCAGTGTTTCGATTAGGACTGGTCCATTTCCGCTGATCGCCCATTCCCGTGCCATTTTAGATACAGTATACACTGCAAGCGGATCCATTCCATCGACTTGAATACCTGGAATCCCAGCTGCGACAGCTTTTTGTGCAAGTGTTTTTGCTGCGGTTTGTTTTTCACGAGGTGTAGAGATCGCATACCCGTTGTTTTGGATATAAAACACAGCATTTGCATGGTAAGCGCCAGCGAAATTGATTGCTTCGTAAAAATCACCTTGTGATGAACCGCCATCACCAGTATAAGTGAAGACAACATTTTTCTTGTTGCGTTTCTTCAAACCTAATGCAACACCGGCTGCTTGTACATATTGTGCACCGATGATGATTTGTGGTGGTAGAGCTTTCAATTCTTCTGGATAAGAATTACCTGCAGCATGTCCTCTAGACCATAAAAATGCTTGTGATAAAGGTAAACCATGTTTTACTAGTTGAGGGACATCTCGATAACCTGGAAGAAGAACATCTTCTTTATCAAATGCATACGCGCTGGCCAGCTGACTTGCCTCTTGTCCTGCAGTTGGTGCAAAAAAGCCTAGGCGTCCTTGGCGGTTCAGCGCTGTGGAACGTTGGTCTAATACACGAGACCATACCATGTGAGTCATTAATTCAACGAGTTCATCATCGGATAAATCAGGTACTAAATCTTTGTTAACTACGTTTCCATCTTGATCAAGTGCTTGATATACTGGGAAATCTGCATTGACTTCATCTAGCAGTGCTTGGAAGTCGATCGGTGCTTTTTTGTTTGCCATTTGTCACACATTCCTCTCTCATCTATAAGAAAATCTCTTCATTCTGCGATTGAAACAGCGAATAAAACTGTATCACTATTTAACCGTCTTCATTAATAAATTATCATGGATTTATGAGAAATACAAGCTAAAAGCACAAATTTTCACGATGAAAGGAAATTATGTCAATCCGCATATTAACAGCTTTAGTGAATATAATCACAATGAGGAAAGCGTTTTATATTTAGGCTGTGTTTTTTCTATTTTCTAATCAAACTTACAATGATCTGTTTCTATTTAGAAACGCTGGTGTTATACAGTTTTGCTGCAACTATTTATTTTCTTAAGACATCGTGAATGGCTATACAAAGAGTGTATTTTTCTCTAATACTTTGCCTCGTCTTCTTTTTACGAAAAAAAAGAAACAGCCGGAAATTTAAATCCCAGCTGTTATATTCTTTAATCTTTTTACTTTGTGAAATTATTCTGTTAACCACTGTTCTAAAATTTTCATCTTTGAATAAAACAACGATATGTTGGCTTCATCTAGACGACTGTAATTGATTCTGATTCCATTTATATCTTGCCCAAAAAGTAGACTTGGTGCGATTCCTAGACCCAAATCTACTACTTTTTCTGCTAGTTGGGGGTCCAGCTTTTTTCCATCCCAAGTGATCCAAGCATAATAACCACCTAAAATCGAATGAAGCTTGAAAAACGATTGAGACTCCGCCCAAATGCTTATCAGTTGGCTTTTTTCTTTCAATTTTTTTCTTACATCCAACATTTTCAAATCAATTGCTTCATCAAATACATTAGCGGCCGTGATTTGTGTAAGGATGTTCATCGAAAACTCCATCATTTCTTGCGCTTTAGCTAGTTGCGAGATAAAGGCCTCTGGTCCGATCAACCAACCGATTTTCGTTGTTTTTCCTAAAATTCTAGATAACGAACCGACATATAATACATTATCCGGATCAATCGTTCGTATAGGAAGAACTTCATCTTGGTTTAGAAATGAAAGGTCCGTAAATACATCGTCTTCAATAATTGGAAGCCGATACTGCCGACACAATTCTACTAGCTTTTCTCGTCGCTTTTGACTCATCACTTTTCCTGTAGGGTTTTGAAAATTGGGGTTGATCAGCACTGCTTTCAATTTATTTTTATGGATCGATTCTTTCAGTTTTTCTAAGTCGATCCCTTCTTCATCCATCGGTATCCCAAATAAACGCGTTCCTGAAGCTTTGAAAAGAGGTAATCGGTAAAAAAAAGAAGGTGACTCTACAGCTATCCCCTCTCCAGCAGAAAGAATCGTTTGTAAGATCAAAAAGATTGCTTGCTGACCACCACCAGTCACCAGAAGCTGGTTTAGGGAAAAGGTCAGTTCAAATTTACTTTCCAAATACTGTTTGATTTTGTTACGTAACGGAGTATAGCCTAAAAGATCCATTTCTTTTTCTTCCACTAAGATTTCTTCAAGAGAATAAGAAGGAAACTCAAAATTCGGCAAAAGCTCATCTGGCATCTCACTCGCATATAAGTCAAGGAACAATGTTCTTTGGCTCTGCTTTGCTTCTTTTATTTTTTGTTCATACCAATCCGTCTGTTCATAGCGAGGTGAGATCATTTTTCGCCAATCGATTCTTGGAACGGCGAATTTCCCCCATTCAGTCTGATTGACGAACCAACCGCTACCACGTTTACTTGTTAATACGCCAAGCTCTCTAAGTTCTTCCAATGCATGAACAACGGTGGAACGATTTACACCAAAAAATTGCCCTAGTTTTCGTTCCGATTCAAGTTGATCTCCAGGATTGATTCTTCCACTTTCGATTTCTCTCATGATCTGTTCCATGATTTGACGATAAATCGGTCCTTGTTTTTTCTCTACTTTTCCCCACATAGTCCTCTCTTTTCTGTTGTCCATTCTTTCTATTGA
The DNA here is from genome assembly GCF_035725965.1 of Enterococcus sp. E5-162. Classification (NCBI taxonomy): domain Bacteria; kingdom Bacillati; phylum Bacillota; class Bacilli; order Lactobacillales; family Enterococcaceae; genus Enterococcus; species Enterococcus sp. E5-162. The sequence continues at coordinate 24,441 of NZ_JAPRFV010000014.1, read as the reverse complement.
TTTTACCGAATTTACGAGAAAAAAGAAAAGCTTTTTTTGCAAAACATAAAAAACGGAAGGTTCTGTTATGAACCTTCCGCTGATATTTTACTCATTATTTAGATCGTATCTCCATTAAAAATCGAATTTTTCACGATGACATAATCAACTTTCCGAATGGATTCCAGATCTCTTCCTCCAGCATATGAAATAGATGACTGAAGGTCTTGTTGCATTTCCACTAGTGTATCTTTCAAAGATCCTTTATGTTGGATCCAGATTTTCTTTCCTTCAACATTTCGTTTTTCACCTTTTTGGAATTCTGAAGCAGAACCAAAGTATTCTTTATATACAATTCCGTTTTCGACTTTTGTTTCGCCAGGAGATTCCTCGTGACCGGCAAACAATGAGCCAATCATAACCATTGTCGCTCCAAAACGGACAGATTTTGCAATATCGCCATGTGTTCTGATCCCACCGTCAGCGATGATCGGCTTGCGAGCTGCTTTCGCACACCATCTAAGAGCGGCCAGTTGCCAGCCTCCAGTTCCAAAGCCTGTCTTGATTTTTGTAATACATACTTTTCCTGGACCAATCCCGACTTTTGTTGCATCTGCACCCGCATTTTCCAATTCACGGACGGCTTCCGGTGTACCAACATTACCGGCAATCACAAAAGTTTCAGGCAAATATTTTTTAATATGCTGGATCATATCAATAACTGAGTTAGCATGTCCATGTGCGATGTCGATAGTGATATAATCAGGATTTAGCGATTCTTCTGCCAACTTCTCTATAAAGGAATATTCCTCTTTCTTGACGCCAACACTGATTGAGGTAATCAATCCGCGCTTTTTCATTTTTTTGATAAACGGAATTCGGGCTGCTTCATCAAACCGATGCATGATATAGAAATAACCATTTTCCGCTAAGAATTCTGCAATCGTTTCATCAATAATCGTCTGCATGTTGGCAGGCACTACTGGCATTTTGAATGTATGTTTACCTAATGTGACCGTTGTATCACATTCAGAACGGCTATTTACGATACATTTATTAGGAATTAATTGAATATCTTCGTAATCAAATACTTTCATTACATTATCCTCCTGATGTTCACATCCAGCAAAACACGAACATTATTAATTTAATCAGGGCTTTTTTTTAGCGCCCTATGTAATTTAACTCAATTAAGCGAAAAAATCAAGAGCAAAAAGAGAATTTATACGAATGGTAAAAAAACATACATTATTTTTAGTCTATACAAACGAAGCAATGAATGTTCGCTTTTAGCGAAAAAAAAGGCTGTGACAAATGTCTTGTCACAGTCTTTTTTCTGAATAAACGATGTTCTCCTACGTTGTCCGTTTTTTCTTGTTATACAAGTCTAATACAACGGCTAAAAGCAAGATCAACCCTTTGATCGCCTGCTGCCAATCTACCCCAACGCCTAAAATCGACATGCCATTGTTCAATACACCCATGACCAAGCCACCGACAATCGCCCCCATAATCGTTCCGATGCCGCCGGATGTCGAAGCACCGCCAAAATATACTGCCGCCATCGCATCTAGTTCCATCGAAGTACCCGCTTGAGGTGTCGCCGCATTTAACCGAGCTGCTAAGACTAATCCAGCTAAAGCTGCCATGACTCCCATGTTGACGAAAACCCAGAACGTGATCCGCTTTGTTTTGATTCCTGATAGTTCAGCCGCTTTTCGATTTCCGCCCGTCGCATAAATCTGGCGACCTGCTACTGTTTTATTTGTCAAAAACCCATATGCTGCGACGATCAAACCGAGAATGATCAAAATGATCGGATATCCTTGATAAGAGGCAAAGATATAAGTTATCCCTAGTACAACGACTGCTGTAAATACCGCCTTTACCAAGAAAGCTGTTGGAGATTCCACTTCAAATAAATGATTTTTCCGACGATTTCTTGTTCGCCATTGCCCAACAACTAACACGATGGTGATGATCATTCCTAAAATCAATGTCAAGAAGTGAAGGCTACTTCCTTCGCTTAAGTCTGGTAAATAACCCGTAGACATTTTTTGGAAAACAGCTGGAAAAGGTGCCAGAGATTGGCCTCCTAGAACAACTTGTGTCAGTCCACGAAACATCAGCAATCCTGCTAAAGTCACGATAAACGCCGGTATCCCAGCATAAGCTATCCAAAAACCTTGCCATGCGCCGATCAGCCCGCCTACTGCAAGACATGTGATGACTGTCACCCACGGGTTCATTTGGCGATTGACCATCATCATGCCCGCAATTGCACCAACAAACGCCATCACTGACCCTACCGACAAATCCACATGACCTAAGAGCACAACTAATAACATCCCTGCAGCTAGTACTAATATATGACTATTTTGCAAAACAAGGTTAGTTATATTCAATGGACGCCAGAAAATACCATCTGTCATCAATTGAAACGCAATAAGTAGTCCCGCTAAAATGATCACCATGCTGTAGCGACCAAAAAGATCAGCTGCTCTACTTTTCAAATTTAGTTTTTTCTCTTTTTTATCCGTAAGATTTTTTGCTTGTTCCAACTTACCCCACCTCTTCTTTCGTCATTAATTTCATCAAGACTTCCTGATCTGCCTCTTCTCGCGAGACTTCTCCTGTAATACGTCCTTCGTTCATCGTATAGATTCGATCACACATTCCTAAGATTTCAGGAAGTTCAGAAGAGATAAGACAGACAGCTTTGCCGTTTGCTGCCATTTCTTCGATAATCGTGTAGATCTCATATTTTGCCCCAACGTCTATCCCACGGGTTGGCTCATCTAAAAAAAGAATATCGGGTTGTGTCATCAGCCACTTGGATAAAACGACTTTTTGTTGATTCCCACCACTAAGACTACTGACAATTTGATGGATGGAGTTTGTTTTTATACGCATCTTTTTCCGGAAATTTTCTGCCTCAGTTACTTCTTTTTCTTTATCTAATACTCCTTTTTGACTTATTTTATCCAAACTGCTCAGCGTCACGTTTTCCCGAATATCCATCAGCAGATTCAGTCCTAAAGATTTTCGGTCCTCCGAGACATAAGCGAGTCCGTTTGCAATGGCTGAAGGAACGGTCTTAACTGATATCTCTGCCCCTTCCTTTAATATACGTCCGGATATCTTGCTTCCATAAGAATGTCCAAATAGACTCATAGCGAATTCAGTTCTGCCCGCTCCCATCAGCCCAGCTATTCCTACAATCTCTCCTTTTTTCAAATGCAAGTTGATATGGTCGTTTATGATTCGCTCCTGATCAAGAGGGTGATAGACCGTCCAGTCTTCTACTTTAAAATAAACTTCTCCAATATCCGGTTTTCTTTCAGGATAACGATCAACTAAATCTCTGCCCACCATCCCGCGAATAATACGCTCTTCGCTGATCATTTCATTTTCTAGCGTCTCAATCGTCTGTCCATCCCGTAAAATAGTGATTCGATCTGCGATATCCACGATTTCATTCAGCTTATGTGAAATAATGATGGAGGTTACACCCTGCTCTTTCAGCTCTCGGATCAATCTCAGCAAATTCGCGCTTTCTTCTTCATTCAATGCAGCGGTAGGCTCATCCAAAATCAATAGACGGACGGATTTTGATAATGCTTTAGCTATTTCAACTAGTTGCTGTTGCCCTACGCCAATCTGGGATACTAGAAGATTCGGGTCGATAGACAAACCGACTTTGTTCAGCAATTCATACGTTTTCTTTTCTGTCAGTTCCCAATCAATCACGCCTCTTTCTGCTTGTTCATTTCCGAGAAAAATATTCTCTTTTACTGAAAGATAAGGACTTAGTGCTAATTCTTGATGAATGATGACGATGCCTTTTTCTTCACTATCTTTCAAATCTTTGAATTGACACAGCTTTCCATCATAAAAGATTTCCCCGTCATAGGAGCCATATGGATACAAGCCGCTCAAGACATTCATCAATGTTGATTTTCCCGCTCCGTTTTCTCCGCACAATGCATGGATTTCCCCACGTTCAATCATCAGATTCACGCAATCTAACGCTCGGATTCCAGAAAATTTTTTGGTGATATCTGCCATTTTTAAAATACAATCCGCCATAATTCTTATCCTCTCTCTGACTTAGATCTCTTTAGTTCCTTGTTTGGTTCCTCTCAATTTTTCAGATCGGATTCTTTATAATAATCTGTGTCGATCAGCTCTGCTTGATAATTATCTTTATCGACAGATACTGTATTTGCTAAATACGTAGGAACAGTTTTCACCCCATTATCATAAGTTTCAGTATCATTGACCGGAACCTCTTCTCCATCACTGATTGCTTTGATCATTTCAATCGTATTTTTTGCTAAGATACGTGTGTCTTTAAAGATCGTTTGTGTTTGTTCCCCGGCAATGATCGATTTGACGCCAGCAACTGTCGCATCTTGTCCAGTAATCACAGGTAAAGGTTTACTTTCACTCCCATACCCCACGCCTTTTAATGACGAAATGATTCCTAAACTTATTGGATCATATGGCGACAAAACAGCATCCAATGTTTGGTCAGTATAATTTGCGCTTAACAGATTATCCATCCTTGCTTGCGCCGTAGAACCATCCCAGCGAAGCGTAGCGATTTGACTGAAACTCGTCTGTCCAGATGGCACGATCAACTGACCGTTGTCCATATATGGTTGTAAAACAGACATCACTCCGTTGTAATTAATTAGTGCATTGTTGTCGTCAGGCGAGCCACCAAATAATTCAATCGTGAATGGCCCTTTTCCTTCTTTCAATCCTAAGTGCTCTTCAATATAAGCTGCTTGCGATACACCTACTCCAAAATTATCAAAAGTCGCGTAGTAATCGACATTTTCTGAATTCATCAGTAAACGATCATAGGCGATTACCTTGATATCTGCTTCTTTTGCTTTAGCTAACACATCAGTTAAAGCTGAACCATCGATAGAAGCAATCACAAGTGTATCTACCCCTTTTGTAATCATATTTTCGATTTGCGCTACTTGATTTTCTACTTTATCTTCTCCGTATTGAAGATCTGTTTTATAACTCAGTTTTTCTAATTCTGAGACCATGTTGTTCCCATCAGCGATCCATCTTTCTGCTGATTTGGTCGGCATAGCGATTCCTACATACCCCGTACTATCATCTGCAGATCCTGAATTGCCACACGCACTTAATAGAATGCTTGCGGTCAAAATAGCGATACTCCCAAGAATCTTTCTAAATTTGTTTTTCATTTTTTATCCCCCATTTCAATTGATACACCGAGTATAGCTAATAAAGAAAGCGTTAACATTGATTTTTTTATGGGATTTACTTTAAATTTTTTAGGTGTTCTTTTTTTGTCTTGGATTTTTTTAAGTTTCTTGGATTTTTTTCGATTAATTCCTTTTGACTTTGATTTTCTCCTTTATCTGATAAGATAGTACTAACAAATCCAGATGGAGTGATCTAAAGTGAAACGTGTTTTATTTTTTTTAGCCCTTATTGTAATCGCTTACCAAATGATGGGGTGTACACCTAATACAAAGGAAGCACCTGACCCACTAGTCGTTGGTTTTTCGCAATCAGGAACGGAGAGTAGCTGGCGGAAAAAGCATACTGAATCAATTATCACTGCGCTTGAAAAAGAAGATTACCAAGTTCTCTACCGAAATGGCTACATGAATCAGGAACGGCAAATCCAAGATATACGGACATTTATTGCCTATAAAGTGGATATGATCATTTTTACTCCTTTGCAAGAATCCGGGTGGGACTCTGTATTAAAAGAAGCAAAGCGAGCAGAGATCCCTGTCATACTTGTCGACAGACATATTCAAACGAATGATCCCGAGCTTTTCGTCACCCACATCGGCCCCAGTTTCAAAGCAGAAGGAAATCGAGCGGGTTTATTTGTCAGCAATCACTTCACAAATTCAAAGAAACAGGAAATCAGAATCCTAGAACTTGCTGGTTCAGAGAACTCCACACCGACCAAGCTACGCTCCGAAGGATTTTTGGAATCAATCAATCGTAAACCAACCCTAAAAAAAGATGGAACTATTGACCATAAACCTCCAATGACTATTGTTCACCGAATTGTCGGTGATTTTATTCGGATGAAAGGAAAAGACCAGATGAAACGATATTTAGAAACCAATGATTTATCCGAAATCGATGTATTATACAGCCATAGTGATGAAATGACTCACGGTGCTTTAGCTGCGATAAAAGAAACATCAATCAAACCTGGAGAAGATTTGATCATTGTAACGATTGATGGACAAGAAGATATGATCGAGAATCTACGCTCAGGAATCGTCAATTGCGTAGTCGAGTGTAAACCTGATGTCGGCTGGTATGTAGCCAATACCGTTACTCGTTATTTTGGAAATCTTCAAACAGGAAAAACACTACCTAAAGATATTTTTATTTCCGAGACTGTCTTTTCCCAACAGAATATAGCTAACATCCCAACCAGAAATTATTGACTGGAGAAGTATCATGACAAAAAATTTAAGCATAAAACAGATTTTTGCCCAAGCAAACAAAGCCATGCTTCTATTTGCTGTTATCCCTTTGCTACTGAGCATACTGTTATATTCGCAACAGCTTTTGATTTATCAACAGACGATCGCAAATATCCAAAAAGCAGATGCAATTGCTTTGAAGGTTGATCAAAAAGTTTTGGAAAGTATGTGGGACTTGATTTCTGGCCAAGTAACCTTAGATGAGTTCAATAAGGAAAATATCCTAGAAGAACTTAGGAATGACATTCGAGAGATCAAAAATAATACCAATACACTTAAAGAAATTAGTACGTTAGATGTATCGTTACGTACAATCGATACATTGGAAGATTATCAAACTGAGCTCATTCATCATATCTTGGCAGAAGATTTTATGGATACCAATGAACAGATCATCAATCAGGTAGATTCTGTCACTCAACTACTGTCAGATATTTTACAGGACTTTGTTCGTGTGGAAATCGACTTAGCAAGTCAAAAAAATACGACGCTTGTCCGCTCACTCATTTTATTAACAATAGTAGAATTGGGGGTTCTTAGTACTATTTTTTTCTATGCGAAAAAGAATCGTCGCTTTTTAGAACAAAAGGTCCAAGAGCCGATCAATCAGCTGATCACAATGTCCGAACAGCTTTCTTCAGGAAATCTTGGATTTCGTTTAAACATGCCAGAAACACAAGAACTACAGACACTTACCGCTAGTATGAACAAAATGGCGGAAGAACTAAACCAGTCTTTACGGGAAAACGCTTTGAAACAATACCATTTAGCACAAAGTGAAGTTCGTGTATTGCAAGCTCAGATTACTCCCCATTTTATTTATAACAGTTTGGATGCCATCATTTCTTTGATCGAACAAGACTGCTTTGAAGAAGCTCTGACTATGACCCATGCACTTTCCGGCTTTTTTCGTACGTCTTTAAGCAAAGGACAAGACTGGATTCCTCTTGAAAAGGAAATCAGCCATATCAATGATTATTTGGTCATTTTAAAAATAAGATATAGACATATGCTTGACTATAAGATCGATATACCAGAAACACTTTTTCCTGTTTCTATTTTAAAGATGATTTTGCAACCATTGATCGAAAATGCTGTGTACCATGGAACAAAGTATGTTCGTTACAAAGGATTTATTCGTATTACTGCATGCAAAATCGACGAAATGATCCAATTCAAAGTCATAGACAACGGTATTGGCATTCCTGCAGAAAAACTAGCAGAAATACGTAAAGAGTTAGCCAAAGGGATCGATTCAGATTTCAGTATCGGCTACGGGCTTTACAACGTAAACAAGCGTCTCCTTCTCTATTACGGAAATAATCAAAAACCTATCACGATTGACAGCAAATACCGAGAAGGGACAACTGTCACACTGACGATTCCTATATCTCCCAAAACAATTGGAGGAAACAAATATGTATAAAGTTTTTATTATCGAAGACGAATACCTCATTCGCAATAACTTACGGGAACAAATAACTGCCCTTGGTTCATATTATCCAATCACATATGTCGGGGAAGCTGGAGATGGTGAGATGGCACTGTCTTCGATTATCGACTTACAGCCCGATATCATTCTGACTGATATCCAAATGCCATTCATGGACGGTTTGACTTTTTCAAAAGAAGCAAGGAAACTGCTTCCTTGGACTCGCCTCATATTTATTAGCGGATTCGACGATTTCGATTATATGAAAGGGGCAATCCAAGTACAGGCAGATGATTATCTACTTAAACCAATTAAAAGCAACGAACTGAAACAAGCAATAGAAAAAGCAGTGACTGCTTTAGACTTGCAGCAAAAAGAAACGCTCCCTTCTTCTGACCTTGTTTTCGAATTGAAAAAAAATCATTTCTTGAACGGTTTGTTCAAAGGCTCACTTACAATCAGTGAAACATTGAAACTTGCTGAATCTTTCAATCGCTCTTTAGCAGGGAAAAAAATGACCGTATTATTAGCAGCAAACCAAGTCAGTACAGACTTTGAAGATTACGCTCATCTCAGTGATTATTTGAAGTTTTTATTTAGGGAGAATCAACAAGTGATTTTTTCTGCTGTTTCCTCTCGATTCATTAAATTTTTAATAGTTGATCCTCTTGAAGAAAATGTAATCGAGACCAGTTATCAGGTAGCCCAAACGTTGGTCCATGAATTAGAGAAGGGACAAAAAAATAATTTTTCTGTCGCCATCGGTCCTGTCGCAGAAAGAATCAGCGAATTACCTGCATCTTTCGAGATCACGCAGATGATACTTGAAACTGCCAGTTCCCTTAAAGATCAAATTATCAGCTATGAGGATTTGATTAAAGAAGCGAAACTTCCAGTTGATTCTGTCTTTTACTTTGATCTCTCACTTGATTTGTCTTCATTATCGAAAAACGAAGTATCTAAGTACATCGAACACTTGACGGAACCACAAGGCACACCAACTCGAACACGATTATATCGTTTATTTGTCTTGACTAAGCTACTCCAGCATGTCTGCCTGAAAGAAAAGGAAATCCCGCAATAAATGGTTCATTGCACATCCACCAGTCAACGCTTAGCAATCAGCGCCGACGATTCGCTTTACCGTTCGACTGTTTATATGTTCATTTCTTTCTTAACTGCTCTGCCCTCACAGCCTTCAAGGAACAAATATCAGCCAATTTTGAACCATGCATTGGATTTTATCAAAGAAAATTTTACCAATCCAGATATGTCCTTAACTTGGGTCGCTCAACAAGTTGCATTAAGCCCTTCTCATTTCAGTACGATTTTTTCTCAATCGTTTAACCAAACATTCATCGATTATCTGACAGAACAAAGAATCGAATTAGCAAAAAAATTATTACAGCAATCAGACTATCGTATCTCAGATATTGCTTTTGAGATTGGTTATAATGACCCTAACTATTTCAGTTATTTATTTAAGAAAAAACAAGGGATTTCCCCAAAAGAATATCGGACACAGATTTTCCTTGAAAACAAAAATAAATAATAAATAAAATCCGTACAGTGATACTCTTTCCCGTTGTAATTAAAAAAAGATGGAATATCTCGAAGCTGAAAATAGCTTTCAAGATATTCCGCCTTTTTAATTGATCGCACCGTTCACCTGCATGACAACTTTTAAGGTAAAATGTTTTCAGCAGCACGGTACAATTCGTACCAATCTTCCCGAGACATATTAATTTCTGATGCTTGAGCGATTTCCTTGATTCGCCCTACGTTCATCGTACCGGCGATTACTTGCATATTGGCTGGATGGCGCAAAATCCAAGCAGAAGCCAAGCCAGTTGGTGTCGTTTGATATTTAGCTGCTAGTTCTTCTAATGTTTGGTTTAATTCAGGGAATTTTTCGTTCCCGATAAATACACCTTCAAAAAATCCATACTGGTATGGCGACCACGCTTGGATCGTCATATCATGCAAACGGGAATAATCAAGTACACTACCATCATGGTCGATACTTGCTTCATCTGTCATATTGACATGAATCCCTTGATCGATCATTCCAGTATGTTTCAAGCCAAATTGCAGCTGATTAGCTACTAATGGTTGACGAACATATTTTTTCAGCAATTCGATTTGCATTGGTTTTTGATTGCTGACACCAAAATAACGGACTTTACCTGATCGTTCCAATTCATCAAATGCTTCAGCTACCTCTTCTGGTTCTACCAATGTATCTGGACGATGAAGAAGTAAAGCATCCACATAATCCATTTTCAGACGGGTCAAACTTTTTTCCACAGATTCAATGATATGTTTTTTAGAAAAATCAAACATCACACCTGGAACGATTCCACATTTTGTTTGAATAAAAAGATCTTCTCGTTTGATTGATGTTTTTGCTAGAGCATCTGCAAAGATTTCTTCACATTCACCGTTCCCATAAATATCTGCATGGTCAAAAAAATCAATGCCGTTTTCATAAGCTGTCTCAATCACTTTTACTGGATCTTCCGCATTGTTGATACGCATACAGCCTAAGATCACTGCAGCTACTTTCTGGTCAGAAGTACCTAATTGAATTTTTTTCATCTGAACTCCTCCTTATTTATATACACAACAAAAGTGTACCACACTCTTTATGAAAAGGCTTCACTAAAATCGACACTTCCGACTATATTTGTTGTATTTTTTTATAAATGGAAGCAGCTGATTTACTTCACGACCAGTTCGCTATTGGCAGCTTTTTCTCCAATATCTGTACGATAAAATGTTCCATCTGTCGTTTTATCCATTAACGCGGTGTAGATTTTTTCCTGTGCTTCTTTGATCGTCTCACCATATGCTTCTACTAAATAAAGACGACCTCCTGCTCCAACTAGTTTCCCGTTATTTGAGGAAACTCCAGCATAGTAAACAGAAAGCTCTTCTTCCAGAAAATCTGGTAGAACCATTCCTGTCTCATATTCTTCGGGGTAACCGGCAGCTGCCACCACAACACCTACATTGTATCCTTCTTGCTGCCACTTTAACTCTACTGCACGATTCTCTAATAAATCATCGATTACTTGCGCAAAGTCACTCTTCAACCGAGAAAGAACGACTTGCGTTTCAGGATCACCGAAACGAGCATTAAATTCGATCACTTTTGGTCCTTCCTTCGTAGCAATCAAACCCGCATATAAAACACCCGTGAAAGAGCGTCCTAGTTCTTTCATTCCTAAAGCCGCTGGTTTCAAAACTTCTTCCACAGCTTTTTCAATCATCTTTTTTGGAATTTGCGGTACTGGTGAATAAGCTCCCATCCCCCCTGTATTTGGCCCTTTATCGTTATCAAATGCCCGCTTATGATCTTGCGAAATGACCATCGGATACACCTTGGTATCACGGACAAACGCCAAAAGGGAGAATTCTTCTCCTGCCAAAAACTCTTCTACGACGATTTTTTTGCTGCTGTTCCCAAATCGATGCTGGTTCAACATTTGTTCTGCCGCATCCAGCGCTTCCTTCACTGTTGTAGCCACGACTACACCTTTTCCAGCTGCTAAGCCATCCGCTTTCACTACGATTGGCGCACCGTTTTCTTTGATATACGCTGCTGCTTTTTCGTAACATTCAAAACTTCTGGATTTAGCTGTCGGGATTTGATACGTCTCCATCAATTGTTTAGCAAAACTTTTCGAACCTTCGATCAGAGCTGCTGCTTTTGTCGGACCGAAGATTTTCAATCCTTCCGCCATAAAATCATCGACGATTCCATTTAATAAAGGAACTTCAGGACCAACGATACTCCAATCAATAGCCTCTTTCTTAACAAAATGAATTAATGCTGAATGATCTTGATCACTGATAGCGACACAATTGATGCCATCCTTTGCCATTCCAGGATTTCCTGGCGCACAATACACAGTATCCACCTTCGGACTGTCTAAAAGTTTTTTACTTATTGCATGTTCACGACCACCTGCACCGATCACCAAAATGTTCATTTATCCGACTCCTCTCTAATGTCTAAAATGCCGAACATCAGTAAAGACCATTGCTAGATCGTATTTATTCGCCATATCAATAGAATCTTGATCTTTGATACTTCCGCCTGGCTGAATGATTGCTTTTATACCATGTTTGGCTGCATATTCAACTGAATCATCCATTGGGAAATAAGCATCGCTAGCTAAAACTGCACCTTCCATTTTCTCTCGCGCTTGTTCAATCGCAATTTTTACTGAACCGACTCGATTCATCTGACCGGCTCCGATTCCTACTGTCTGACGTTCGTTTGCCAGCACGATCGCATTAGATTTCACATGTTTGACAGCTTTCCAAGCAAACGCCAATGCTTTTACTTCTGCTGGAGTTGGCTTACGTTTTGTCACGACTTTCCACGCTTCTTCGTTTTCCATTGCCAGATCTTGATCTTGTACAAGAAGTCCACCTAAGACTGAGACCGTTTCTTCTCGATTTTGACTTTCTTCTTGCGCAAAGTCTATTGTCAGTAATCGGATGTTTTTCTTTTTTTGCAGTAATTCCAAAGCTTCTTGTGTATAAGAAGGGGCAATGATGATTTCTAGAAACAGCTTATGCATCTGTTCTGCTGTTGGCAGATCTACTTCTCGATTCAAAACGATGATCCCACCAAAGATTGAAACAGGATCTGCTTCATATGCTGCTTCCCACGCTTCTAAAATCGTAGATGCTGACCCAATACCGCAAGGATTCATGTGTTTCAAGGCGACTACCGTTGGCTCGTCATATTCCTTCATGATCCGTAACGCAGCATCCGCATCACGGATATTATTATAAGAAAGTTCTTTCCCATGGAGTTGTTTTGCTGCTGCGATCGAATATTTTTCCAGAAGAGCGGACTGATAAAAGGCAGCGGCTTGATGACTATTTTCACCGTAACGAAGCGTTTGTTTTCGTTCATACGTAAGTGTCAATTTTTCCGGTTCTTTTTCTTCCACCCAATCCGTTAAGTATTGAGCGATCAGTGCATCATATGCAGCAGTATGACGAAAGACTTTTGCCGCTAGTTTTTGTCTGAAAGAAAGTGAAGTATGCCCATACTGACGTAATTCTGAAAGTACCTCTTCATAGTCAGATGGATCAACAACAGCGGTGACAAATTCATGGTTTTTTGCTGCACTACGGAGCATACTAGGACCACCGATATCAATGTTTTCAATAGCTTCTGCTATTTCGACATCTTGTTTCATAATCGTTTCTTTGAAAGGATATAAATTGACACAAACAAAGTCGATTGGTTGGATATTTTCCGTCTCCATTGCCTCCATGTGGCTAGGGAGATCGCGTCTCCCTAAAAGACCACCATGGATTTTAGGATGAAGTGTTTTGACACGACCATCCATCATTTCAGGAAACCCTGTCACTTCTTCGATCGAAAGCGTTTTGATCCCAGCTTGATCCAATGCATGCTTTGTTCCTCCTGTTGAAATGATTTCTACTCCTTGTTCAATCAAACCTTGGGCAAATGCTACAATCCCAGTTTTATCTGATACACTGATCAATGCTCTTGTCATTTCAGATAGCCTCCATTTTCAATAATTTCACTAATCACTTCTGGATAGATTCGATGTTCTACTCTATGGATTTTTTCTTCTAAAGAATCGAACGTGTCCTCCTGTTCGATCCTCACTTTTTCCTGTCGGATGATTGGTCCAGTATCTACACCTTGGTCGATATAATGAATTGTGACACCCGTTTCTTTTACTCCAGCTTCAAATGCATCACGAATGCCATGCAAACCAGGGAATGAAGGTAAAAGAGATGGATGGATATTGATGATTCTTTTATCATAATTTTCCAGCAATACTGGTCCAATGATTCGCATGTATCCAGCTAGTACAATCAAATCGATCTTTTTTTCTTTCAATTTATGCAAAATCGCTTCTTCATACTCTTTTTTGGATTCAAATTCTTTAGGTGAAAAACAATCTGCCGGTACATCCAATGCGACTGCACGTTTCAAAACATATGCTGCAGGCTGATCACAAAACAACCAGTCAATCGAAGCTTCCAATCCTTTTTTTGATAAATAATCGGCTAGCGCTTGAAAGTTGCTTCCGTTTCCAGAAGCAAAAACAGCGATTCTCATCGTTCTTCTCCTGTAAACACCACACGATGTTTTTCTTTGGCGATCACTTTCCCGATTTCATAAACTTTTTCGCCAGCTTGCTCAATCTCGTGTACGATTTCTTTTACTTTTGCTTCCTCGACTGCTAAGACCATCCCAATGCCCATATTGAATATTTCATACATCTCCATCATAGGAATCTCACCATATTTTTGTAAACAGCCGAAGATCGGAAGAATCGGCCATGTGCCAAGTTTGATTTCAGCAGCCATAGATTCTGGTAACATTCGTGGGATATTTTCTACAAACCCTCCACCGGTGATATGTGCAGCTCCTTTGATTTTCTTTTCTTTGATTAGGGGAAGCAAGGAAGAAACATAGATTTTCGTTGGTTCAAGTAATACTTCGCCAAGTGTTTTTTTCAATTCTGGCAGTTTTGATGATAAAGAAAACTGCTGCTGCTCAAAGAAAATTTTGCGAACAAGAGAGTACCCATTTGAATGGATTCCGCTAGATGCTATTCCAAGCAACACGTCTCCTGGGTTGATTGTTTCTCCTGTCAATAATTGAGATTTTTCAGCTATCCCTACAGCAAATCCGGCTAGATCATAATCATTTCCAGAGTACATACCGGGCATTTCAGCTGTCTCTCCGCCAATCAGTGCCATATTTCCTTGAACACACCCATCCGCTACACCTTTTACTACATTTTCTAAACGTGTCGGATCATTTTTCCCCGTTGCTAAGTAGTCTAAGAAATACAACGGCTCTGCGCCTTGTGCTAAGATATCATTGACACACATCGCTACGCAGTCAATTCCGATCGTGTCGTGTTTGTCCGCTTCGATTGCTACTGCTAATTTCGTCCCTACACCATCGGTCCCCGAAACAAGGACTGGCTCTTTTAATTGAAAGACCGATAAATCGAAACAGCCGCCGAATCCTCCTATAGCGCCCATCACACCTAATCGTTCCGTTTTTTTGACATGCTTCTTGATCCGTTCTACTACTTCATATCCAGCTTCGACATCTACGCCAGCTTTTGCGTATGCATTTGCCATTGGCTTCATATGCTCCCTTCTTGATCTGCTTTTAAAAGAACGATACTTTTTCTTTTAGTGATTCCTGATATTTTTCTTCATAGTCATATAACGGTGTCGGATAATCTCCGTTGAAATAAGCCATACACAATCCTGAATACGGGGCATCTTTTTCCAGACCGATCGATTCGATTAGACCCTCTTCACTTAAAAAACCTAAAGAATCGGCACCGATACATTCTTTGATTTCATCAATCGTATGATTGGCCGCAATGAGTTCTTTACGCGTTTGAATATCAATCCCATAAAAACATGGATATTTCAAAGGAGGAGAAGCAATCCTCACATGTACTTCTTTTGCTCCTGCTTCTTTCAAAAGATGGACGATCCGTCTGCTTGTCGTGCCCCGAACGATCGAATCATCAACCATGATCACCTTTTTCCCTTCCACTACCCCGCGTACAGCAGACAATTTCATTCGGACCCCTTGCTCTCTTAGCTCTGGCGTCGGCTGGATAAATGTTCGGGCAATGTATTGATTTTTTACTAATCCAATTTCATAAGGGATACCGCTAGCTTCTGCATAACCACTTGCGGCTGACAAAGAAGAATTAGGTACACCAACAACCATGTCTGCTTTTACTGGCGATTCTTTCGCTAAATTCCGTCCCATATTTTTCCGGGCAGTATGCACATTGATCCCTGCGATATTTGAATCCGGTCTGGCAAAATAGATATATTCCATCGAACAAATAGAAAGCTGCGTGTCCTTCGTAAAGCAATCAATCTGGATTCCTTCGTCATTGATGATCACTATCTCACCAGGCTGGACATCTCTTATAAAACGTGCCCCAATAACTTCTAATGCACAAGTTTCCGAGGCAATCACGTATGCTCCGTTTTTCATTTGTCCGATTGCTAATGGACGAAAACCATTCGGGTCCAAAGCGGCAATCATTGCCGTTTCTGTCATTAATAAATAGGCAAAGCCACCTTTGACTTCATTTAAAGCACTTTTCAATTTATTTAAAAAATCTGTTTCTTCACTTCGTCGGATCAAATGCATCAATATCTCCGTATCGGAGTTGGAATGGAAGATTGCCCCATTTTCCTCTAACTCTTTTCTAAGGGAGCGAGCATTGATCAAGTTACCATTATGCGCTAAGCCGATCGACTGATCATGAAATTTGAATAGAAAAGGCTGAATATTGTCCACACTTCCACTGCCTGCTGTTGCATAACGTACATGTCCGATTGCAGCTTCTCCTATTAACTGCTGCAATTTTCTTTGATCTTTGAATACCTCAGAAAGTAGACCCAGATCTCGATGCCCCATGAGTTTCCCTCGATCATTGGACACGATACCCGCACCTTCTTGTCCTCGATGCTGAAGACTATGGAGCCCGAAGTATGCCACACTAGCGGCGTCTGGATGACCCCAAACACCGAAGATCCCGCATTCTTCATTTAAACTCTTCACTTCATAAGACATACGATTGCATCCTCCCAGCACTTTCTTGCTACTGCTGTTTCTATTTTGATTTGACCGTCAGTTGCTGATATTTCGATTAGCGCTTCATCCGTCACCTTACCTGCTAAAACAGCAGCATCTCCCATCATTTCTTCGAATCGTGTCTGGTTTTCCGGTGCAACTGTCAATACAAACCTTGATTGAGTTTCTGCAAACAATTGAGCAGAGGGCAAGCCAAACTGCACAGATAAACCTAACTGATATTTGAAAGCTGATTCTGCCAGTGCAATTGCCAAACCACCTTCTGAACAGTCATGGGCACTTTCAATCAATCCATTTTGGATGGCTGTCAATACTAACTCCTGGTTTTTCTTTTCAACGGCTAGATCAAAGTTTCGAATCACCCCTTCGATTCTTCCAAGCTGCATCTTTTGTAATTCACTGCCATCAAAATCTGCAAACGTCTTGCCTAATATATAGATTAGATCCCCTGATTTTTTGAATTCTTGAGTAGTGATATGTTCATGTTCCTCGATCAATCCGACCATACCGATCATCGGTGTTGGATAGATTGCTTGACCGTCCGTTTCATTATATAAAGAGACATTTCCTGAAATAACAGGAGTTCCTAACGTTTCACACGCAGCAGCAATGCCGTCAGCTGAAGTCGATAATTCCCAAAAAACTTCTGGTTTATCAGGAGAACCATAGTTCAGGCAGTCGGTGATCGCCAAGGGTCTACCACCGCTAGCAATGATATTTCTAGCTGCTTCTGCCACTGCTATTTGTCCTCCGACTTTTGGATCCAAATAGAGATAGCGAGCGTTGCAGTCTGTGGTCATCGCTAATGCTTTATTCGTCCCTCTGACTCTCATCACAGCCGCATCGCTTCCTGGACAGACCACTGTATTGGTTTGTACTTGTGAATCATAAGTTTCGTAGATTGAACGTTTCGAAGCAATCGTCGGTTGTTGCAACAGATCAAGCAATACTTGTCCAGGTTCTTCAATAACCGGCTGATAAGAAGCCAACTGCTGAAAATCTGCGATTCGAGCTGGTTCTTTCATCTCTTTATGATAGACTGGCGCATCTTCAGCCAGCGCATCGACTGGCAGATTCGCTACTTCTTTCCCTTGATGATATAGACGATATTGCCCGTCGTCTGTTACTTTACCGATAGTGACTGCATCTAGATCATACTTCTGAAATAGTTCTTGGATTTTTTCCTCCTCTCCTGATTTGACACAAATCAACATCCGTTCTTGTGATTCGGATAGCATCATTTCATAAGGCGTCATTCCAGTTTCTCTTTGTGGGACTTCGTCTAATGTCAATATAAGTCCTGAACCAGCTTTTGAAGCCATTTCCGCACTAGATGAAACAAGTCCTGCTGCTCCCATATCCTGTATACCTACTAGAGAATCCGAATGATGCAAGATTAATTCCAAACACGCTTCAAGCAGTAGCTTTTCCATAAAAGGATCCCCTACTTGTACAGCAGAACGTTGCTGTTCTTCTTCTTGACTAAATTCTTCTGAGGCAAAAGTTGCGCCGTGGATGCCGTCGCGACCTGTTTTTGCTCCTACATACATGATCGAATTGCCGACACCAGCAGCTTGCCCTTTCTGGATATCTTTGTGTTCAATCAAACCTACACACATTGCATTGACTAATGGATTTCCTTCATAACAAGGATCAAATGCAATTTCGCCACCTACAGTCGGTATGCCGATACAATTGCCGTATCCGCCGATACCTGCAACTACTTCTTCTAGTAAATATTTTGTTCTTGGATTATCTAATTCGCCGAATCTCAATGAATCTAGCAACGCAATTGGACGAGCACCCATGCTGAAAATATCTCTGATGATTCCGCCAACTCCTGTCGCAGCTCCTTCATAAGGCTCCACGGCTGAGGGATGGTTGTGACTTTCTGCTTTGAAGACAACTGCTAGTCCATCACCGATGTCGACGATGCCTGCGCCTTCTCCAGGCCCTTGCAAGACATGAGGTCCACTAGTAGGAAATTTGCGTAGAACCGGTTTAGAATTTTTATAGGAACAATGTTCGCTCCACATAACAGAAAACAGTCCAGTTTCCGTATAATTAGGCATTCTTCCTAAGATATCTTCTTCGATCATTCGATATTCTTCATCAGTCAATCCCCATTCGGCATAGATTCTTTTTTTCTTGATCTCTTCAGCTGTCGGCTCATTCAATGTTTTCATCTATACGGTCACCTTTCCGAAGTTTTTTAAAATGGAAGCAAAGAATCGTTTCCCATCTTCTGATCCTAGCAAGTCTTCTACTGCACGTTCTGGATGAGGCATCATTCCTAACACATTCCCCGCTTTATTCGTAATCCCTGCAATGTTTTCCACGCTGCCGTTGATGTTGTCATTATAAGTAAAGACGATCTGATTATTTTCCTTTAGGTCTTCAAGTGTTTCTTCGTCACAGAAATAATTTCCTTCCCCATGAGCAACTGGAAGAGAGATTATTTCATCTGCTTCATATTCTGAAGTAAAGGCCGTCTTAGGATTGACTTTCAATGGTACAGTTTTACAAATAAAATGCAAAGACTCATTTCGTCTCAGTACACCTGGCAACAGTCCAGCTTCTGTCAATATCTGGAATCCATTACATGTACCGAATACGGGTTTCCCTTCTTCAGCAAAACGAATCACTTCTTCCATGATTGTAGAAAACCGAGCAATCGCGCCGCATCTCAAATAGTCACCATAGGAGAATCCTCCCGGCAGTAAAACCCCATCAAATCCTTCTAAAGAGGACTCATCATGCCGTACAAATTCGGCATCAGCGCCCATGATCTCGCGAACTACCCATAACATATCTGCGTCACAATTTGAACCTGGAAAAACGATGACCGCAAATTTCATGTTATACTTCCTCCATTTTTTTGATTTCATATCGGTATGTTTCCATATTTACATTTGCAAGCAACTTATCACAAATCGTTTCAATCACTGTATCGATTGGTTCTTCTGTATCAGCAAGTTGTATCTCAAAGTATTTTCCGATACGGATATCTTCGATTGTTTCATATCCCATACGATGGACTGCTTTTTTTACTGCTTCTCCTTGAGGATCTAATACTGAATCTTTATAGGTTACATAAACTTTTACGAAATACATCATACTCGCTCCTTTTCTTCAGTTAGTTCCGATAGACGGTTATATACTTCTTGATAGACTGGAATCAGATTACCTAAGCCTCTGCGGTAAACGTCTTTGTCCATATGTTCATTCGTATGTTCATCCCATAATCGGCAAGTATCCGGTGTTACTTCGTCCGCAAGTAATATTTTTTCATTCGACCGACCAAACTCTAGCTTGAAATCTACTAAAACCAGACCAACCTTAGCGAATAATTCGATCAAAATTTTATTGATAGCTAATGCTTGGGTTTTCAGCTCACTGATTTCTTCCGGTTTTGCCAGTTGCAAGTAATAGATATGCTCTTCATTGACAAACGGATCATCCAACTGATCATCCTTATAGTAGAATTCAACGATTGGCTTGATTAATTTTTTGCCTTCAGGAACACCTAGACGTTTTGAGAAACTTCCTGCTGCAATATTTCGGATCACCACTTCCAGAGGGATGATTTGTACTTTTCTTACTAATTGTTCGGTTTTAGATAATTGTTCAATAAAATGATTTTTTATTCCTCGCTGGGTCAGATAGCGGAAAATCGTACTTGTGATTTGATTATTCAATTCTCCTTTCCCACTTATCTGATCTTTCCTCGCGCCATTCAACGCAGTCGCCTGATCTAAGTATTCTACCCAAATCAAGTTTTCATCAGAGGTAAGATATAATTTTTTGGCTTTCCCTTCGTACAGAAGTTCTTTTTTCTCCATGTCCGACTCTCCTTTTTATTTACATTCAAAGCAAATACAACGATTTTTGTTCGTGTTTTCACTTTGAATTTTAACAATCATCTTTTTAGAAATCAATATAAATATGTACATTAAAGGCATTAGATTCTTTTAATGTTCGTGTTTTGTTGTAAGTACAAAATCCCCCTCATCAACAAGCGTTTACATTTATATATAATGATGGTATATTAAAATTAACTAAAAATTTGGATAACTGGATCGAGGAGGCACTTGCCGATGGAAGATGCAATAAAACAAGGTCAGCTTTTTTTATCAGAGTTAACGGCTGAAGAACGTTCCTGTCTATATAATGATTTGTTGTCGATCAAAGACGTTTATTTATGCAATAAAGATACTAGTTTTTATACCTTTCGGAAAATCCGCCGAGCAGCTAAGCGTTGCGCTGAATGCCGTAAAAGGACTTTTCGTTATCGAACAGAACACAAAGGCGAACTTTTAATCAGTCAGATCCACGAGCAGAAACTTTTCAAAAATCACTATCGTATCCAGATCTTATTTAATGGACAAGAGATGGAATATACTTTTCTCGAAAATTTGCTGCAACATCTCCATAACCAGCATTTTAGTTATAATAGCCAAGCCATTTACGCTTAATTCCTCTATTTTTTGTATATAAAGAGGTAGTCGCTTTATTCCTATCATTGATAAGAAAACATAATAAACTAAAAGAAGCAGAACCGCTAACGGATCTGCTTCTTTTTTGGTTATTTTTGCTATTCTATTTTAATTAAATTTTGCAACTCACTCTTCTTTATTCCAAACCTACTCGTTTGAATATCACGTCAACGTTTTTCAAATGATGATGATAATCAAAGGCATCGTCTATTTCTTCTTTAGATAAGACCGATGTGATGGTCGGATCTTCTTCTAACAGCGGGCGGAACTGAACTTGGTTGTCCCAAGCATACGCAGTTTTTGGCTGAACAAGATCATAAGCTTCTTCTCTTGTCATTCCCTTATCGATCAATTTCAGCATAACGCGTTGGCTATAAATCAAACCAAATGTTGCAGACATATTCCGCTTCATGTTTTCAGGAAAGACCGTTAGATTTTTAACGATATTGCCAAAACGATTTAACATGTAATTCAATAAAATCGTGGTATCAGGCAAGATGATTCGCTCTGCTGAAGAATGAGAAATATCTCTTTCATGCCATAATGTGACATTTTCATAGGCAGTGACCATGTGTCCGCGCACCACTCTGGCTAGACCAGCCATATTTTCTGAACCGATTGGATTCCTTTTGTGTGGCATAGCAGAAGAACCTTTTTGACCTTTCGCAAAAAATTCTTCTACTTCACGTGTTTCAGACTTTTGCAATCCGCGTATCTCTGTTGCAAAGCGTTCAATACTTGTAGCAATAAGCGCCATCGCTGAGAAATATTCAGCATGTAGATCCCGAGGGAGAACTTGAGTAGAGATTTCTTGCGGACGGATTCCCAATTGTTTACATACATACTCTTCAATAAATGGCGGGATATTTGCGAACGTCCCCACTGCTCCTGAGATTTTTCCTGCTTCTACTCCTTTTGCCGCATGTTCGAATCGTTCGATGTTCCGTTTCATTTCTGAATACCATGTGGCAAGTTTCAATCCAAAAGTAGTTGGTTCAGCATGGACACCGTGTGTTCGACCCATCATCACTGTATATTTGTGTTCTTTTGCTTTTTCGCCAATGATTTCTGTAAAACGTTTCAGGTCTTCCCGTAATATATCATTTGCTTGCTTGATGAGATAGCCATAAGCAGTATCTACGACATCCGTACTTGTTAGACCATAATGGACCCATTTTCTTTCTTCTCCCAATGTTTCAGAAACTGCTCGTGTAAAAGCAACGACATCATGGCGTGTTGATTTTTCGATTTCCAAGATCCGATCGATATCAAATGATGCATGTTCACGGATTTTTTTCACATCTTCTTGTGGGATTTCACCAAGTTCTGCCCAAGCTTCATCTGCTAAAATCTCGACTTCGAGCCACGCACGGTATTTGTTCTCTTCCGTCCAGATATTCCCCATTTCAGGGCGTGTATAACGTTCTAACATGTTTTTTCTCCTCTAATCCCAAATATTCGTTTGTTTGATTTCTTCCAGCGTTTGCTGGATGTCTTCTGTCAAGATAGTGATATGTCCCATCTTGCGACCTTTTTTCGCTTGTTTTTTTCCATAGAAATGGAATTGCCAGTCTGGCTTATTCTCAATCAAGCGATAGCTTTCCAACAGTTGTTCTCCCAAAACATTGACCATCACTGCATTGCTTGTCAGACGCACTTTTTCTCCTAATGGCCAGCCGCAAATACCTCGAATATGGGCATCGAACTGACTCATAGAACAAGCTTCGATAGAATAATGCCCAGAATTGTGAGGACGAGGGGCTAATTCATTCACATATAACCCGCCTGTTTTTGTTAAGAACATTTCTACCCCTAGAGCACCTGAAAGACTTACTGCTTCTGCAATCACACGGGCAATACGCTCAGCCTCCTCGATCACATCCTGATCAATCGCAGCTGGAGCAATCGTTTCGTGCAGAATGTTGTTTCGATGGATATTTTCCACGACCGGAAAAGTTGTGAAATCTCCTTGTCCATTTCCTGCTACCATGATCGAAATCTCTTTTTCAAATGGGATCCAAGCTTCTAAAACACAGGTTCCTTCTCTTAAAAGATCCATTGCAGGGGCCAAGTCTGCACGACTTTTCAAAACATACTGCCCCTTGCCATCATAACCGCCTCGAGTGGTTTTCAAAACGCAGGGATAACCGATCCCGTCAATCGCATCTTGGATATCTGTCGGACTGACGATCGTTGCATAAGGAGCAATCACGATGTTGTTCGTTTCCAAAAAAGATTTTTCCAATAGGCGGTCTTGCGTAATCGCAAGCAAGTCTGTCCCTTGAGGAATAAATGACATGGGTAAGATCGCATTTAGCGCCTCTACACTGACATTTTCAAATTCATAGGTAATGACATCTGTTCTTCTAGCAAGCTCTTTCAGCGCAAAGGTGTCATCATAGACACTTTCAATGTGCCAATCTGCAACTTGTGCGGCTGGACAATCACTTACAGGATCCAGCACACCTACTTTAAAGCCCATTTCTTTTGCACTAATCGCCATCATACGACCTAATTGACCGCCGCCGACGATCCCGATCGTTGAACCAGGCAACAAAGGTTTAACCAAGTTGATCACTACTTTCTATAACAGTTTTAGCCAACATTGAACGTCTTTCAGCCAATTTAGCCTCCAATTCTAAATCATACATGGAAAGCATCTGTATCGCAAGTAGTCCAGCATTAATTGCTCCAGCTTTTCCGATTGCCGTAGTAGCCACAGGCACGCCTCCAGGCATTTGAACAATCGACAGAAGCGAATCTAAACCATTTAATGTTCGTGATTGGACCGGTACGCCGATAACCGGCAAAGTTGTTTTTGCCGCAACCATCCCCGGTAGATGGGCGGCTCCACCTGCTCCTGCAATAATGATTTTGATTCCTTTTTCTCGAGCGCCTTGTGCATATTCAAACATCAAATCTGGTGTGCGATGAGCAGAAACGACTTTTTTTTCATAAGACACACCGAATTCTTCCAATATTTGACATGCTTCTTTCATTGTTTCCCAATCTGAAGTACTCCCCATGATCACAGAGATTTTTGCTGTCATTGTTTTTCCTCCCAGTTTTTCTACATCCATATTTTAACAATCGTATTTTTTGATGTCAAAGAAATTTCGAATATTGATAAAGAAAACCATTTTATTGTTCGTGTTTATCCAATACATAAAACATACTAAGATTAGAGGGGAACATCATTGACGAATGATGTTCTCCTCTATTTTCTATTTTTAGATTATAGTGAAGATTGAAAGAAAGTTCGAACAAAGCCTTGAGGACTACGAGTCCCTATCAAAAACCGAACTTCTTTACTGTCATTTTAGAATCAGGTTTACGTATGTTGGGGCCATGAGCCCGTGTATAGGAAATTGGAAT
>NZ_JAPRFV010000013.1:0-90303 GCF_035725965.1 Enterococcus sp. E5-162 | reverse complement strand
GTTTACCAAGAGGTTGTGAAAAAGCTGTTTAGTTTCGAGTATTAAGAAAAATTTTGTGAAAATGGCTTTCCACATTTTTGCATAAATTTGGCTTAATACCGAGAAACTGGCTTTTGAACACCGTTTATTGAGAGGTTGTGAGCCTGCCGTTTAACTCTGAGGCACAAGGAGCAATTTCAAAAAACAGCTTCTCATGTTTGTTGGATATTGTGACTTGTGACTGAGGAGTTGGCAGGAGAACACCGTTTATCAAGAGGTTGCGAAATCGGCGTCCTGATCTGTGTATTAGAGAAACAAACGGCAAAATAGTTCCTCATATTTTGCCGTTTTGTGAGCTGATACCGAGAAGTCATGATCCTCTCGTCTAACTCCGAGTCGCAAGGAATGAGTTCAAAAAATAGCTTTTCTCTACAAAAACTACATAAAAAATCCTATGTTTTTTGTTAAAACTATTTGTTTTTTTCAAAAGTATGTTACAGTAATTTCCCAAGGAGGTTTTACAGAAATGAATTTTGTTGCCATGGATTTTGAAACTGCCAATCATCAGCCTTATAGCGCTTGTTCTCTTGCGTTAGTCATGGTAAAAAACAGCCGAATCGTCGATGAATTCTATACATTGATACAGCCTGAAACTCCTTTTTTCTGGCGAAACGTCCAAATTCACGGAATCCATCAAGAAGACGTACGCAATGCCCCGAAATTTCCAGAAGTCTGGCAAACTATCCAACCATATTTTCAAAAAAATCGTTTAGTCGTTGCACATAATGCTGCTTTTGATACAAAGGTCTTAGCAGGTTGCTTAGATTATTACCACCTCGAACAGCCTAATTATCTTTCTTTATGTACAGTGAAAAGCAGTCGTCGCTTGTTTCCTGAATTTCCAAATCATCGATTGAACACTGTGTGCGAAAATTTGAACATCCAATTAGATCATCATCATGATGCATTGGAAGATAGTCGTGCGTGTGCGGAAATCTTGCTTTATCAAGAAAAAAAATTCGGGACAGATCCATTGAAAAAACTCGTGACTATAAAGTAAAGCAATCATTTACTTATGAAACGCACAAAGAGGTTGTGAAATCAGCGTTTTGATCTGATTATTAGAGAAACAAACGGCAAAATAGTTCCTCATATTTTGCCGTTTTTTGAGCGAATATCGAAGGTCAGCTGATTGAACACCGTTTATTCAAAAAATGGACTGCGTCACGACTTTTGTCACAGTCCATTCATACGTTTTTCTGCCTTCCCAAAAGGATGACAGTTTCTTAACTCTTTTCTTATTTTTTCTATTCAATCAAATAACTCATTTTATATACATCTAAAAATTCACCTAAATCTGTTCTTGCCCCTCTAGGCATGACCGCTTCGATTTGGAAACCCATTTTCTGGTAAAGGTGTACGGCTCTTTCATTACGAACTTGAACATCCAGCTCCAATCGAAAAAGTACACCCATTTCCTTCGCCCAATTGATGATTTCTTCTAGCATAAGAGTACCTAGTCCCATTCCCCAATATTCCTGCAGGATACTGATACCGACTTCTCCCACGTGAGATAAACGAAATTGACTGTCTGCTTTGACTGATGCTGTTCCAACAATCGTCCCCTCATTGATAGCAAGCAGCAATAAATTATTGTTGCTTTCGTACATATAACTCAACTCTTCTGATAAAGTTTCTGGGGGTAAAAGAAGTTCAGCTTCATCTAAAGCTAAAAATTCTGTCTCGCTATTGACTTGTTCCATCATCGAAAGAATATCTTTTGCATCATCTGGCACTGCTTCCCGCAAGATGATTCCAATTTCTTCACTCATGGTTTTCAACCCATTTTTCTAGGATTCGCTGTTTGAATGTTTCACTTTGTTCACCATATGAGATTAATTTCACATAACGCTTTTCTAAATCTGTATCACTTTTTTCTAAAATCAGTTCCAAATAATCTTCTGGCAGTGCTTCTTCTAATAGGTTTCCCCATTCGACAACGGAAAGCCCATCTCCTTCAAAATATTCATCTAACCCTAAGTCAGCTCCGCTAGCTGCTACCCGATAAATATCCATGTGATACAACGGAATCCTGCCTTGATTATATTCTCTAATAATCGTGTATGTCGGACTTTTGATCATTTGCGTTATTCCCAGTCCTTGGGCGATACCTTTCGTCAATGTTGTTTTACCCGCACCTAGATCACCAGTCAATATCAGATTATCACCTGGCATGGCGGAATGACCAATTGCTTCTGCAAATTGTTCTGTCATTGTTAATCCTGATAGTTCGATCATTTTTCATCTTCTCCCGCTCTTCTTTCTTTTTGCCAGTATATCGCGTAATGAAGTTTTTTTAAAGAAAAAAACGAACTAGCCAAGAACAGCAGCTGCCGTTTTTGGACTAGTCCATGTGTATTTGTTAATCAATCAATGTTTGTGCTGCTGTGATAATCGATAATTTATATACGTCTTCTTCATTTGCCCCACGAGACAAATCAGAAACCGGTTTGTTCAAACCTTGCAAGATTGGTCCGATTGCTTCAAAGTTACCAAAACGTTGAGCAATTTTATAGCCAATATTTCCTGATTGCAATTCTGGAAATACAAAGACTGTTGCTTGACCAGCTACTTCTGAATCTGGCGCTTTCAGTTGTGCAACTGAAGGAACATAAGAAGCATCAAATTGCAATTCGCCGTCGATCAAATATTGTGGTGCTAGTTTTTTAGCGATTTTAGTGGCTTCAACTACTTTGTCTACTTCTGGCGATTTCGCTGAACCTTTTGTCGAGAAGCTCATCATCGCCACTTTTGGTTCGATATCGAACAGTTCAGCTGTTTTTGCAGAATCTACAGCGATTTCTGCCAATTCTTGTGCAGTTGGATTCACATTGATTGCACAATCAGAAAAGACGTATTTTTCTTGGTCTCTTCCACGTACCATGATCATCGCACCACTTGTCCGACTGACACCAGGTTTTGTTTTGATGATTTGGAGTGCTGGACGAACAGTGTCGCCCGTCGAATGGATTGCTCCAGAGACCATGCCGTCTGCAACACCCATATACGTAAGCATCGTACCAAAGTAATTCACATCTTTTAAAATCTTTTCTGCTTGTTCTTTGGATGCCTTTCCATTTCTACGTTCGACAAATGCATCTACCATTTCATCCCACTTATCATAAGTATCAGGACTAATGATCGTAAAGCTAGATGTTTTGATTCCTCTGGCATGTGCTGCATTTCTTATTTCTTCTTCGTTTCCTACTAAAATGGGTTCCACCAGTTCTTCTGCTTTCAACCGGGCAGCTGCACCTAAAATTCGAGCATCAGTAGCTTCCGGGAAAACGATTTTGATCCCACGGCGAACAATCTTAAATCTTAAACTATCAAACAATTCCACAAGATGACCTCCAGACGTTTTTATATGTATTATCATACACTATTCCATAAAAAAAGAACAGTTTATTTTATCTGTATCAGTCAAAAATGCCGGAAAAATGAAGTTTTTCACATATATGGCAAACTGCGCTATAACAGGAAAGCGCTGTTTTATTACACTGTTTCAGGCAGTTGCCAATCAATCGGTTCTTCTCCTAACGCAAGGAGTGCATCATTCGTTTTCGAGAAGGGTTTGGAACCAAAAAAGCCACGACTTGCGGATAGCGGACTCGGATGTGGAGATGTAATGATGATATGACGGCTCTTATCGATCATTTTGATTTTTTCTTGCGCCGGTTTTCCCCACAAGATAAACACGATTGGTTTTTCTCGTTCATTTAATTTTTCAATGATCGTGTCTGTTAATCTTTCCCAACCTTTCCCGCGATGTGAATAAGCTTGCCCTTCCCGAACAGTAAGAACAGTGTTGAGTAAGAGGACTCCCTGTTTAGCCCATGACACTAGGTTTCCATGTTGAACAGGTACGATACCAAGATCATCATGAAGCTCTTTGTAGATATTTCTTAAAGATGGCGGGATCTTCACGCCGGGCTGCACAGAAAAAGATAATCCATGAGCTTGGTTTTCTCCATGATAAGGATCTTGTCCTAAAATCACTACTTTGACTTCTTCATAAGGAGTCAATTCCAACGCTTCATAGATATGATACATATCTGGATGGATCTTTTGGGTCGCATATTCTTTCTTTAAAAATTCTCTTAGATGCAGATAATAATCTTTTGAAAATTCTGAGGACAAAACTTCTTGCCAACTGTTATGAATGATTTCTTTCAAAACCTCCACCTCCTAATAAAAAGAATAACTCACATTTTCTTCAATCACAAGGGACAATCTTCCCCCCTCAGCACTTGATTAATATGGTAAACTAGGAACAAGAAGCAGAAAGGAACGATAATCATTATGATCAAATTAATTGCATCAGATATGGATGGCACATTATTAGATGCCCATATGAGTGTTTCTCCTGAAAATGCCGAAGCGATACGTTTTGCAAACGATGCCGGCGTTGAGTTCATGGTCGCTACTGGACGAAACTACCAAGAAGCTCGCGCCGCTTTGGATGAAGTAGGAATCGATTGTGCGATGATCACTTTGAACGGGGCACAGGTATTTGATAAAGAAGGAAATTCCTTGTTTACCGTCTCCATCCCAAATAATCAAGCAACCTCTGTTTTGGATATTTTAGACGCTAACGGTATTTACTATGAAGTAGCAACCAACGATGGTCTTTATTCTGAAAATCAAGCGAAGCGGATCGAAAGCTTTGCTTCCATGGTCGCTACCCATTTACCTCACCTTACGTATAAAATGGCGATTGCCATGGCCTCAGCTAAGCTGGAGTTGTTGCACATCACATATGTAGACAGTATTCGTACCATTTTGGAAGAAAAGAATCTGGAAGTCTTGAAAATCATCTGTTTTCATACAGAAGGACCTGCTGTGTTAGGACCAGTTGGTAAGCAGATTTCTCTTTTAGGTGATTTAGCTGTCACTTCTTCTGGTCAAAACAATATTGAAGTGAACCATAAAAACGCTCAAAAAGGGATTGCCGTTGCCCACGTCGCGCATGAGCGTGGCATTTCTTTAGAAGAAGTCATGACGATTGGTGATAATTTCAATGATGTCAGTATGCTGCAAGTGGCTGGAGTCAGTTTTGCAATGGGAAATGCAGAAATCGAAGTAAAAGATTATGCCAAATATACAACGGACACGAACCTTGAATCTGGCGTAGGAAAAGCCATATTGCGCGCGATTGCAGAAGACTTATAGTTTTATCTAGAAAAGAGGGATATAGATGTCAGAATTTTTCATTCAGGAAAAACAGCTTGGACGTGCGACTCGGACAATCGTCAAAAACGAAAAAGGGCATTCCCTGTTTTTGATGGTTGGTCGTTGGGGAACAAAGGGCGATGCGTTGTCTCTTTATGCCATGAATGGCGATCTTGTTGCCCACATCAAGCAAATAAGCCTGACATTCGGTACGCGTTTTGAGCTGTATAAGGAGTTCGAAAAAGTGGGAACCATGCAGAAAATATTCAATTGGCCCGGTGATTTTTATTATATTCGTAGGCTTCACTGGACAGTCCAAGGTGATATCTATAATCATCAATATCAAATCCACCATTTCAATCAACAAATCATGAAGATGGATAAAGCTACGCTTTTTTCAGGAGATTACTATGTACTGGATATCTCAAATGATGAAGATGCTCCTATTTGTATTTGTATTGCTGCGGTTTTAGATTACTGGCTTTACCGTAAAGACAAAAGTCGCGATAAGCCTGTTTCTTATCGGCTTGACTTAAGTTAAAAAGATGTACCTGAAATGCGTATTTCCGCATTTCAGGTACATCTTTTTAGATATTCTTTTGCATATGATCATAAAGATGACCACTGATCATCCGCTGACCGACCACTTTGAAGCCATGGCGTTCGTATAATTTTTTAGCCTTTGGATTTTTTTCATCCACACTTAGTCCGATGACGGAGCGATTCGCTTTCTTCGCCAATTTAGGTAATGCTTCTAATAATCGTGAACCGATGCCTTGCCCTCTAAAATCTTCTGATACACTGATAGAATCCAAATACCATTCATTGGGAAACGTTTCTTTATCAATGAACAAACGTGTAGACGCATCTAACTGATATTTTTCTAAGATAGGTACCAGCGGCTGATCGATGATGGCTTCTTCTTCATCTGTATAACCGTAAGCAACTCCTGCAACTTTACCGTCTATTTCTTCTACGATACCTCGTGAATAACTGTAGCGATAATTTGGATCAGTGATGGCTTCTTCTAGAATCTCTAAAGTCTTTTGTTCCCCTGTCTGCTTCAAAAATGGCAATTCCATGTCTTTTAGAATTACTAAGATCAATGGAGCGATTTCTGGAGCATCTTCTTTTCTCGCAAAACGAATCATAGTTTCCTCTCCTTTTCTCCATTCTAACATGCAGAAAAAGAAATCGCAAAATCGTTATTTTAAAAAATCTTCTATCTTTTCAGTAATGAAATAACCATGAGTAACGATTCTTGCCGCTTCAGTTCGGCAATAAGGGCAGACGATTGGCATTTCTTTATCATTATGTTCGACTACATTATTGACTTCTTCGTATGCAAATTTTTTTCCGCAATTAGGGCATTTCATTTTTTCCATGTTATCTCAACTTCCTTTCATCTTTACCCTCTTAGCTTACTCTTATATTGAAAAAAAGAGAAGCGATAGCCTTTTTCTATGCAGATATCCATACCTGTTGAGTCTGTTTTCCATCAATTAATTGGACTTGATAATACGGACGTTCATCTTTAACTACAATTGCCCACTCTTTCACTTTTGCTTTTTTCCCGTAGTAGCTAACTGCTTCCTTCATCGCTGCTTGCGGTTGCTTGAACTCTTCCGTTTTTTCTATGTCAAATAGAGGTTCTGCTGTTTTTTCTGTATGATTCCTTACAGTTGCTTTCCCAGTGGTCGGGTTGACTGCTATGACTTGTCCTTCACAAAAAAACTGGTATTCATATGTTGCATTCGTAGGATTATCCAATTCTTTTTCCACTGTAAAATGGATAGAAGATATATTGTGTTTTTTTATTTCTTTTTTAGCGATTGCTGCTGCTTCGTTCAATGAGATCCGATATTCTTGATCACTAATATCATCCAAGTGAAAAGCGGCGCTGAGCAATCCTGTCATACCGGTAATCAATATTACGATGAGGGCAGCAGCACCAAACATCATTTTTTTCATTCTTCATTCTCCTGTTTCTTTTTTTAAAAGAATATCAAGAAATGAACGAACGAAAAATCGAATGAAACGAAAAAAAAGTGACAATTTTGTTATCTTTATTCGTGTAGTTCTAACGGCAACCCGTCTGGATCAAAGAAAAACGTCATTTTTTTACCTGTAAACGTATCTTCTCTTACCGGTTCAGATTCGATCCCTAGGGAATGCAATTCTGCAATTGTTTCTTCGATATCGTCTACTTTGAAAGCAAGATGACGCAAGCCACAAGCTTCTGGATAGTTTGGTCGTTGTGGTGCATTGGCAATTCCAAAAATCTCCAATTCGGCACTTCCTAGTTTCAGATCTAATTTATAGTCATCTCGTTCTTTGCGGTAGTTTTCTCTGATTACTTCAAATCCTAATTTATTAACATAAAAATCACGTGATTTCTGATAATCTGAAACAATGATGGCTACATGATGGATCGTTGTAAGGTTCATATAAGCACTCCTATTCTTCGTTTAAATTCGTATCTACCTTTTTCTCCAGCTCTATTGTAAATGTGTCAGCTTGAAAAAAATAGCTGTTTTTTCTTTTTATAAGAAAAAAGGCAAAAAAAAAACAGAAAGTAGGTCCTCCAAGACACTCTTCCTGTTCCCAATATAATAAATGAAAGTAAGAAATTATATTTTCAAGAAAACAAACAGAAAATTATCATAACACAAATTATTTATAATTGAAAGACTAGTTTTTTTTCAAGAAAAGCATACAATAGATTGTGTTAGTAAATACAGAACACACTACATTTAGTGTCTTAAGGAGTCCTCATACATGAAGTCATATTTTCAGTTTTTAGCTCATCAGCTAAAAGGCTGGCCGCAACAAAATTATTATCTTTTCTTTTTCAGTCTTGGCTGTCAGGTCATGACTCTTGTCAATAGTCCCATCACTTGGCTGTCCGTTATCACATTTATCGGTACCACGCTTGGTGTATTGTGTATTTTATCCATCAATGCGGCAAAATCAGTCAACGGTATTTTAGGTATTTTGTCTGCGATTTGTTTTATTATCGTTGGATTTTCAGCAAAGAACTATTTAAGTATCGGTGAACAGATTGCTTATATGATCACATTGGATATCCCCGTATTGTTAAGTAAAGAATGGAATCATAATATGGCTTCAAAAATCCGAAAATTCACTGGAAAAAGCTGGTTTATCGCAATCGTCAGTACTTTCCTTGTCTATCTTGTTTCAGGATTCCTGATTGGTCGTTATACAGATGATCCTCGCCCATGGATAGATGCCATTGCTTTTTCCATTAGCTTGACTGCTGGTATCATCAGTTTCTTGCGTTACAATAACCAATATTACTGGTGGTTAGCTTCAGGGCTTGCACAAATGGTCCTTTGGTATATTTCATTTACGCATGGATCTGCAAGTTTGGCAATGTTCGTGAACAGCTCTGTTTACTTGCTGAATGATGTCCTTGCATTTACCGTTTCTCCTTGGTATAACCAAAAAGAACGTGAACGTATGCAAAAAATGGAAGAAGAATACTACAACGCACAGCAACACGCATAAAAAATAGGCTTTTTCTCTAAAAATAGAGAGAAAGCCTATTTTTTATAGTAATTCCTTCAGATACTTTCTTGCCTCATCATTGAAACGCAGTGATTCTTCTAACTTCTGATAATATTCTAAGGCTTGTTTTTGCGCTTCAGTAAAACGATAATGTTTCCCTTTCCATTTGTCGATCGTCTCTTGTACATTCCCAGATTGGATATCCTTCACTACTAGCTGCCATTTTTCTTTTGAGACTGCGCGCTCTTTCTTATCAGCAGATTGTACGGCTTCTCGTTCTTTACGCAATACTTTTAAAAAACCATTTCTGACTATCCGAGGAATGCTGTCGAAGAATCCTTCCGTAAAACCATAGCGACAATATTGCTTCCAAATAAATAGATAGATTTTTGGTTGGATGAACCGTTGTTTTTTCGCAAAATATTCTATCTGAGCAATGACTTCTGGTGTTCGCTGACGTTTTGTCTTTCTCAATGCGGAAATAAACGTTTCAAAATAAGCATTAGGATGTGCTGGCACTTCTTCATAAACGATGGATTGCCAATCTTTACGTAAAAATGTGCGATAGTTGTTCAAGAATTCTTCTACATCCTTTACTAATTCTTCTGCAAAGTCGTCAAACAGTTCTTTCTTTATCTGTCGCTTTTTTGGCTGCCCATTGATGTGTTCACTGATTTTCTTGATTTCATTTTCCAATGCTTGATAATCCGCTATGTAAATCGGCATTTCTGCTTGGCGAAATTCTGCGAGACGCTGTGCTAATTTTATATCCGGTAAATACGGCTGTTTCATCCGTCGATTTTGGTACAGGACAAAACAGTATTTTTGCCATAGTTCTTCAGGAAAATCGATATTCTTTTGCTTAAGCCATAATAATTCATCTAAGGCCAGATCGACTTTTGTCATTCCCTGATGGATCGAAGCTGCTACTGTCGGAGAAACATGCAGGTGATCGGCAAAGTGGTTGATACCTAGCTTTAGGGTCTTTCCGGTTTTTGGCGATTTGACTATATATTGCACTTTTAATTCTCTCCCACATTCGCAATACAATTTTTGCTGGCTTCGTTTTGTTCGAAAAAACGGATTGATCTTGAAGTCAGAAAACACCCAATCTGTTGCGGCCAAATAATGTTCTTCCATAAAACGAGAGCTGATTAGATATCGGCGGTGCTTATCGACTAGTTCCCGCTGTTTTTTTGTTAATTTTGCATAGATCTCCCAACGTTGACTGCTTGTGTATTGTTTAGAGATCTTAATAGGATAGCTTTTGTTGATTTCTTTTGGAAACCATTCTTCAAAGACGGATTGCCATTCTTCCACAGCTATTTCTTTCCTTTCTAATTACAAAAAGCTGGCTACTAACATAACGTTAGCAACCAGCCAGTGTTTCTTGCTAAATTAGTGAGTTGTTCCGGCATTCCCGGAAATATCTTCTTTATTTTCTACTGCTGCTTCAACTGCATAAGTCAAAGAAGAAGCAATGTCTTCCAGAGACATAGAAGGTGTACCCACTGGACGATCGATCACTTGATCTGGTGAGAATGGTACGTGGATGAACCCACCGCGAATTGCAGGGAATTGCGTTTCGATCAAATGAAGCAAACGATACATGATATCGTTGCAGACAAATGTTCCTGCTGTATAAGAGATGTACGCTGGTAGACCATGATCTTGTACATTTTTTGTCATTGCTTTGATTGGCAATGAAGTAAAGTAAGCGGCTGGACCGTTTTCTTCTAAAGCCGTATCAAATGGCTGATTTCCTTCATTATCAGGAATTCTTGCTTCTGCTAGATTGATTGCGACACGTTCGAACGAGACTGCTGACCGTCCGCCTGCTTGTCCGACACAGATCACGACATCTGGTTGGTGCTGTTGGATGGCTTCTTTGACTACTTGACTGCTTTTTTCGAATACGGTCGGTACTTCCACTTTGATGATTTCAGCACCGCTGATTTCATCTGGCATTTTCTTTACTGCTTCATAGGCTGGATTCACTTTATCCCCACCAAATGGATCAAAACCTGTTACTAGTACTTTCATCTGTTGTTCCTCCGTCCGATTGATTTAACATATGGTTATCTTTTATCTTACCATTTTCTTTGAACAGCGTAAATAAAGGAAAGAAGAGTTTAAATAACATAACATAGCAAACTTAATATATTCTTATAAAAAAATAGTGTTCCACTACTTTGAAAGCGGATTATTTTACTATAAAATAAAGATAATCTGATGAAAATATCACCTATACCATTTATCGAAGAAAGGAAGTAAAAAATGAAAAAAATAACATTATTTTGCAAAATAGGACTTCTTTTAGGAAGTACCGTCATTAGCATGGTGCAAGCAGAAGCACATGCTGACACAGTCACAGACTCAAAAAACGAAATACGGATAACCGAACAAATGCCTCGATCAGGCGGGGTCATTTTGGATGATAGCGGGAAAGTGATTGGCACGACAGATCCCTCTCTCATAACGGATGCCCCTTTAGAATGTAGAGGATCTGTCCATATCCACCGCGGACATTGGACATACGGGACGCATAGTTGGCCGAGAGTAGCATGGGGAACCAAACAAGCTTGGTCAAATTTTAATCATTATGATAAATTCCACTATGCAACAGCAGTGGTTGGAGGTAGAAGATATACTGCTTATGCTGACCGTAACATGTATGCCTATGCCACTGTAGTAGGTGATAGCAAACACACAGGCTTAGCGTATTACGGCTGGTGATTAGCCACTTCTAAGTAACCACACCGATGTTTTCATCAGACGTCATTAAAAAGTTGCTACCTATTTTAACAGTAAAGGATCACATTTCATGAACAATAAACTTATTCGGTTGAATTTATTTGTCTTTTTTTCTATCCTTTCATTCATGATTTTCTTTTATATCCGAGAAACGACACAAGAAAGGATCATCGCCGACAGCTATTCGCTTCCTGAACAATACCGATCGTTCGATCTACCTCGAACGATCCAAGACGATCGACAAAATTTTTCGAGAAACCTGTCCATTTTGCTCGAAACGGCAGAAGAAGAACAGTTGAACGTACTTTTTCGTGAAACAAATTTCACACCCAAAATCACGAACGGAAAGCCTGACCCAAGTGTTGATTTAGTCGTGATCGACTATTTTTCCAATGAGCCTGATTTGAGAACGCTGCTGAATCATCCTTCAGCCAAACACCTCTCAACCCAACACTATACGATCAATTATGCTTCGTTCAACAATCATCCATTGATAGAGCTGCCTTCCTTTAAAGAAGCAACGAAATTTGTAGAAAGCCAAAATACAGAGCAGGTATCCGCGTTCATCGAAAGCTTGACGACTAAGTATAATGAACTCTATCAACCTTCATTCACGGTGCAGGATTTTCAATATACAGATTATTCAGAAACCATCATGTTGCTTGATTTTCGTCCTGTGAGGAATTTGATTATTATCAGTCTAGTCTTCTTCCTGTTATTTACCGCTCTATGGCTATTCGACAATGCAAGAAAGTTATCGATCCTACGATTGAACGGACTTTCTTGTGCGACGATCTTGTATAAAGTACTGCTAAAACAACTGCTCTTCCTATTCGCATCGTGTTGTTTTGCTCAATTAATCTTCGATCCATCGATCTTTCTTTCGAACATGGGCTACCAAGCGGCTTTTTTTGCCGTATCTGTCGTTAGCTCGCTGTGTGTCGTTTATTTCTTATGTTCCACTTCTTTTGCTGAAAAACTCAATAGGAGATCATATGCCAGAACCTTTATTTTTTCACTTTATCTCTTTAAGACAATCGCATTTGTCTGGTGCTTAGCCAGCGTCCTTACTGTTGTCGAACTGGTCAATCTATCACTTAGTCCTTCTACCTATCCGGATGAATTTTCTGAGTATGCAGTATTTTATAATACCTATTCAGGAAAAAACAACCATGAAGTCATCAGTATCGAAAACAATGTATTAAGTATCCAACAAGACCGCTTGTATCAACATCTAGAAGAAAACGGGATGCTGCTGATTGGTACAGTCAGTTACTTTATGGAAGAAAAAGAAATCAACCGCAAAATTTGTGTAAATGTCAATTATTTGCAAAAATACCCGATCATCAGCGTAACTGGACAAAAAATAACGATCTCTCCCGAGGAAACCCAACGTGTCTTTTTAGTACCGGAAAGATTGGAGAATCAGTTCCAAGAAATCAAAGAACATTATTTGCATGGTTACTTTCTGGATGAATCACAAGCTGATTTTTATCTCATCCGGTCCAAACAAGAGATCCATACATTCCACCCAGATGAAGAAATCATTCACTATCCGAATGTCATCGAAGTCCAAACAAGAAACAACAGTGCGGGAAACCTCCGACAAATCATTACTGGTGGTGGATATTTCGACCCAGTCAAAGTTCCTATCACTCAATCGGTCGAGAAAACATTCGAACCCATCAAAAAAGTACTGGAAGAAAATTATTTATTGGACAACTATCCAGCGCTCACCCCGCTTTCAGAAATCAAAAAAGTAGATTTACAAAGACAAATTGGTGAAATCAAACGACATAGTCTGGAAATTCTCTTCGCTCTTTATCTTTTGATCACGATGATTGCTTATCTCGTGCTGATTTCTTTGAAGATCAAAAAGCAGAAATATACGATTTGGCGATTGAATGGTATTTCCATGATCAAAACTTATCGTATGATTTTCTTGCCGTTTTTCATACAATATGGTGCATTGGTTTTATATACGACTTTCATGGATGCGCCTTTTGCTTGGATCCAGAGTCTGATTCTTTTTTCTATCTTAGAGATAGGAATGATTTTCTTCACCTTGCACCGTTTGGAAAGAAAAGAAAAAGCAACTATATTAAAAGGAGAATGATAGTCTGATGCCTCTCATCCAATTAGATTATGTAACGAAAACCTACAAACAAAAACTTGTCCTGGATGCTGTCTCTTTGTCGATCGATCAAGGAGAATTTTGGACGATCCACGGAAAAAGCGGTGCAGGAAAATCCACCCTATTGAATCTTTTGGGACTCATTGATTCATTCGATGAAGGAACGGTCTCGCTCTTTGGAAAAAGTGCGCCGAAAATCAACAGCAAAGCAGCTCTTTTACTACGGAGAAATAAAATCTCCTATCTTTTCCAAAATCATGGATTGATCGAAGATGAAACGATCATGGACAATTTGAACATCCCCTTCATCTATCAAAAGACCAGACGAAGAGAAAAAATCAAGCTGCAGCAAGAAGCTCTTGCCAAGGTTTCCTTAGACTATCCATTGAAAACAAAAGTTTATCGTCTTTCTGGCGGAGAAAAGCAACGCCTAGCTTTTGCCAAACTCCTACTAGAAGACAAAGAACTGATCCTAGCAGATGAACCCACTGGCTCTTTAGATAACGAGAACCGTAACCATATCTTGGATCTGCTATTCCAACAGCATCGCGTGGGGAAAACAGTTATCGTTGTGACCCATGATCCTTATATCATCGAAAAAAGTCCACGCTCTTTTTCGATAGATTCGTGGCAGGAAACTAAAAAAAGAGGTTGTGAAATCAGCGCTCTGACCTGAGTATTAGAAAAACAAAAAGGGGGTGTGACTAGTGTCACACCTCCTTTTTCCGAATAAATGGTGTTCCAGAAGTAGCTTCTTCGAAAAATAAGCCGAAATTCCACAAAAATTTGAGAAGCCATTTTCGTCAATTCCTTCTTATTTCTTGAAGCTGACCACTTCTGTCCCAACCTCTTTTTTTATTTAAATAAAATCATGTAAGCAATTTGGAAAACAAGCATGAACAAAGCAATGAAAAGTTGATTTTTGATCACACCGTATTTATCTTTCATTTCCAACATCGCCACTGGCACGATATTGAAGTTAGCAGCCATTGGTGTCAGCAAGGTTCCACAAAAACCGCAAGTCAACGCGACCATTCCTATTAACGCTGGATTCGCTCCATGGCTAAATACGAATGGTGCACCGATACCAACCGTCATCACGGTGATAGCCGCAAATGCATTCCCCATGATTACCGTAAATATCACCATGCCAAGAGCGTAAATGATGATACCGATGTTCACATTTCCTTCTGGAACGATCGTACCTACGGCATTGGAAATCACTGTTCCAACTCCGGCACTTGTAAATACCGCACCAAGAGAAGCTAAAAGCATGGGCAACATACTTAACGGCCCTACTGTACCCAGCATATCTGCTGCGTCATCTAAAAATGTGCTTGGGCGATTATCTCGAGAAAAGAACATCAAGATCAGCATAGCCGCAAAAACACCGACACCCACACCGACTAAAGCACCTAAATTGGTGAATAAAGCAAACAAAATCGCAAAGACACCGATACTCAAAGCTGGAATAAATATTTTCATTCCTAGTTTGTCTGACATTTTTTCCATATATGCTTTTGATGGAAGCCGACTTTCTCCTTTGCTGACTCTCTTAGCAATCGCGGGTATGGTCATCGCAAAGATCAAGCCGCCGTTCACGATTGCCGGAAGCCATCTTCCTCCTGCAATAACTACCCCTAAAACCGTCCAGAAAAAGGCTGAGCCGTAACGATGAGGATTGGTTTGATCTGTTAAGTTTCTTACTCCAGTGTAAATCAACACAAGTCCCATCACGATATAAAGGATCTCCAATAATTTATCGCCTAACAAAATATCAGGATTTGTAAAAAAGTCCATCTTATTGCCCCTTTCCTGAATAATATTTCTTCGCTAGCTTCTTTTCTTTAAGATAGAAGTAGACACTTGCCACGACTAAAGCTGTAATGGCCACTGGAACTTCCACTAAAGCAAGCTGTCCCAATGTTACGTCATATCCTAGATCTTTCAATGTGGATTGGACTAGCAATGCCCCTGCTCCTCCGATGAACAGTACTTGTCCAAAGAACCAGCAGACATTTTCCATAGCTGAAGCCATCCCTTTTAGTTCTTCTTCATGCTTCGGATGGACTTCTAACCCTTTTGATTCGATGGTCCCCAATGCCATAGGTAGAATGATCGGACGAACAAATCCAGCAACTCCACCAAAACTCACGTTAAAAGCTGCAAAGATCATTCGAAAGATCCCATAAATATCTACGATCATGCCAGCAGATACTTTTTTGAATCGCTTGATCAAGGAAGCCGCTGATTCTTTCAGACCATTTCTTTCAAGTGTTCCTGTCGCCAACATAATGATGATGAAAATCGCCATCCCACGATTGTTCACAAAACTTGTGCCTAAAAGTTCTAACATTCCTTGAATGCCAAGACCGCCAGTCAAAGCTGTCACAACTAAAGCAACCATTACGATCAATATCGAGTCTAATTTAAATGCGAACCCGAGAATAACGATCAAGACGCCTAAAAGGCTAAGATAATTTTCCATGTATTTTCCTCCATAAAATGACAATATTTTTTTAATTATAATGCAAAACACATAAAAAATATAGCTGTTTTCTTACGAAATAGACACTATTTTTAAATATTTTTCGTTATTTTTTTATTATATAATTCACCTTACTTATTGTAAGATAAAGCTTTTTTCAATCTAATGCTTGATAATAAATAAAAATAAGGAACAGTTACCGTTTTTTTTAAATGATTTATAAATAACAGATTAGTTCTATGCTGTTGAAAAGCATTTATTTTCTTTTCCGCTAATGATGTATCCATCGATGCTTGATGCACCTTAATAAGAAGAATCAGATTGCCGATAACTTGGTAGGTGTGCTATACTACAGAAAAAGATATACGATCTGCCACCGGGTAGGATAAAGAGGATGATCATTCCATTAGGTCTTTGAAGGGATGATTTTCCTCTTTTTGTGTATTTTTTTATAGTTAAGGAGGAATGTAAGTATGGCATGGATGGAATTAATCATAGCAGGGATTTTGGAAGTATTCTGGTCAACGATGATGAAATGGAGTGATGGTTTTTCCAAAGTCAATTATTCTTTCTACACAGTGATTGGAATGATTGCTAGTTTTTACTTTTTGTCAAAGGCAATCAAAAGTTTGCCGATGAGTCTCTCTTATCCTATTTGGACAGGGATTGGCGCGGTTGGTTCGGTCATTATTGGTGTGGTCTTGTTTCATGATAAGCTGAATCTTTCCACTTGGTTCTTTGTCGGGTTGCTGCTCATCAGCATCATTGGCATCAAAATCACTAGCGGTCACTAGATACTTAGACAAGCAGACAAGGACTGATCAGAAAAAGCGGGGCTTTTTATTTGATATTCCTCTTTCTATGAAAAAACAAGAAAATAAGACTAATGACCTAGCGACTTCTCTACTCATCAGGTGTATGCTTGTACTATCTATAGAAAAGGAGTGAATATTTTTGAAAAGTCTTTCGGTCCAAGAATTATCCAAGAACTTTGGTCACAAACAAGCCCTCAGCGATGTCAGTTTTAGCTTATCTCCTGGCAAAATCGTTGGATTAGTAGGTCCTAATGGCGCTGGAAAAACAACGATCATGAAAGCTATTTTAGGACTGATCCATTACTCAGAAGGAACGATCCGTATTGGTGAAAATGAGATTTCTCCCTCTAGTCATAAAGGATTAGAACAAGTAGGAGCATTGATCGAATATCCGGGTATCTATCCATTCTTAACAGGTTATGATCATCTGAAGTTATTCTCTGAAACAAACGATGTATCTGCTATCGACACTATCGTGAAACAGCTCAAGATGGAAAAGTACATTCACAAAAAAGCGAAATCCTACTCGTTGGGAATGAAACAAAAATTGGGAATTGCTCTTGCCTTACTGAACCATCCGTCTATCGTTATTTTAGATGAGCCGATGAACGGTTTGGATCCACAAGCAACAAGAGATGTGCGAAAAATCATTACCGACTTGGCTACTCAGGGCACCTCTTTCTTGATCTCCAGTCACTTACTCAGCGAGCTTGAAAAAATGGTCGATGAGCTGATCCTGATCAATCAAGGAAAAATCATCAAACAATGTACAATGGCTGAATTGAACCAAACAGCGCAAGATTTCATCGTTATCTCTACGACAAATGATCAAGCTGCTCGAACGATCTTGACAGACGCTGGATATCCCTTGGAAGATCCTGATAAAATCAAGCTTCTAAAAGAAAACGAAGAGTTATTAGGAACTGTTATCCAGTTATTGTCTGCAGAAAATGTCCATGTGACAGATGTCCAGCATCTGACGAATGATTTGGAATCTTCCCTATTGGAAATTCTGGATTCAGTAAAGGGGGAAGAAGAAAAATGACATTGCTTGTAAAACAAGAATTATTTAAATTGATCAAGAAAAAGTCAACTGCTGTTTTATCTGTTCTATTAGTCGCTTTACTCATAGGAACAGCACTTCTAGCCAAAAAATACACGACGATCATTGATCCAGTTGAAATGACTGCTCAGCTTTTCAGTGCCACATCTTGGATTGTCTTTATCATGATTGCTGCTGCAAGTACGATCATTTCAATGGAATCACAATATGGTACATTGAAAAATCTCCTTTATCGAAAGTATTCTCGAGGAGAAATATTAGTAAGTAAATGGATCACATTAGTTATTTATTCTATTTATTTATACCTTTTAGCTATTATTGTCACCGTGTTGATGAAACTGATCCTTTTCCCTTCGATTTCCTTTACGGAGAAGATTTCTACTGGTCAAACACTGATCCAAAGCTTATTCACTTATACTTTGGGTAGTTATATCGGTTTATGGCTAATTTTAAGTTTAGTGTTGATGATTGCTTGTTTTATCAATAGTTCCGGTGCCTCCATCTCAGCAGGGATCGTCTTTTATTTTGCTTCATCAATCATATCTGGTATCCTCATCGCACTCATTCAAAAATGGGAGTGGATCAAATGGAATCCAATCAGTATGCTGAATCTGCAAAACCAAATTGGCAACGAAGAGATTATGAAGCAATTGACTCATCTTTCTACTAATCAAATGCTGTTTGGCAATTTAGCTTACATTGCTTTGTTCTTAGCATTGGGATACCTCGTATTCAAGCGAAAAAATGTATGATGGTTCATTAACAAAGAAGTTGTGACAGAAGTGGCCAGTTTCAAGAAATTTCGGCTTATTTTTAGAAGAAGCTACTTCTTGAACACCATTTATTCAAAAAAAGAAGCGATGACACGAATGTTGTCACCGCTTCTTTTTTGAATAAACCACAGGCTTCACAGCCTCTCTTTATA
Source organism: Enterococcus sp. E5-162 (assembly GCF_035725965.1). NCBI lineage: Bacteria > Bacillati > Bacillota > Bacilli > Lactobacillales > Enterococcaceae > Enterococcus > Enterococcus sp. E5-162. The sequence continues at coordinate 71,385 of NZ_JAPRFV010000013.1, read as the reverse complement.
CTTCTATACGTGAAGCATCCCAGTGGCAAATAAAACCATTGCGATTACTCCGACCATCGTCACACCGATAAGTAAAATCTTATCTAAGTGGATATGTTGTACAGGTTCGTTTTGTTCTTTACGTGCTTTGAGGTAAAAATAAATACCTGGTAAGAAAAGAACAAGAACAAGCATCACTTCATTAAAGGCTACAACTAGCATGGCCCATACTTGAAAAGCACTTGCTAAAAACCCTACTAAAAATTGGACCCACTCTTTCCGCTGATAAGAAAGCTTCATTTGGTACAGCCCTAAGAAAAGCCACGTGAAGAAAATCGCTGCTGTACCAAGTGTATAAGCAAAGTTATATGCACTGTCAGTGAATAATAATGAAAGTAAAAAGACATTCGTACATAACGTCGTCAATACGATAGCATAAGTTGGTGCCCCATTTTTGTTGAGTTTTCCCCATGCTTTAGGCAAAAGTCCGTCCTCAGCCATATTCCCCATTGTTTCAATCGGCAAGATTGTCCATGAGAGCCAAACCCCAACTAAAGAAATGATCAAACCGCCGTTGATCACGACCGCCCCCCATTTACCAACCATCATTTCAAATACATATCCCATAGCAGGTTGCGCTTTGATCGTTTGCAGCTGATTCATCGTCATTGTGCCATATGGAAGCATGGAAACCAAGACGTAAATAATGATCAAACCGAATATTCCTAGAATCGTTGCTTTCCCAACATCCGATTGTTTTTTTGCTCGTGAACCTACGACAGAAGCTCCTTCAATACCAACGAATACCCAGAGCATCACCATGATGCAACTCAATACTTGACTAGAAAACGGGATCGGCTGCCCATTCGCATTCAATATGATATCGCTAGAAAAGTTATTAATGAATTGTTGGATCGAAAAGGTGCTGATAGCTACTACAATAAATAAAAATAATGGCACTAATTTACAAAATGTGACGATAGCATTGACAAAGCTAGCATTTTCAACTCCACGATTCACTAGCCATGCATATCCCCATAAGAAGATCGTACTCATCACGATCGATGCCACATTTTGACCACCTTCGAATACGGGGAAGAAATAACCTAATGCACTCATCAACAATGTTGCGAACGCCACGTTTCCTAACCAGCATGTGAGCCAGTAACCCCAACCGCTGATAAAACCAGCGAAACGGCCAAAACCTTCTTCTGCGTAACTAAAGATCCCGCCTTTTAAATCTGGACGTTTTTTATTGATATTATTGATCGATAAGGAGAGCATCAACATTGCTGTTCCTACGAGTACCCAGCTGAAGATAGCTGGGCCACCAGCCGATCCGGAGATGTCCGTCATAATACCAAATACGCCACCTCCAATCGCTGAACCAATCACTAAGGCAGCAAGTGGAATCAAACCAATTCCTTTTTTCTGTTGCTCTGTATCCATGTAAGCATCCTCCAAAGTAAAACCGCTTTTATCAAAAAGTATAACAAACCTTTTTTATTTTTACTTAATTAATAAAAACTTTAATAGAAATATAATTCTACCGACTTTTTTCTCATTATACAAGCAAAGCGCCTAGTCCCTTTCCAAATTACACCACCAAAAAACTTAAAAAGATGCTATACTAAAGGGAAAGAATTGGGGGATGATCCATGAACATTTTATATATATCGATTTCAGGAAATACGCGTGCTTTTGCCAAACATCTAGCAGAATATGCTGAAAAAATGCATGCAGAAGATCCTGTCAATCCTGAAGTTACTTTAAAAGAAATCCATGAAAATAGTGATTTTACGAAAGAAACAGAACCATTTTTTACTTTCGTTCCTACTTATTTAGACGGCGGGAATGGGTTAGACAACGGTGACACAGAAATCTTGACCGAAACGATGCGCGAATATCTGGAATACGAAGACAATCATAAACTTTGCCTTGGTGTAGTCGGTAGCGGTAATAAAAACTTCAATAATCAATATTGTCTGACAGCCAAACAATACGCACAAAGATTCGGCTTTCCTTTCTTGGCAGATTATGAATTACGGGGAACACCATCTGATGTGACACGCGTTTATCAAATTTTGGCAGAAAAAAATAAATAACACAAAAGAAGAAGCTGAAAAATAAATTTCGGCTTCTTCTTTTTATGTTCTCTATTGTTTCTATTCTTATTAAGCTTTGACATCCATCACAGGTGCTTTTGCTTTCGCTTTACCTGTTTTTTCCAAGACAAAGTTTTTTACACGATCCATATTGGTTACCAAGACGATCATGGAGGTTTCTTTGTCTGCTGCTTTGATTGCTTCTAAGTCAGCTTCTGCTACAAGCGTATCAGGTGTCACTTGCTGTCCTTCTGTTACTTTCACATCGAATGGCGTACCGCCTAAGTCAACTGTGTTGATGCCCATGTGAAGCAAGATTTCTAAGCCATTTGGTGTCGTAATGCCGATAGCATGTTTTGTTGGGAAAACAGAACTTATTACTCCAGTAACCGGGGAATAGATATGTCCGTTTTCTGGTTCTACAAAGTAACCTTCACCCATCATTTTTTGTGCAAAAACTGGGTCACTTGCTTTATCTAAAGAAACAACTGTTCCGTCAGCAACTGATGATAAGATAGTCACACTTTCAGCTGAAGCTTGAGGTACTGCTTTTTCAGGTACTTCATTTACTGTGGCTGTTTCGGTCGCTAGTTCTTCTTTTTCTAAACGGTCTTTAGGAATACCGAAGAAGAATGTAGCAACGAAGCCACCAGCGTAAGCAGCCAATAAACCAAGGATATAGCCTAACCATTTACCATCAGAGATCAATGGAATCAAAGCGGCTCCTGAAGGTCCAATAGCGATTGCTCCGACATTTCCGATCATTCCGATCACTGCCCCACCGATACCTCCACCGATACAAGCAGTAATAAATGGACGTCCTAGAGGTAATGTTACTCCGTAAATCAATGGTTCGCCGATTCCTAAGATTCCGACTGGTAAAGCCCCTTTGATCATTTCTGTTAATTCTTTGTCTTTTTTGCAGCGGATCCATAATGCCAATGCTGCACCCACTTGTCCTGCTCCGGCCATCGCAAGGATTGGAAGCAATAAGGTACGACCAGTTTCATCAATCATTTGTACATGGATTGGCGTCAAGATCTGATGTAGTCCGAACATGACCATTGGCAAGAATAATGTACCTAGAACGAAGCCGGCAAATGCTCCTCCAACACCAAGTACCCAGTTGATCCCACCGACCATGCCGTCAGAAATGAACCCTGCTAAAGGCATGATGAAGAAAATTTCGATCAGACCGATGGCAATCAGGGAAAGAGTTGGCGTAACGATGATATCTACCGCATCAGGTACTACTTTATGCAGTTTTTTCTCAACGATTGACAATAACCAAACTGCGAAGATAACACCTAAGATCCCGCCTTGTCCAGCTGCAAGAGCTTCACCGGTAAACAAGTTTTTCAGTGGTGCTTCTGGATTCATCCCTGTCAGCATCACAACAGCCCCGATAACTCCACCAAGCGTTGGCGTTGCACCAAAAACTTGTGCAGCATTGATACCTGTATAGATAACTAGATAGCTAAACATCCCGTTTTTCAAGATGTTCATCACATCGATATATTGTTGCCATGTTCCTGCGTCTAGTGTTCCAGCTGTGACTAAGTTTGCTAAAACTGCGGCAATCCCTGCCACGATCCCAGTGCCGACAAATGCAGGGATCATTGGTACAAAGATATTAGAGATGTCTTTTAATACCGATTTGATTTTAGAGGGTTTTTGTTTCGATTTTTGTGCCGCTTTCATTTCTTGTGCCCGTTCGTTTACACGGTCTTTTCCAGATGCAGAAGAACTTGCTGTAGTTGCACTAGCAGAAGGAAGTTTTTCTCCTAATTTCACGCCTGCTAAGTCAACCATTTCCTGCGCTACTTTGTTCACTTTCCCAGGTCCGATGATGACTTGGAGCTGTTCATCCTCTACTACGCCAAGTACTCCTGGAATCGCTTTTAATTCCGAGACATTTACAAGATCATCATTGATGACCTTCATACGTACACGAGTCATGCAGTGGACAATGCTTTCAACATTGCCCATACCGCCTGCTCCTTGATAAATTTGTTTTGCCAGTTCTTCCAAAGTCAATTCGTTTTTTGCCATGGTCTTTTCCCCCTCATAAGGTTCCTTTTACAAAACCGTTTGCTTCAGCTAATTTTGCTTGAGCTGCCTCTTTATCACTATTTGTCAAAATCATGACGATAGCCAGTTTGACATTTTGATCTGCTTCCTCAAAGTACTTTTCAGCTGTTTCGTAGTCAGCTTCTGTCGCTTGCATGATGATTCGTTTTGAGCGTTCGATTAGTTTTTCATTTGTTGGTTTGACGTCGACCATCAAGTTATTGAATACTTTACCGATACCGATCATACTGATAGTAGAAATCATATTCAAAATCAGTTTTTGTGCTGTTCCTGACTTCAATCGAGTAGAGCCTGTCAAAAATTCTGGTCCTGCATCGACTTCAATTGGGAAATCCGCATGCTTGCTGATTTCTGCTTGTTTATTGCAAGAAATCGTTCCTGTAACAGCACCAATCGATTTTGCGTAATCTAATCCACCAATCACATATGGTGTACGACCGCTAGCTGCGATACCAATAACTATATCATTTTTTGTTAAATTCAGCTTGATTAGATCTTCTTGCCCTAATTCATAAGAATCTTCGGCTCCTTCGACGGCTACAGTCATTGCTTCTTCTCCACCAGCAATTAGGCCTATGACCATTTCCGGTTCTACACCGAATGTCGGTACACATTCAGCAGCATCTAATACACCAAGTCTACCACTCGTTCCAGCTCCCATATAAATCAAGCGACCACCTTTTTTAAAGGATTCAATCGTGTTGGCGATCACTGGCTCGATACTTGTCAGTTCTTTTTCAACAGCAGCGGCCACTTTCTGATCTTCTTTGTTCATGAGTTGGACTGCTTGAGAAATACTCATTTCATCTAATCCAAAAGTTTCTTGGTTTCTGCGTTCCGTTGTTAGGTTCTCTAAATTGATTTTGCTCATTTTTATCTTCCTTCTTTTCTTATAAATTGATAGTTCATACCAGCTTTGATTTGGTTGATCAGCGGTAGTTCTTCTTTGATGACTTTGGCTACTACATTCACTTTTTCATCCGCTGGCAAATCATATTTAGTTAATTGGATCTCACCCATATAGCGCAAATACTTTTCGTTATCTAAAGTAATAGATCCTTTCATACGCTTAGCTGTATTTCTTACTGGGATTGGCGGAATCTCTCGAAAACGCGCATCTGCGCTTCGTATGACATCTCTTGCATCATCTTGCCGATTCGTATGTTTTCCTAATATATATTCGTAAAAAACTTCATCTACAGGTTCCGTATGGAGCAAGACTGTCTGTTCTTTTTGGAAAGAAGCAAATTGCTCCTGAACGTGTTCTGACAGACCTGCATCTCCGATATAAACAATATCCGTGTTACTTGCTAATAGATCAAGAGCACCTGCCAGAGGATGGATCCCTCGATGTTCTTCCAAAGTTGGTAATCCTTGATACAGTGGACCTCTCAACTCTGTATCTCCTGGTACAAAGCCTTGTACAAGGAATCCTTGAGTTTTGAGCCATTGATTTTTTTCCTGATACCATTCTTTGTCCAGCCCTGTTTCAGGACGTGGATAATAATTATGCCAAGCTTCAATCTGTGAGAAATCAGCCGCTGCTTCTTTCAACTCATCGATATCTTTAGGCGTGATCGTGCTGGCATTCAAACTGATTTTCAATTGATGTGACCAGTCGGCGATCTGCTGATTAGAAATATGATAATCCATTCTTAACCCTGTTACACCAATTGCTTTCAAGGGTGTTAGATCTTCTAATGAAAAGCCAGCTCGTTTCAATGCCTCTCCTGAAATATCGACCATCAACTCTAGTTTATTCTTTTTCGCTTCGCTTCCTAGTTCGATCAATCGATTTTGATAAGCCGAAACATCATCTTCCGGTATATGCATGGAAGTGAAAATACCGACAAAGCCATTGGATGCCATTTGGCGGATATACTGTTTCTTCTCTTCTGACAAAGAATCATTCATAAATATTGAAAAGCCAAACATATTATCCCTCTTTTTCTGTATCCGTCTTCATTTCTATGACTAGAGTATATATCTAAAGAAACAAAATTTCAATACTTTTGTTAAAATAATTAAATTTTATTTCTAAAAATTGGATTTATAATGCCAAAAGAATTGACACAGCCACAAAAAAGGCACTGCTAAGCAAAAGCAGTGCCTTGAAACATTTTATTTAAATAACACAAAAGTCTAATTACTCATAAGAAATTAATTCTGTATTGTCTACCATGAATGTAAAGAACCCTTCATTAGGCATTGGATGAAAATAAGCATTGATCACTCTTATCAAGGCATTATGACAGACTAACAAGTAGACATTTTCTTCGTCTTCCATGCATTCTTTCAATAAAGGAACGATCCGTGCGTACACATCTAAGACCGACTCTCCATTTGGGAAACGTACAGCAAACGCTAAACGCGCTTTTTGAAAGTTTTCATCTTTGCTTGGCAGTCCGTCATAATCCCCAAAATCCATTTCTACCAATCGCTCATCAGCGGTCATCGGCAAATTGAGACGATCAGCTACTGCTTGTGCTGTATCTCTTGCTCGTTGAAGAGGGGAATGGATGATTTTCGTGATTGGAACAGGCAAATCTACTACCTTTTCTGCTAGTGCCTGTGCCTGCATCTGTCCCTTTTCAGTCAGCGGCACATCTGCTCGCCCGCAAACTAATCCTTGTGCGTTCCAAGTTGTTTCTCCGTGTCTCGTTACATAAAGCATGTGATTCTCTCCTTCGTTGACAAAGTTCTCCTTAACCATACCTTGTTGTCTTTGAGATTACAAGGTTTAGATTTTCTCAAGAGAAATAATCTCAGTAGATACTTTATCTAGAAAGGTTTGATCATGTTCCACTAGTAACATAGCAGGTTTCACGTTCAAAATCAGTTGTTCTAATTGTTCTTGATTGAAGACATCCAAATAATTCAATGGTTCATCCCATATATAGAGCTCAGCTGGTTGGGATAAAGATTTAGCCAATTCCACTTTTTTCCGTTGTCCCATACTCATCTGTTCGATTTTATTATGAAAAACATCTCTTTCCATCCCAAGCTTTCGGAGATTATTCAAAAATGCTTGATAGTCTACTCGGTTTTTCTTCGCGAATTCCGCCAATGTCCCTCGATTGTCTTCATAATTTTGGCGTACGTAACTAATGGTCAAATGTTTGGGCTGGGATTTTTCTCCTACAACCTTGCCGTTGAATGTCCCCAGAAGATAATGGATAATGGATGACTTTCCCGCGCCGTTAGGACCTGAAATTGCCACCCGCTGATGAGGTTCGATCGTAAAATGAACTGGCTCGAATAACAGATTTTCATACCCTAATTGAAGATTTTCTACGCTTAACAGCCGTTTATGATGAGACACTTGGCTATTCATCGTCAAAGCATCGATATACTCGATATCTTTTAATAATTTTTCTTTCTCACTGATCTGGGTTTCCATCCGATTCACGATTGCTTTAGATCGTTTCATCGTCCGTGCAGCATCAGCGCCTACTGCTCCTTTATTCACTCGCCTAGATTCCGTATCGATGAATCCGACTTTTTTCTTTGTTTTGTCTCCTTCTCGGGAACGAGACCATTCTGCTTTTTCAGCTGCTGTTTTCTTTAGCCTGCTGACTTCTTTTTTCAATTTTTCATTTTTAGCTATTTCAAATTCATCACGAAGTTTTTTCTGTTCTTCATAGATAGAGAAATTCCCTTGATAAAGTTCCAGTTGGCTCTTTTCGATTGCTAAAACATGGTCCACTACTTCATCGATAAATCCCCGATCATGACTCACCACGATGAATCCTTGTTTTTTCTTTTTCAAGTAAGCCGCTACTTGTTTTCTGCCAGAGATATCCAAATGATTCGTTGGTTCATCGATTAACGGGAAATGAGTGTCATCCACAAATAAGAGTGCCAGTAGGACTTTTGTCTTCTCTCCTCCTGATAGTGTGCTGAATTCTCTCCATAAGATTTCAGGATCTGTTTGCATCAGTTGGAGCTCTCTTTCAATTTCCCATATCTCAAAATCCGTAATCTCATTTAACACATAATAGGTCAAACGCTCTTTATCTTTTGTTTGCTGCGGGAAATAGACAAACGCTTGCTGATGGATCACTTGCCCTTGATAAGGGAGTTTGTTTTGCAGGATATTCAGTAAAGTTGTCTTTCCTCGACCGTTTCGTCCGATAAGTCCTAGTTTCCATTGTGTGTCAAAGTTTAGATTGGCTTGTTCAAATAATAATGTGCCTTGGCTGTCATAGCCGAATGTCAGATTTTTTATTTCGATTTTAGACATTATTCCATCACCTCGTAAAAAAAGACCAGTCCTATTTTCAAAACTGGCTAAAGAGGATGCAAGGGTTGGGGCACACAAAAAGACCCATACATCGAAAGAACCAAGCCAATCCCGAAAATCTGCACACTGCTCCCTTGTCTCCACAAGGTACAGTCTGAATGCAGCTTTCATCAATCGACTTAATTTTTCAATGCACGGATCCCTCACTTTGTCCTATATTTGAAATTACGATAGCATAAAGAAATTGTTTTTGTCAACTACTTCGGGAGAATGTTGAAAAATCTGCTGAGTGTCTGTCCTAAGATTTCTGTTTTTTCTAATGTTTGCCTGTGTTCCATTGCTTCCTCTAAATCGATTGGTCCTAATTGAATGCTTAAGACAATGGGGAGAAAATCAGAGAGTCCTTCCAGCTCTTGGTCTCTACTTCCGCAAATAGCGATTATTGGTTTTCGATATTTTTTTGCAAGCACTGCTACGCCATATGGAACTTTTCCGTGGATTGTTTGCTGATCAATCCGCCCTTCTCCTGTAATGATGACATCCGCTTGTTCGATCTGTTTTTCTAATCCAGTGATTTGGCTGACCAACTCAAAACCAGAGATCATCTTCGCTCCTAACAAAAAAAGGGCTCCGCCAATACCGCCTGCTGCTCCGCTTCCTGGGATGTCATCTAAATCCACCTCCCAAACATCTTTTATCTGCTGAGCAATCTTTTCAGCTTGTTTATCCAAGAAAGCTAACGTCGTATCCGTTCCTCCTTTTTGTCTTCCAAATTGCCAAGCAGCTCCTTGTTGACCTGTATATGGGTTGGTCACGTCTGCAGCGATGATCACTTTTACTTTAGAAACAAGAACGTTCCTTCGATCCAAATGAAGTTTTCTAGTAGATAACAAAGGATTTCCTTCTGTGTACCCTTCTAAAGAAGCACCCAAGGATTGGAGTAATCCTAGACCACCATCGCTACATCCGCTTCCTCCTAAAGTGACAATGATTTGTTCCACTTCTTGAAGCAGTGTATCTTTGATAAGCTCTCCCAAGGCATAACTAGAAGCAAGTCGGATGGTTTGATCCGTTGGTTTATCAAGTAAATCTAATCCTAATACTTGTGCAGATTCAATGACTGCGGTATTTTTTCCTTGCCAGTTCGTCAATAAATAACTGATTTTTCGCTGACGAAATAAGAGATCCATCCCATCAATCGTACGCCAGGTTCCCCCGAGCGCGTAATAGATTGCTTCTGCAGTATTTTCTCCGCCATCTGCAATCGGCACATTGATTTTTCTTCCTTTACGGTCTTCCCAACCATTTAGAACTGCCTGATTTAATTCAAATGAAGAAGCACTTCCTTTAAATGAATCGATTGCCGCCAAAATATCCATCTATATCCCTCACTTTCTTCTTAAGTAAGACACTTTTTTTCACTTTTTTCAAACAAAACAATGCTATTTTCTTCTGTTTTTCTATATACTAAAAGGGAACTCATTGAATAAAGGAGAGAAAAAACATGAAAATCGCAATAGCTGGAGCCGGAGCAATGGGCAGCCGAATCGGATTAATGTTGCATCAAAGCGGAAATGAGGTCGTCTTGATCGATCGCTGGCCTGCTCACATTGAAGCCATTCGTACAAATGGATTGATTGCTGACTTTAATGGCAAAGAAGTAGTTGCAAAACTGCCAATCTATTCACCAGAAGAAATCATCGAAAGCAACAAACACGTGGATTTGATCGTAGCCTTGACAAAAGCGAATCAATTAGATGATATGTTTCGTTCGATCCAATCCATTATTACTGAGAATACTTATGTTTTGTGTTTACTGAATGGATTAGGTCATGAAGATGTACTGGAAAAATATGTACCAAAGAAAAATATCTTATTTGGGATCACGATGTGGACAGCTGGTCTAGCTGGTCCCGGAAAAGTCACATTATTAGGTGATGGAGAAATCGAACTAGAGAACTTGGAACCAGAAGGCGAAGCATTTACAAAAAAAGTTGTAGAAGTCTTTCAAGAAGCAAAATTGAATCCAATCTATAGTCATAATGTTCGTTATTCCATTTGGCGAAAAGCTTGTGTAAACGGAACATTAAATGGATTATGCACGATATTGGATTGTAATATTGCTGAATTAGGTGCGCAAAAAGCGGCAGAGGGCATGGTTCGAACGATCGTATCTGAGTTTGCTTCTATCGCAGCAAAAGAAGGAATCACATTAGATCAAGAAGAAGTGTACCAACATATTGCTTCTACTTATGATCCTGACAACATCGGGTTGCATTACCCATCTATGTACCAAGACCTGATCAAAAACCATCGTTTGACTGAAATCGACTACATCAATGGTGCCGTTTGGCGAAAAGGACAAAAATATGATATTGCTACACCATATTGTGCCTTTTTGACCCAATTAGTCCATGCAAAAGAAGGAATCCTTGGCGCAGAATAAAAGGCTCTCTGATGAGAATCAGCTGGATCAGCAGCTGGTTCTCATTTTTTTACCCCCATGAAAGATCAAAAAGAAAAACACAATTCTCATGTTGCCATAAGAATTGCGCTTGTTTATTTTCATCTATGATTGGTTGGCACTTTTATTTATTTTTAACAGAGGAAAGATCGTATTCATATTGTTCATAAATAGCGGAGTCAGTAGTGAAAAAACGTTTTGCCCAATTTTCTGCATCAAAAAATTCCAACAGTTCTGATGGGATTGGTTGAAATGGCGTATGCAAAAATTCCGGTAATTCATCTAAATCACGTTCTTGAAGCAAAAAAATATTTTCAGGATGATAAAACTGATAATGAGCTATGGCTTGATTATCTGTCACTAGTTTCTTTTGAAAATACATAGATTCAAACGTTCGCAAAGTCACTCCTTGCTGCCCTTCCCGCAACAGTTCTAGAATCCCCCTCGATTCCCCGGTTTTTTTCAGATACTCTTCATAAGTAAGGTATCCAGGTTGTTCATTTCCTCGAAGCGGAAGAATGAAATAGTTGGTCGTAACATCTCTTTTTATAAATTCCTGCTTATAGCTTTCTGCTCGTTCTTTTCTCCCATTATTCGTTGCACCAAAAAATAGATCCGTCTTTGGTTCGCTAGAAGAAAAATCCATATGTTTCGAATAAAAGGAACTATTATGTTTTAGTCCAAGTTCTTTCGCTTCTAAAAAATCAAAATGATAAATCTCATCGATTGCCGGTTCATCTTGTGCCTGCTTCAGCATCGCCTCGTGTTCTGCTTTGAAGTGGTTCCAAAAAAATAACACGATTTTTGCATTGGTAAATGGACGCACGCGTCGAGCCATCTCCATATCAAATCCATAATCTAAAAAAACGATCAGCTGATAATTTGCCAACTGTTGTCGAGCTGATTTAATGAATTCCGACTGTAGTAAATCTTTTCCGGACCAAACATCTAAAGAGCGGATGGAAGGAAAAAAATAAAGTGATTTATTTTTCGCAATTAGCAATACGTCGTTTTTGTTCATCTGTTCCGCCTCACTTTCTCTGTCACTTTTTCCTATGATAGCCTGTTTAAATAGTAAAAAGCCAGTAAAACGCTTCCTATTATTTTTATAAAAATTTAACATTTCTATGAAAATACGATGAAATAAATCATTCTTCCATTAAAATATGCCTAAAAGTTTTCTGAATAGTTGTAATTATCTGAAAATTTGTTATCATTAGTCATTGTTATTATTGCTATTTATTCTTACTATTTATTCTTACTATACATTTTGATTGTGAATTTAAAAGAAAGAGGTTATTTATGGAAGATAAAAAATTAAAAAAACAACTTAGCTCCCGACATATCACCATGCTAGCTTTAGGTGGAGCGATTGGTGCAGGTCTATTTAAAGGAAGTGGCGAAGCGATTGGAATCGCCGGCCCTTCTGTATTGATCGCTTTTTTGATTGGCGGCATAATTTTATACATCGTGATGAAAGGTCTGGGAAAAATTGTTTTAAGTGGTGGTGATACGCACCACGGATTATCTGGATTGATTCGTCCATATCTAGGTGCTCATGCTGCCGATTTTACCGATTGGGTCTACTGGTCCATGTGGATTATCAATATCATTGCTGAAGCTGTTGCAGCTGCTTCCTTTTTACAGTTGTGGTTCCCCCACATTCCAGCTTGGGTATTTGTTTTTATGTTGGCTGTTTTAACTACTATCATCAATCTTTATTCGGTACGATTATTCGCAGAGACAGAATATTGGCTGGCCTTTGCTAAAATCAGTGTCATTATCCTATTGATCATTTTTGCTGCTTATCTTGTCGGTCAGCAAATGTTGGGTACTGGTGTTTTCCCTACCCTTCAACAATTAACTGATCATGGTGGTTTTACTCCCAACGGTATGAAGGGAATCATCAGTTCTTTGCTTGTAGTTATCTATTCTTACGGCGGTTCTGAGTTGATTGCTATCACAGTAAGCGAAGCAGATGATCCTAAACGTGCGATTCCTAAAGCAATCAAAGGCGTCATGGGAAGAATCATTTCCTTTTACATTATTCCTTTATTTTTGCTTTTGATTATTTTTCCTTGGAATACTTTAGCAGGCACGAACGTTAGTCCTTTTGTGATGGTATTTGAAAAAATGAATATTCCATTTGCGGCAGATATCGTCAATTTCGTGATTGTTCTTGCTCTGTTCTCGTCTATCAATTCAGGTGTATATGCTTCTTCGAGAATTTTGTTCTTCCGCTTGAAAGATCGGAAAGGTTCCTCTAGAAAACTAGCTGTTTTAAACAAGCATCAAGTACCGCAACGTGCTGTGCTGTTTTGTACCAGTGTTCTTTATCTAGGTGTGGCTCTTTCTTATTTTGTCGGTGACAAATTATTTGGCTATCTGGCAGGTTCTCTTTCCTATACAGTATTATTGATCTGGATCATTATCAGTGCTGCGTCCTTTGTACTGACACTAAGGAAAGGAACGTTATGGGACAAAGGAATCAGCTTTTTTGCATTAGCAGTCTTAGGGTTGATTTTCCTTGGTATCCTATTCACGAACTCCATTGGGGTAACTGTATTGACCGGTTTGCTTTACCTGTTCATTTATTTCAGTTATCAAAAAAAGAATGATGCTTTCGTCTTGACGAATGAATGAAACCAATAGAGAATTTTATTCTATTTATATTGAATATCTGGAGCTATTGAAAAAAAGGAGCTGCGACAAAAATTGTTGCAGTTCTTTTTTCCGAATAAACGGTGTTCAAAAACCATCTGTGCAGATTAATTGATTGTTCTCCACGCTCATGACATGATAGAAGAAAGGAATGAAGAAAAAGGAGTTTGTTTTAAATGAAAAAGTATTGGAAGTTTTTGTTGATGATTGGTGTTTCGACGGTAGTCATGTTTGGTATGATGTATTTGAATGTTTATGCGCTTGATCATATCTTCTTCAGTCGCACACGTGTATTCATGGCGCTGATGATGGGTGCAGTCATGGCAGTCATTATGTTGTTGTTCATGTGGAAAATGTATGAAAACAAAAAGATAAATGCTATGATTTTAGCCGCTAGTCTTCTTGTTTTTGCCGGTTCCTTATTTATGGTACGAAGCCAAATAACTGTCAATGATACGGCGTGGATGAAGGCGATGATCCCTCATCACTCTATTGCTATCTTGACAAGTAAACGAGCTGATTTAAAAGATCCTGAAGTAAAAAAATTAGCGGAAGAAATCATTCAGGCACAAGAAGAAGAAATCGACAAAATGAAAAAAATGATCAAAGAAATGGAATGACCATTATCCATCCAAATAAAAAAAGAGGATGTTCCAGAAGTGATCAACTTCAAGAAATAAGAAGAAGCTACTTCTGGAACACCGTGAATCAGAGGTTGTAAAATCAGCGTTCTGACCTGAGTATTAGAGAAACAAATGGCAAAATAGTTCCTCATATTTTGCCATTTTTTGAGCTAATACCGAGGGTCAGCTGATTGAACACCGTTTATCGAGAGGTTGTGAAAAAGTCGCTTAGTTTCGAGTATTAAGAAAAATTTTGTGAAAATGGCTTTCCACATTTTTGCATAAATTTGGCTTAATACCGAGAAACTGGCTTTTGAACACCGTTTACTCGTAAAAGGGAGTGTGACAAGACTTTTGTCACACTCCCTTTTTACATTTTTATTGTTCTAATTGCGCTGTCTTGCTTACTGCTTCTTGCGGTTTCACAAATTTCTTTGAGATCCCCCAACCTGTAAAGGCACTGACCATCGAAAACACAGGTGAAAGCAAACTGAAAAACACGAATGGCAAGTAAGTGAGTGTAGGAATGCCAAATGTACTTGCTACGAAACTTCCGGCGATTCCCCAAGGCACTAAGTAGTTGATTACTGTTCCACCATCTTCTAGTGTTCTCCCTAATACAGTTGGATCAAATCCTGCTTTTTCGTAAGTTTCTTTAAATGCATTACCAGGCAGGATAACAGATAGAAATTGTTCTCCAATAAAGATATTTACTCCGATGCTTGTCATCAATGTTGTAAAAATCAATTTTGGGGTATTCGTCATCTTTCTTGATACTCGTTCCATAACGGTTGAGATCAACCCAAATTCGATCAACAAACCACCTAATGACAATGTTAGAATAATCAATGACACAGTTGGCATCATGCTTTCGATTCCTCCACGGCTAAGTAGTGAATCGATTTGTTGGTTTCCAGTATTTGAAACAAATCCCGATTCGATGACCCCTGCCAACTTCGTTAAGGAAGTTTGTGGGTTTTGAATAAAGATCATTCCTACTGCTACAGCAATATTCAACAAAATCGTCAAAATTGCCGGTACCTTTTTCCATGCACACAAGAGCATTAAAAATAGAGGAATCAGTGACCAGATCGAAATAGTAAAGTTTGCTTCTAAAATATCAGTCACTTCACGAATAGATGAAAGACTTGCGGCTTTACTTGTGTGTCCTAAAATCATGAATAAAAAGAAAGAAACAACAAATGCCGGAACAGTTGACCACATCATATGCTTGATGTGTTTGAACAAATCGGCATCAACAATAGCTGCTGCTAAATTTGTTGATTCGGATAATGGAGACATCTTGTCTCCAAAAACGGCACCTGAAACAATGGCTCCAACAACAAGGGCTGGATTTAGTCCTAGTGTTGTCCCAATACCGAAAAATGCAATCCCAATCGTTGACATAACAGTAAAGGCACTCCCTACAGCGCTACCTACGATTGCACAAACAACAAATACAGAAGGGACGAACCACTGGACACTAATCAATTTAAATCCAATGACCATGAGGGTTGGAATAATTCCTGCTTGTATCCATACAGCAATCAATGAACCGACTAAAATAAAAATAAAGATTGGAATAATCCCCGGTTTGATGCCATTGATGATCCCTTCGTGCAACCAATCTGTCGGGTATTTTTTTATCACTGCGTACAACATGACCATTCCGATAGCTGCCAAAATCGTGATATTAGGTGAAACCTTTAATCCGACAACGCCAATCGCAATGCCTAAAACAATGACCATCAATACAAGTGTTGCTTCTAAAAAACTTGGTGTTCCTTTTTTTTCCATGATAATCTCTCCTTTTTTAGTTGTTCTTATGTTCTAAAAAAGTTAAGATATCGGATTACTCCGCCACAATTCATCCGCGATTCCTCCTTTATAAAAATAAAAAGACCTGCTTTCAACTAAGGACGAATGACTCCGCGGTACCACCTTAATTAAAAACAGATCTGTTTTTCACTTTCAAACGATTATTCAAATGTATGGACTTTCCATGTAATTCGTCAATTAGGCTTGATCGGTTCACAGCGACCACCGACTTTCTGAACAAAACACCTAACCGCTACTGCGTGAAAAGTTGACTTGTATGAAGTTTACCTTCCATAAGATCATTTGTCAATGAAAAAGAAAATATTTTTTCATTTTTCTGAAAATTATTTTTATAACTTTCGCGCACAACTTTATCTTTTTACTAGAAAGTAGCGCCCTCTTGTTTTTTTCTTGCTACTATTTCTTGATGTTCTTGTTTGATTTTTTCTAATAGCTTGGGTTCTCTCAATAAATCTAGAGCTGTATTGGCAAGTAATTCCGCTGCAATCGCAATAGAAGCAAGTCCTTTTTCACTTTTAGCAGCAGCTTTGAATTCTTCTGTATGTCCGGCAATATATGTCTCAGAGATTGCTACAGTAGGCTGTATCGTTGGAATAACTTGGCTAACATTTCCTACATCAGAAGAACCTAGACTTGTTCTTTGTTCCGTTTCTATTTCTTCATCAGGAACCCCTGCTTCTTTTGCATGTTGGAAGAATAAGTCATCAAAAGAAGGCGTGACGATGACATCATCGACTGCATTTTGGAACAATCCAAACTCAAAAGTCGTACCCATGCTTAATGCAGCGCCTCGTACGATATTTTCCACTTTTTCATATACTTTGTCTAATGTTTGTCGATTTCCTGCACGTAAATAGAAACGTCCAGCAGCGTAGTCTGGTATGACGTTGGCCGCCACGCCCCCATCTGTAATGATTCCATGGATATTGACATCTTTTGGCAATTGCAAGCGTAGAGCGTTGATTCCGTTAAACACTTGGATCAAGGCTTCCAAAGCATTTACTCCTTTTTCAGGTGCTGCTGCTGCATGAGAAGCGACACCGTAAAATTTGATATCGACTGGATCATTTGCTAAAGATTCTGTCGTTTTCCCATAACGAAAAGCTGGATGGACACATAATGCTGCATCGACATCCTCAAAAAAACCTTCCCGAACGAAGCTTCCCTTAGCTGATCCATTTTCGCCTCCTTCTTCCCCCGGAGTACCATACACACGGATTTCTCCGCCAATCTCATCAATGAATTGTTTCACTATGCTGGCTGCTAATACGGAGTAAGTACCAAATAAATTATGTCCGCATGCATGACCAATACCTGGTAAAGCATCAAATTCTGCCAAAAAGGCAATTGTCGGACCTGGTTTATTGGAAATATAACGTGCATCAAAGCCTGTTCGGTGCCCAGCTACTTCTTTTTCTACCCAGAACCCTTCTTTTTCCAATTGTTTGATTAAAGCTGCTGAGGAATAAAATTCATAATTACTTACTTCAGGATGGTCGTGGATAGCTAGTGCAAGTGCTTGATATTCTGGTAAACGGTATTGAATCAGATCCTTCAATTGATTTGTTGAGAGTGTGGTTGTCATAAAAATTTCCTCCTATGCTAGTCGTTTTTTCTTATTTTCTCCCGAATGTTTCCCACGCAGGTACGCTTGAACCTTTTGATGTTTTTTCGATTACTTTGGCTGTTTCTTCTGTTTGATAGGCATCTACTATTTTTTGATACGTTTTATTGTCTTCATCTTCTTTTCTTGCAACGATGATATTGACATAAGGACGTGCATGCTCATCGACTGGTTCTAAGAAGATTGCATCAGAAGCGGGATTAAATCCAGCATCTACAGCTACACCGCTATTGATGACTGAAATATCTACATCTGACAAAGCACGTGCTGTTTGGGAAGCATCTAACTCAGAAATGTCTAGATTTTTTTTATTCTCGGTAATATCAGAAACGGTAGGCGCTTGGCCTTTTGCCTTGTCCACTTTGATCAATCCAGCAGTTTGCAATAACAGAAGAGCTCTGCCGCCATTCGTGACATCATTAGGGATTGCAACTTTTGCTCCATCTTTGATATCAGCCACATCTTTTAACGTATTGGAATAAATTCCCAACGGTGCATTAACCGTATTCCCAATCGATACTAAATCAGTTCCGTGTTCTTCATTGTAATTGTCTAAAAAGAATTGATGTTGGAAGGAATTCAAATCGATCGATCCATCTGCTAAAGCCGCATTTGGCTGATTGTAATCTGTAAATTTCACATATTCCAAATGGATGTTTTCCTTTTTCAAACGGTCTTTCACATCGTCCCATACATCTGTATCTTCCCCAATGATCCCTAGTTTTACGGTCGTTTCTTTTTTGTCAGTTGTAGCTGCTTTTCCTTGGCTGCATCCTGCCAACCAAATAATTGCTACAAATGTAATGACTGCAAAACGAATAATTTTTTTCATTTTTTCTCCTCCACTTTCAATGTGTGACTTTTTTAATCAGTTGATTACTGATAAATTGACTCAAAAAAACTAAGACCAGAATCAATAATGTAGCGACAATCGTTACATCTGTTTGGAATCGATTATATCCTCTCGATATAGCAAGATTCCCTAATCCTCCGGCACCTACTGCTCCAGCCATGGTAGTCAGTCCGATCACATTGATGATCGTCAACGCTGAGACCCGAATGATACCAGGTAACCCTTCTAACAAATAAACACGTAAAATGATGCCGATTGGGCTCGTGCCCATCGCTTCTGCTGCTTCGATCACCCCAGGATCAACTTCTAGCAGTGCATTCTCGATTTGACGGGCAAAAAACGGGACAACGCCAAAAATCAAAGGGACTAAAGCTGCTTTGGCACCAATCGTCGTTCCAACTAAGAAACGAGTAGTCAAAGCTAAAAGAGAAAGCAAGATAATGAAAGGGATGGAACGAATGATATTGATCAACTTATCAAGTATTTCGAACAGCAGCCTGTTAGCTAGTAATCCATTTGGACGTGTCACTACTAACGTCACACCTAAGATGATTCCGATGATCCCACCAATGAATGCCGTCCAAAAAGACATATATAGTGTTTGCTTTGTCGCTTCGATGAATTCATCCGGAATCAAATAGACATTCGGCAAATATGTTTTAAAAAATTCAGTCATTTTAGTTTCCTCCTTCGATGACTTTGATACGGTTATCTAATTCATTTTTTTGTAAAATAGTTACTTTTACACCAGATTTAATCAAATAATCCAATGCTTTTTGCCGCTGTTTGGTTTCTCCAGCTAAAGTAACGATCAAACTTCCTAAGGGTGTTTCTTGTAATAGCTCTACATTACCGTATAAGATATTCGCTGTTACTTGGTACTTGCTGTAAAGATGAGCGATTAGAGGTTCGTTCGTCTGGTTGCCGATATAACTTAATTCCACCAACCATTTATTTGCAATCTGATCGGCAAAAGCAGCATGGGCACTGATTGTTTCCAATGCTTGGTCAAGGTGTGTCGCTGTCCGAATAAAATCTTTAGTCAATTCTTCTTCAGGATGACTGAAAATCTGGATGCTGCTACCTTTTTCAATGATTTTCCCCGCTTCCATAACCGCTACCTTGTTGCAGATTTCTTTGACAACTTGCATCTCATGAGTGATCAGGACGATTGTTAGACCTAGCTGACGATTTAGTTTTTTTAACAGTGCAAGGATCTGAAGGGTCGTTTTCGGATCAAGTGCACTAGTTGCTTCATCGCATAACAACACTTTAGGTTCATTTGCCAGAGCTCGTGCGATTGCCACTCGTTGTTTTTGCCCCCCCGACAGTTGTTTAGGATACGCAGATGCTTTTTCTTCCAGACCGACAAGTTCCAGTAGTTCATTCACTTTTTGACGACGTTCCTGTTTTGATTTTCCAGAATACTTTAGAGAAAAATCTACGTTGTCAAAAATCGTTCGACTTTCCATTAGATTGAAATGCTGAAAGATCATACCGATGGCCTTTCTTTCTTTTCGCAATTCTTTTGGAGAGAGCTGGCTTAAATTCGTCTGATTGACGATGACTTCTCCTGCTGTTGGTTTCTGCAACAAATTCATCACGCGGACTAACGTACTCTTTCCTGCACCTGAGTAACCGACGATCCCATAAACATCCCCTTTTTCAATCGTTAAATCTACAGAATCTACTGCCTGTATCTCTTTTTCTTTTTGTTTGAAACATACAGAAATATCTCGCAATTCAATCATTAACATTCCTCCTTGTCTATAAAAAAAGCATCCTCAAGAAAATGAAAATAGTCATTTTCTTGAGGACGCCTTTTTGCGTGTTACCACCTCATGTTCAAGCTGTGTTCACACACAACTCCTCTTCAAGTACCATCATACTCTAGCAAGATATCGGTCGCAGCCGTCACCGCCTTACATCTATGCTCGGGATGAATTGCTCGATGGCCATTTTCCAATAGTCGTTCCTTGCTTCTTCTCAGCTACCGAAGCTCTCTGTCAAAGGTTCTTCTATCGTACTTACCATTTCAATGCAAATAATATTCAAAAAAAAATCCTTTTACTAACATAAACTATGTCAGTAAAAGGACGACGTATCGTGGTACCACCTTTTTTCGGAAGTTTCCTTCCCTCAAGCCCAACATCTCAAAAAGAGAGATTGGCGTTCGTTTTAACGGTCGAACATTTCCGAATTTGCCTACTTATCGACAAATTATTCTCCAAGGCCATTTTTCAGCTTTTCTTACTTGACTCTTCTCACCAGCCAGAGCCTCTCTGCAAAGTTTCCAAGCTTACTTTCCTTCTCAACGAAATCAATATTTTGTTGTTGGGAATAATCTACAGGAGGAAAACTGAAAAGTCAAGCATGAAATCCAAATTATTTTTTCTATATTTATTTTTCTGTTTTTTTATCTAACATTTCAATAACAGTTCGAAGATCTTTTCCTTCCGCAAGAAGGTTCAATTTTTCCTTCTCTTCGACGCTATAATTTCGAACAAAACTGGAATCGGGAATCAAAACAACGCCTAGTCCTGCACGTGAAGCGGCTGTCGCTCCTACTAAAGAATCTTCCACTGCAAAAGCTGAAAGAGCTTCTAATCCTGTTCGTTCCAAAGCTGTCAGATAAGGGACTGGTGAAGGCTTGTTCTCCGATACTTCATCTCCGAACGTAAACGTATCAAAGTAATCGGCTAATTGAAAGTGATCCAAGATATCTGTTGCTCTTTTCGTAACAGTTGTCGTAGCAATCCCTAGTTTCATATGACGTTCTTTTAAGTCTGTCAATATTTCTTTTGCGTAGGGTTTCAATTGGATAGCTCCACTTGTCAGCTGTTGATAAAAATATTCTTCACGCTTTGCTCGGACTTCCTGCACTTTTTCAGGACTGCCTGCTGCCTGCACTAAAATATCAAAACTTTGTTTCCAGTTTTTTCCGCCCCAAGCGTCAACGATTTCTTTCGGGATATGAATATCAAATTGCTGGAATCCCCAAAGCCAACCATCCCGATACGTTCTTTCCGTATCCACTAACAAACCATCTAAATCAAATATTGCACCTTTCATCTATACATTAATCCTTTCCAAAACAATACACCTAGTTTAGCATGATTGATCCAAAATGAACAGAAGCATAGAGCCCAGCCGCATCACTTATAAGAGTTCTTGGAATCGACGGATATAGATTTTCTTCACAGCTGTCACAAGCGCCAGATAAGCGACGACTGTTACAAGCAGCCATAACCAGTAATTGCCAGGGAGCGGCATCAAGCCTAACTCAGCACCAAATCCTGTGAATGGAAGGACTGAACCGACAATGATTCCTAATGTAGTGATAACCAGCATGGCAAATGTTGCATTGCTTTGGATAAATGGTATTTTCGGTGTACGCAATGCATGGAGTACTAATGTTTGTGTCCACAGGGATTCGACAAACCATCCTGCATGGAATAATGCGATAAAAATCACTTGTTGTGAGCTATCCAATGTATGGAAACTTCCACCAACTACAGCAGGACAAATAACAAAATACATCAACAAGTAAGTAGTGATATCAAAAATCGAACTTGTTGGACCAAAATAAACCATGAATTTTCCAATACTAGATGCATTCCATTTCTTTGGCTCATCCAAATATTCTTTATCCATCCGATCCCATGGTAAGGAAATGCAAGAAACGTCATAGATCAGATTCAAAAATAGAAGTTGCAAAGGCAACATTGGTAAAAATGGTAAGAACGTACTGGCAATCAGTACGGAAAACATATTGCCAAAATTAGAACTTGCTGTTGCCTTGATATATTTCATGATGTTTCCAAAAGTTTCTCTTCCAGAAAGAAGGCCTCTTTCCAAAATCGTCAAATCTTTTTCTAAAAGGATCACGTCTGCTGATTCTTTTGCGATATCCACAGCTGTATCCACGGAAATACCGATATCAGCCACTTTCATTGCTGGAGCATCATTGATACCATCTCCTAAAAATCCGACAGTATGCCCATTTTTACGTAAAACTGTCGTCAATCGTGCTTTTTGCTGAGGATTCAATTTTACGAATACTTCGTGTTCTTCAGCTACTTGCGCTAATTCATGATCATTCATTTCCGAGATTTTCTCACCAGTAATCAATTCATTGATTTCTAGGCCTACTTGACGACACACAGACCGTGTGACTAATTCATTGTCCCCAGTCAGAACTTTTACAGCTACACCATGTTCTTTTAAAGCTTTCAACGCTTGTTTTGTTGTTTCTTTTGGTGGATCAAGGAAAGCAAGATAACCAATCAGAACCATGTCTGACTCATCTTTGACTGAAAATTCTCCAACAACGCTTGGATTGGTCTTTTGTGCGACACCAATCACTCGCAAGCCGTCTTCATTAAGTGATTGTACTTTTGCAAGCACCGCTTCTTTTCGTTCTTTTGTTAATGGTGCGACAGTACCACCAAGATCAATAAATTTAGAAATGTTCAACATTTCTTCAATCGCGCCTTTTGTGATCATCTGTGTTTTGCCAGCTGGATCAGCGACTACAACACTCATACGGCGACGTTCAAAATCAAAAGGAATTTCATCTACTTTTTGATAATTGATTGTATCTGTATCTAAAGTTTCTGCTGCTTCATCAATGATAGCCACATCTAACAAATTTTTCAGCCCTGTTTGATAGTAGCTGTTTAGATAAGCATGGCGCAAAACACGATCATCTTCATTTCCTTCACAATCCATATGATATTCAAGAATGATTTTGTCTTGTGTCAATGTTCCCGTTTTATCCGTACATAACACATCGATCGCACCAAAATTCTGGATAGCATTTAAATTTTTGATGACTGTTCCTTTTTTGGCCATCACACTTGCTCCTTTGACCAAATTCGTCGTAACGATCATTGGAAGCATTTCAGGCGTTAAACCAACTGCCACAGATAATCCAAAAAGAAATGCTTCTAACCAATCTCCTTTTGTAAGCCCATTGATAACGATAACTGCTGGAGCCATCAATGACATAAATTTGATCAGCAGCATGGATGTTTTGTGGATGCCTAATTCAAAACTTGATTGGATGGGTTTTTCAGATAGCGTTTCTGCTACATGCCCAAATAGTGTGTCATTTCCGACAGAAACAATGATTCCTTCCGCGCTTCCACTGATGACATTGCTTCCCATAAAGACAAGATTTTCATAACTTGTTTCACTTTGCTGATCGTCTTCACATACTTTCGCATGCTTTTCTACTGGATAGCTTTCCCCTGTCAATGCTGCTTGAGAAATGAATAGATCCTTTGCGGACAATAAACGCATATCCGCTGGTATCATATCTCCTGCTGAAAGCCGAACAAGATCTCCACAGACGATTTCTTCCATAGGAATCTCTGTATACTCGCCATTTCGTTTGACAGCTGCCGTTACTTTCACAAGTGATTTCAGTTTTTCAGCTGCTTGATTAGAACGCACAGACTGGATCAACGTCATCGTCCCACTGACGATAACCATAGTGAAGATAATGGCTACACCAAAGAGATCTTTATCTCCTGGAGCGGCTAATACGTATTCCGTAATGAATGAAATAATTCCTAATGCAATCAACACTAATGTAAAGGGTGTGATGTATGCTTTCAATATTTCTATAATGAATGGTGTTTTTTTGCCATATGAAATCGCATTTTCACCATAAGTTTCTCTTGAACGCTCGATTTGTTCTTCTGACAATCCATTTGGTGATGCATGGAACAATTCAAATAATTCTTGCTTCGTTTTTCCAGCAAAAGCTGCATAGATTTTTTGTGTATCTTTCTTTTTTTCCATCTCGATCTCTCCTTTGTGTCCAAAAGACAGCTGTTCTCGCTGTTTTTGGTCTTTTGCTATTCATCGGATCGATAGAGAAAATGCTGAAAGGGGCTGAGAACAGATAGATAATAGCCCTGGCCTTTCCTCTAAATCCTTGTTTTTCGAATGACTGTCATCCATTTGTTCTCATCTCCTTTACTAAGTAATTTTAATTCATGACTTCCAATCATTTTTCGAATAGTTATTTTCCCAACTCGCTCACCTCCCTTTTTGTTTTTTCACCTATGGGATTTGCGGCAACAAAAAAACCTCTCGCCAAATACTCAGCGAAAGGTTTGAAAAAGCAAATCAAAAAAAGCTTCTCAGATCTCATCGTTGAGTTTTGACACTGTACAACGTAAAAAGCAGATATCTGCTTTTAGCTACCTTATGAAAAGCCTTATCTCGACAATTCCTGTTCTACCCATTGGCGTCTCTCGACGTTTTTGGGCAGTAGCCTATGTTTGTATAGGAGCCTCACCTAACAAATCCTATTCGGTTTTCCCTCGTTAATATAACAACTAAAAAAGAGGATGTCAAATCAATTTTCCATGTTTTTCATACTTTTTTAAAATACACGCGTTATATTTCCTGTCTCACGCAGTTTTATTTGTCTCATTTTCCACCTCCCGCTATAATAGAATTATAGTAGGAAACGAGGTGCTGTTATGGAACGAACACTTGTTATTATCAAGCCAGACGGCGTAAGACGCCATTTGGTCGGAAGCATCATCCAACGTTTTGAAGCAAAGGGACTGGCCATTGCTGAAATGAAATTTGCAACGATGACACCTGAACTAGCAAAAGAACATTATCAGCACTTGACTGAACGTAGTTTTTTTGATGAGCTTATCGATTACATGACTTCTGGTCCGGTCGTTTATCTTGTGCTGGTCGGCGAGGAAGTGATCGATATCGTCCGTAAGATGGTCGGAGCAACAAAAGCGGCGGATGCCGTTCCAGGTACGATCCGAGGAGATTATGCACTGCCGGGGACTGAAAACATCATCCATGCTTCTGATTCCCGTGATGCTGCAACAAAAGAGATCGCCCGCTTTTTCCCGCCATTCGATACAAACAAACCGTCTGAAAAAGCGGCGAAGTGATACAAATCCTAAACTGTTGGTCTAACTGCTGGGTTTAGCAATGGCCAGCAGTTTTTTCTCTAAAGAATTCCTTTGATTCTTCCCTAATGTATATTCGATCACTGCGAAAAACTCTTGGTGATTTTCCGATTTTTCTTCCCCTAAAGCAGCAGAAATCAGTCGTTGGTAATAGTCCGCCATCAATGTTTCATAAATCACTGTACTTCTTTCTTTATGCGCTAAACTCCGCTTCATATCTTCATTCACGCTACGTGCCTTTTTTAAGCGACCATTTTCTATATAAAACAAAGTCAAGTTCGTCAAAAAAGTAAAGAGATACTGCTCGTGATTATTCAGTTGTGCGATCCGTCGCATTCTTTTTTTGATTTTCAAATAATTATTCTCAATAAACCGATCACTGAATATCCAAGGAAAATCAGCTAGAATAGATACTTCAAATTGACCATACTCTGGTACTTGCATCAAATATTCTTCAATGATACGACATTCATAACGCAAAAATTCGAATTCCGTCTCAGATACTTCTGTTTTTTTGGACATATGCAGATTCAAAACCAAATAGTACAGATCTTCTGTTTTCTTATAGTGCCTGCGGTTATTAGCAATTTCTTTGTAAGGATCAAAGCTGTCTTCTTGAATCCGATCTAGCATTCGTCTTTTTTTCTTTAATTTTTTTGGCTCATCAAGCTGATTTCGTATCCATTCATATTCAGCAAGTGTCATGTTCATTCGCTCTAAAAATGATTTCAATGTTCCAAACGATACTTTTTTCACTGAATTTGTCTCGATCCCGACTAGCGAAGTTTTAGAACAGATTCCTTCCGCTAATTGGGTCTGTGTCAGCTTTTTGTTGACTCGAAGCTTCTTAATCAATTCTCCATCATACATAATAGTTCTCCTTTTTTAATTGAAATTAACCCTTGGCTTTTCCAGAATGCTTGCCAATAAGAGGAATGATTATTTCAATTTAAATTTTCCGCATTCAATAAATAGATACGTTAAAAATAAAAAATACACGAAAAAAATAAAAAAATGTTTTTCTCATAAAAAATACCAACCTTCAAGCATGAGACTGCTGTCTAATCCCTGAAGGTTGGTTTGATTGTTTATTGATCATTTTTTTGCTGCTCCGCATTGGTTCCTGTTACTGGATATAGGATAGTCGTTGTTTTATTGCCGTTTTTTGAAAAGACACTGGTCGAATGTTCACCTTTTTGCTTTTCGATTGCTTCATTACGTTCCGCTTCGTTTTTATAGTCATATTTTTTCGGATCAATCGTCTCAAATCCGTTTGGCACATAAAACCGCAAGAGATTTTCCTGATTCAGCTTATCTGAAAGACTTAACGCAGTCTTGACTTTTTCCTGATCTTTGGAGATTTCCTCGTCGATTCCTGCTGCTTTCGTATCGATGATTTCTCCTGTCTGATTATTGTAAGCTTTTCCTCCTAGGACGGTGTATTTGGGCGTCACGAAGTTCCCATTTCGAAAAGCAACTACTTGATCGTGCTGAGAAGATAATAAGTCTGTACCAAAATGAAGATAATCTTTATCATCGATTCCCAATAGATGTAGTAATGTCGGCAAAACATCGATTTCTCCACCGTATTCATGATTGACTGTCCCTTTAGTGTAACCAGGCATATGGATCATCAATGGCACTCGTTGCATCTGTGCGTTGTCAAATTCATCCCATGTATCTGGATCTTTACCAAGAGCACTTGCTAAATCTTTATTATCTGTATTCGAGATCCCAAAATGATCCCCGTAAATCACAAAGATTGAATTTTGATAAATACCAGATTTTTTCAAATACGTAAAAAATTGTTCCAATGATTGATCCAGATAATGGGCCGTTCGAACATAATTATCTACTGTGCTATTGCCAGTATTCAAAGATGGAAAGTCGAAATTCTTGTCATCCGTATAATAAGGCGTGTGGTTGGTTACGGAAAGAAATTTCGTGTAAAACGGCTGTTGTAGATGTTCAAGATATTGGGCAGATTCTCTGAATAAATCTTTATCTAATATCCCATAACCTAACGTTTCATCGGATTCATCAAAATAAGATCGATCAAAGAAATTGTCATACCCTAAATTTTTATATACATGATCTCTATTCCAGAAACTAGCTACATTCCCATGGAAAACAGCGCTTGTATAGCCTTCTGTTTGACCAAGGATCGCTGGTGCTGCTTGAAAGACATTATCTGACCCAAGTTCTGTGAATAATGAGCCTTGAGGTAAACCAAATGTGCCAGTTTCCAACATGTTTTCAGCATCACTTGTCTTTCCCTGTCCTACTTCATGAAAGAAATTGTCAAAACTGATCGTTGCTTGATTCTGGAAAATACTATTTAAAAACGGCGTGACTTCTTGTCCGTCTACCTTCATATTGATCAAAAACTGTTGAAAACTTTCTAAATGAAGAACAATCACATTTTTTCCTTTAGCAATCCCAAATGTTTCAGGATTTGGCTCTGCATAATGTTTCTTTGTATAGTCTAAAACTTCATCAATTCCATTACTGCTTGCATGCGCGCGAACACTGCTAGTCATTCCTGTTTTGATTCCGTCATAAATAGTGTACGCATCGATTCCTAGATATTTGACAATATAGGAACGGTCAAATGTCCGCTGTAGCAATTGGGGACGGTTGGCTTCGCTCAACGCTAAATTTCCTGAAAAAATCAATCCTGAAAGACAGGTAACAGCGATAGCCATCGGTTTGCTGACAGGGTTGCTTTTGATAGGTATTTTCTTGACCTTCAACCAAACCAGTAGCCCAATGAACACAGCGATATCCAACCAATAGATGATATCATGGGGTTTCATCAAAGAAAAGGAGCTTCCAGACAACCCTTGTGACACTTTCGAAAAGCCTAACACAGATTTGACTGTAATGAAATCTGTGAATTCCCGATAAAAAATAATATTCAAGTACAACAAAAGCGTATTTAAAATATCAATGATCAAAAGAATGGCTAACGCTGGCTTTGGCTTTTTAATGTACAAAGAAAGGCCAAAAAACAATAAGGTAGTCGCAATTGGGTTGATCCACAAGATAAAGTACTGGATCGTACCTTCCACACCTAATGAAAAATCTGCATAGTAGGCAATGATCGTCTTCAGCCAGAAAAAGAAAACAGCTGTCAAAACGATTGCTAAACGATTTTGGCACAATTTTTTAAGTTGTGTCACGTATATCACTTCTCTCTATTCACATTTTTTCTTATTTTGCTCCTGAAAAATGAAAATTTCCTAAAAAAGTTGTTATCTTAAGATTTTTTTATTCTTTCTAAAGATTATTCCATCCATTTTTCACAGCATAAAATTGCTGTGGTGTAAGCGGTTAAACTAGTAAGGAGATAAAAATCTTGTGGTGACCGATTTACTCTATAGTATTCAAAAGTAGTTTCTCGGTATTCGTACAAAAAAAAGGGGCTGTGACAAAATTCTTGTCGCAGCTCCCTATTTCTTGATGCAGGACAGCTTTTTCACAACCTCTCCACTAAACGGTGTTCAATCAGCTGACCTTCGGTATTAGCTCAAAAAACGGCAAAATATGAGGAGCTATTTTCCCGTTTTTTTCTCTAATACTCAGGTCAAACCGCTGATTTCACAACCTCTGATTCACGGTGTTCCAGAAGTAGCTTCTTCGGAAATAAGCCGAAATTTTACAAAAACTTGAGAAGCACTTTTCGTAAATTTCTTCTTATTTCTTGAAGCTGACCACTTCTGTCACAACTTCTGTTTTTCATTGTCCATAGGTTTGATATTGTCCTTCTGATGACTCATTCGTAATGATTGAGGCTTGATTTTCTTCATTTCCCGTTATCGTTTGTCCACTGCCAGAATCTGAAGGGCTTAGTTCTGTCGACTCGTTTTTTTGAGAAGAAGCAGTTGTTTTCTTGACTTGTTCGTTGGTCTTTTTCCATTCCGCTAGTCGATCGGCCACCACTTTTTTGTCCACTTTTTCAGAATAAGCTGTAACCACTTTTCCATTTTTCAAACGTGCTACCTTGTCGCCATCATGAGTCAAAAGCAAAACGACCAAATGTTTGTCTTTGAATTGATATTGTCTGAGAGAAATCGCACTAAGTACGTCATCGATATTGATAAATTGATTTTCTTCTTTTCCTTTTGGCAAATAGATGTCCAATTCACCTTTTTCGTAATTGGCAGTTAATTTATATTCCTCCCACCAATAAGTTGAGAATTCTTTTTTGAAATTATCTACTGATTCTTTGCTTGCTACGATTTTTTCTGTTTCTTTCTGAGCAAGATCTGCTGTCATTTTTCCTGAAAATGCTGCGGATAAAATAAGCAGTAAGAAAAAACCGAATAACCAAAAGAGAAGAAACGGTCTTTTTTTCCTCATGCCTTCCTCCACTCCTATTTAATTTTGACTATTCTATTATATACAAAAAATGAAATAGAAAGACAAAAAAGTTGAAAAAGATCGTAAATAATTGAACTTCTTTTTCCTGAAGCGGTAAGAACGGGAATTTTCATACATTCTCTCTTGGCTATTCTTTAAGCTTCAAATCCATTTCTGTCTGATACATCTTTGAACCAATGACCCGATTTCTTGATCGTTCTTTTTCCATCTTGTGCTAAATCTACTGAAATAAAACCGTAACGATTCTTATAGGCATTGGTCCACGACCAGTTATCCATGCATGTCCACATATGATAACCTAAACAATTGGCACCTTCTTGAATGGCTTGATGGACATATTTCAGATGAGATTGAACAAATTCGATCCGATAATCATCGTGGATCATACCATCTTCCTTGATAAATCGTGCTTCATTTTCTACACCCATGCCGTTTTCAGAAATAAAACAGTCGATATTCCCATAATGATCTCGTACATTGATCAAAATATCATAGATTCCTTTTTCATAGATCTCCCATCCGCGATAAGGATTCATTTTACGACCAGGCATTTCATAATTGTCGAAGTAATCCTCAGGCATAGGACCATTTTTAGTATCGATTGGTGTTTCTTTTGCTTTTATTCGGCGTGGTTGGTAATAATTAATTCCCAAAAGATCTACTGTATTTTCTTTAATGATCGTCAAATCATCTGGATGAATCTCCGGCATTAGATTGAGTTCTTTTATTCTCTCAATCAATTCACTGGGAAACTCGCCTTTTACAGCTGGATCAAGGAATGAACGATTGAAGAACGCATCTGCTATTCGTGCTGCTTTAACATCTTCGGGATTTGATTCGTCTCTTGGATAACTCGGTGTTAAATTTAAGATGATTCCGATCACACCGCTTTGATCCATTTCATGGTAAGCTTTGATGGCTAATGCTGAAGCCAACGCTTCATGATAACCAACTTGGATTGCCTTTTTCATATCTGATTCTTCCGGATAATGCCATCGATACAAATAGCCTGCCTCGACTGGAACGATTGGTTCATTATGGGTAAACCATTTTTTTACTTTCGAGCCAAACAATTGAAAACAACTTTTTGCGTATTTTTCATAGGCTTCAACCGTTTCTCGGTTCAACCATCCGCCTTTTTCTTGCAGATACATCGGCATATCGAAATGATACAGATTAACAAAGGGTTCGATACCGTTTTCAATCAACTCATCAAAATAGTGATGATAGAAACGAACGGCTTCTTCGTTGATTGTTCCAGATTCATCAGGTATCAAACGGCTCCATTGGATAGAGGTTCGAAATGAATTATGCCCAGTCTGTTTCATCAACTGTACATCCTCTTGATACTTCGTATAAACTTGCGAGGTTTTTTCAGGTCCTACTTGATCAAAGAACTTTTGCGATTCGTTTTTGTACCAATAATCAAAAATGTTCTCTCCTTTTCCATCGCCTGAAATTCTTCCTTCTGTTTGTGGACCACTTGCTGCAGAGCCCCACCAAAAATTTTTTGGAAATTGATATCTTTTCATCAAAGCACCTCTTTTTCTTTTTTAGTTGATTCCATGTATGATATTTTCCATCACAATCACTTTTTCATTTTCTTCCTCTTCTTTTTTGATTCGTTTCAACAGCTGTTCTGCTGCTCGTTCCCCGATTTTATCTGTTGGTGGCGTGATCGTGATTTTTGGAAGGATACTCAGATCGTTTTTATCTAAATAATCATAGTGACTGAACGCAATATCCTTCCCGATTCTGACACCTTCTTGATTGAAACATTCGATGGCACCAATCGACATATTGTAATTGCTGACAAAAATAGCAGTTGCCCCTTTTTCTAATAATGCTTTTGCCCCGTAATAGCCGCTTTTTCTAGAATAGTCTCCTGTAAAGATTTCTAAATGGATAGACGGATCCTTTTGTACCGCTTCTTTGGCTCCAGCTAAACGTTCTCTTGCTACGTAATCTGTTTGAGCGGCAGCAATAAATCCTATTGTTTTATGTCCTTGTCCGCCATGATGAGCAATCACTTTTGCTACACTTTCTCGATCATTCACTACTATTGTATCAATACCTGCTGGCCCATCCGGACAATTCAATGCGACAACTGGGATACTCATTTTTGTCAGCATTTCAAATCCAGACCACTCTTCTTCTGATAAGAAGACGATCAATCCATCGATTGCATGCTTCATCAGGTATTCGATTTTTTGTTCGATTTTTTCTGGCTGATCGGTAAACCCGCTTAATAATAAGCTATACCCATTTTCTTCAGCTACTCTTTCGATCCCTGAAACAACCTCCGAACCAAAACGGCTAGATATCCCGTTTATCAACAGTCCAATAGAGAAACTTCGATTATTCTTCAATCCTTTAGCGATGATGTTTTCTTTATAGTCCAACGCTGAAATCGCTTCTGATATTTTTTCCATATTCTTTTCCTTCAGCTGCTGACCGTTTAAATAGCGGGAAACTGTTCCCACTGAAACACCAGCCATCTTAGCCACGTCACGGATCGATGCCATACATTTTCACTCCTGCCAGTTACATTTGATTTCTTTTTCTTGTTGTTCGACCATGATGACCGCTTTCTTTGCATAATGCCGCTTGTCATCAATATCCATATAACTAAAGTCTTCAGAAGTGAGTTCAAAAACAAGCAGTCTTTCCTCTTGAGACCGCAATTCATCTTTACGAAAAGCTTTCAATAATTTCGTTCTTTGGATGACAGCGCCGTCAATTAATCGGACATAGACAAGAGTACTTGTTTTACCTGAAACACTTCCTGTATTTTTAACTTTAATTGATATTATTACTTTGTCAATATCCGTTTTGACTTCCATCTGACTGTATTCAAATGTTGTATAGCTTAGACCATGTCCAAAAGGATAAAATGGACTTCCGCTTAAATCATAATAATTCTCTTGTTTAGAAGCAGCACGCTGATAGTAATAAACAGGTAGTTGCCGACTATTTCTAGGATAAGACAAACTCAATCGTCCGCTTGGGTTATTTCTTCCAGAAATCATCTGCGCAATGGCTTTTCCACCCTCCTGTCCAGGAAACCATGCTGTTGCAATGGCATTCGTAAATGACTCGATTTTCATCAAATCGTAGGGTCTTCCTTGCACAAGTATCGTGATGATTGGCTTGCCTAGTTGATACAATTGTTCAATCAGCTGTTCTTGGTATCCACCTAAAGAAAGAGAAGCAACATCTACATTTTCTCCAGAATCCATGTTGATCCCTTTCGATGAAACTGCCCCGTTACGAAGAAATTCCATATCAAAGTTCCGCGCACTTGATCCACCTAGAACTGCAATGATCACATCTGAGTTTTGAGCAAGGGTCACCGCTTCTAATAATTTTTCTTCCTGATCCTCCTGATTTCTTACTTCACATCCTTGTGCATAAGAAACCTTTGATTGGGGAAACTCTGTTTTTATCTCTTGTACTATCGTTTTTTTCAAACGGTCTTCTGTTTGTGGTGCAGAGTAGTCTCCCAACAAGTGGTAAACATCGTGAGCATTTGGACCTATAACAGCAATGTTTTTTACTTGTTGATCCAACGGCAATATACCGTCATTTTTTAGTAAAGTGATACTTTCTTTTGCTGTCTCTAAATTTAAGTGCTCTGATTCCTCCATGAGATGATCCCAATACTCCTTTGGATCGTTTGCAAATGGCTGTTCAAATAAACCTAATAAAAATTTGACAGATAAAACTCGGCGAACTGCTTGATCTAGTAGCTTTTCATCTACGACTTGATTATCAATGGCTTCTGCAATCTTGGTATAGGTCTCATCCCACAAACTGAGATCGATTCCTGCCGCTAATGCATATGCTGCAGCAGTCTTTTTATCTGTAAAAACATCGGATAAACGATCCAAAGCCACACCGTCTGCCATAACGATCCCTTGATAACCGATCTCTTTTCTTAATGTTTGCTCAAAAAGCGCTCGATTGATATGACAAGGTACCCCGTCGATGTCATTATAAGCAGCCATGACACCTACTGCATTTCTTGTACTCTTCAATAATGGTCCGTAAATATCGGAGAACTCTCTGCGTCCAATCGTTACTGTGCCTGAATTATGACCGCCTAAAGCTTCTCCTTGTGCGATACAGTGCTTTAACACAACACCGATCTGATCCTTCTTCTTATTGATTTCCTCTACTGTCTGATCAAGAAAAGAAACTTTTTCTGAAATAATCTCTCCTTGGAACCCTCGAACGACCGCTTCAGAAAAACGAGCTGAGAGAATCGGATCTTCCCCAAAGCACTCTTCTGTCCTTCCCCAACGAGGATCTTTTGCCAGATCCAAAGTCGACACCAGCGCTAAATGAACACCTTTAGCAGCCAGTTCTTTTGCCATCAATCGACTCGATTGTTCTAATAATGCTACATTGAAAGTATTTCCACGGCCGATATTCGTTGGATAAGAAATCCCATCCAAACCTTGATGACCATGTGGACATTCTTCTACAAGCAAAACTGGAATTTTCCATCGCGAATGCTGTAGTACATATTCTTGGACTAGGTTAGCCACCTTCCAGCTTTCTTTTGCAGGAATCCCATTCTTATAATCTGTTTTAGACCACGGATCAGAGCGAAACAGACCGTATAAGGCACCCAGACCGCCTCCCCATTTAACATGTTCTTTTAACTTTTCTGTTAATTCGATCTTGTCTCCGTTTTTTTCATAACATTCCCAACCATACAAATGCTGGTTTACCTGTCCTACTTTTTCAGCAATATTCATCCTCGAAAGTAAATCTTCTACTCTTTGGCGGATGGTTAACTTTGGGTTTTGATACGGGTAATCGTACACCTTAATATCCTCCTTCTGCCAATTTTGCCTTATTAGCGGCTAATACAAATGGCAGGAATAAAAATACATCTAGAATGATAAGTATTACTGTTAAGACTGCTGCTCGTATATCGCCTCCTGTAGCAATAAAAGATTGTATAACCGGTGGAGTGATCCAAGGTGCAGCAGCAACTGTTTTACTGATGATTCCAAGACTTGTGGCTGCGTAGGCAATAACCAAGTTAATAGATGGTATAATAGCGCATGGAATCATATATATTGGATTCATGACTACTGGTAATCCAAACATAATTGGTTCCGTAATATTAAATAAACAAGTAGTCAGACCAAATTTAGCGATTGATCGCTGTTCTTGACGTTTAGAAGCCCACAAGATAGCAATAACTAACGGTAAAATACACCCGCCACCTCCGATCAATCCAAATGCATTGGTAAAGGGCTCCGTAATAATATTAGGAATTTCTTTTCCTACTGAAAAAGCATCCATGTTTTCCTGAATAGACTGTAACAAAGGTGCTTGCCGTATAGGAGCCAAAATACTCGAACCATGCATACCAAACACCCATAAGAAATCAGAGAAAAACTGTAAAAATAAGATGCCTGGGACGGATAAAACAAAAGCTTTCAATGGTGTCTGAATCGCTAATTCAATTAATTGCGGAACATTCAAACCAGTCGTATGGTTTAAAGTAAAAACGACAACTGAAAAAAATAAAATGACAACTATTTCTGGTACTAAAGAATTAAATGACGTAGCTACTGCCGGTGGAACTCCTTCTGGCATCCTGATTTTAAAACTCTTCATTTTCGCTAATTTGATAAATAATTCTGTACTGACAAGGGCAGCAATCATCGCCGTTGCTAAGCCAGACGAAGAAGTCAGCCTTTGTAAGAAAACCCCTGTAGCTTCTGCTGTATTTCCGTCCATCAAAGTGACTGTACTTGATAAAGGCATCAAAATAAACATTACGGCTGTACTTAGAATTCCTGCATGAACAGGACTAAATGATGGATCATCAATCACGCCTGTTTGGATATAGTGGGTTGCCAAATTCCAGCCAATATTGTAACACACGATAATAGCTAAAATACTCATCGTACCATTATTCACGATTGAAGCAAGTTCAGCCAATGGACTTAGATCAAGTATTCTTTGGACTGTTGCATTTGAAAAAATCAGAGCATTCAGCAAAACCATGACAGAAGCAGCCATTACTAACGGCATAGTAACGATAAAACTGTCTCGAATGGCCAGCAAGTGTCGCTGGCTACTCATCTTAGATACGATTGGTAGCATTTTTTCAGATAGTCTGTCTACGACTTTCATTATTTCATCTCCTAGATTCTAAAATTGAACCGGTTCATTTTTAATATAGCACTTTTTTTAAAGATTGCAACACATTTTTTAAAACGCTTTCTAAAGGTGGTGGATTTTTTATGACTTTTGAAAAATTATTCTATTTAATGGTATTTTGTGAATTTTTTCTCTTCCATCCGTTTGAAGTTTTACTTTCCAATGGTATAATTTCTTTATCCTATCAAATGGGGGAAGTATTTTGAAGAAATTAATCGTACTATTTATTTTGTCTGCGGGACTTTTGACATTGACTGGCTGTGATTTGTTTGGCGGCTCTGACCAATCCTCGGACGAAACAACCGATTCTTCTGTCTTAAAAGCGGAAAAAGCAGATATCACCAACAGTGTATATACGCTAAAAGTACGTAAAGATATGGATTTATCCGCGGGACAGTTGACATTTACAGATAAAAAAATGGAATGGACACGCACGTATCAGACACAAGGAGCTGATTCTTCTGAATCATCTGAAGAAAAAACAGTGCTGACAGATATCAAGATTACTACCAAAGATGACGAATATATTATTTCAGGAAAAGAAAATAAAAAAGAAGCAACAGTCACATTTACCAAAATCGGTAATTACCGTTTGAAGGATAAGGATGGCAACATCTACAGTCTATAGTGCCATCTGTTGGATCTTCTTTTGTTTCTCCCCTTCTTTTCTGCTATAGTAAAGAAGCAAGATGACTGTAAAGGAGACGAAATGGATGATCGATAGTCCTGATTATTGTACATGTAATAACAACAAAAATATCCATACAGAATTTAATGATCAAGGAAGTTTGAGTATATGCGACAATTGCCACAAACTAGTCAAAGATTCTTTTAAATCGTTTGAATCTTATCCTGTCAAAAATTATGTAAAAAGCAAAAGAAGATAAGCAAAATCAAGCAAAACTCACTATGGCTGATTTTTATGAGCTTCAAACTCAGCTTCTTCCTTTGATCAAGCTTCAAAAACTGGAATCAGTAAAACAAACAGTGGATCATTTCAGTTCACAAATCAAAGAGTAACGTTTTATTTATTTCACATCTTTGAATATAAAATAACCAAACGATAGAAAGACTTATTCTACATCACGTAGTAATTTTTCTTTCCCGTCGTTTGGTTTTTTACTTTTAGCCTAATTCTTGACCTTTCGCATGCTGATTATCTGTAAAATATTTTCCAGCAGGCTTTCCTTCCAATTCAGCTAATTTTTCTTGGATCTGACGAATCACCTTTTTTGCATCTTCTGGATTTTCTACAAAATCGAATGTATCCCCATCCACTTGTATTTTAGGACATACATCAAAATCCTCATACCATTGATTATAGCGGGTGTTCAATGTTTCGTAATAGGTGTATAACGTTTCATCGCTTTCTAGCTGTTCATAGTCACGCCCGCGTTTTTTGATACGTTCTAGCATCGTGTCCAAAGAAACTTTGATATGGACCATCAAATCAGGACGTTTTTTTGGAGCAACATCATCTAACTCGTTTAGCATCGTATCTAATAAGCTATCGTACTGCTGTACTTCGATATCCGTTACCCGACCTAAATCAGCATTTAGATGGAACAACAGACTATCTTCGTAGATGGAGCGGTCTAGCACATTGTCATCGTTCACTAAAGCATTTTTCATTGCTAAAAATCGCTTATTCAAAAAGAAGATTTGCAATAAAAATGCGTACTGCTCAGGATTTGAATAAAAAAGCGGCAATACTTCGTTATCTTCGACATTTTCATAAAATGGTTTAGAATCAATCTCTTTTGCAAGCATATCCGTCAAACTGCTCTTACCTGCACCAATCGTTCCTGAAATCAAAATCACTGACATACAACCCTTCCTCTTCTATAAGTACTCGCCTACGTAAGTTTCAACAGGCAATTTTTCAAAATCATATTCACGTACAGCTTGGTCTGATTTTAAATACGTGTGAAGACTTTGTGTAATCATCAAGTTCGTAGGTACCGTCTCTTCTTGTACGATGATCATCGGTTTTTTCAACATAGTTGCCA
The DNA here is from genome assembly GCF_035725965.1 of Enterococcus sp. E5-162. Classification (NCBI taxonomy): domain Bacteria; kingdom Bacillati; phylum Bacillota; class Bacilli; order Lactobacillales; family Enterococcaceae; genus Enterococcus; species Enterococcus sp. E5-162. The sequence goes on along the minus strand of NZ_JAPRFV010000013.1, from coordinate 33,372 downwards.
CACCTAATTCGTAAGCCGTTCCTGGATCGATTGTTTGATGCTCAAAGTCAAGGATAGCCACAACAAATTCTGCATTTGTCAACTCTTCCATATCTTTTTCGTATACTTCTTGCGCCCAACCAGCACTGAATAGTTCATAATTGCTTTCTTGGTGATGACGTGGAGAGTAGAAACTTGTAACTGTTTTGTTTTCCTCCAACGCTTTTTCGATACGACTTACTCGATCGATTTGCTCCTCTGAAAAAAATGGTCCTGCTAAATATATTTGACTCATTATTTTGCCTCCTTCAATAATAACTGATTTTTAATAGATACTGCTCGTAATTCATTGACCAGTTCCAATGGATTGTTGGAAAAGATCACTTGATCCAACCATTTTTTATCCATAAAATCCTCTTTTGCAAAAGTTTCTAATAATTGTTGCAAGCCGCTGTAATAACCGCCAATATTCAATATTCCGATTGGCTTATCAGGTGTCAGGCCGATCGCTATCCAAGAAAGAAGTTGCGAAAATTCCTCCAATGTACCTAGACCTCCAGGGAAAACGAGGACAGCATCTCCTTTTTCAAATAATAATACCTTTCTTTCATCAATTGTCTCTGTAGGAATAAATGTAGTAACATCTTTCCCAGGCAGCTCAGTTTCAAAAAGGCCATTTGGATAGATACCTGTGACTTTTCCGTTATTTTCCAGTACTGTTTTACTAATCACTCCCATAATCCCGGAGTATGAACCACCGTAAACCAGTTCGATTTCTTCTTGTGCCATATATTTTCCTAACGTTTGCGCAATAAATTTGTAGCTTTCTTTATTGCCAAAACGGGAACCGCAAAAAACAGTAAGTTTCATAAAAAAACACTCCCTAACTCAAAAGTCTATCTTCATTCTACACGTGTTTTTTTAAAATAAAAGACTAGATTTTGTAGTTTTTTAGTGGTATATAGATCAAGCACCACTATATATAGTATTTGCAAAAAATAATTTTTCAGCTATTTTACAGTAACCAAAAAAAATAAATAACTAGTAAATATAAAATTGAAACGACTTACTTATAGAAGAAATTGGGATTTCGTCCTGCATGTCAATAACACGCATTATTTAAATAGTCACACACTTGTTTCTCCTATTAATGAAAAATCCATTTTATTCTCGTGTTATGTTTCACCAACGCCTGATGTTTCTCTAAATAAAAAAGCCGACGAACCAAATAATCGAAATTTGATCATTTTGGTTCATCAGCTTGTTCCCAAACCTTTGTATTAACGATAAATAGCTGGATTCGTAAAACTATCACTTGGATCATCACTGCTGGAAGAAAATTCGGTGATAACCGCGCCTGTTGCACCTGCCTGGAACCAGTGTTTAATATTTGGTTCGATCGTGTACTGATCTCCAGCGTGAAGTATGATTTCTTTTTTTGCCGTATAGTAACGTTCTTGCCCCTTTGGAATAATACAGGAAAGTTTTTTTGTTTCTTTTCCTTCGACATAAAGATATACTAAGCCTTTTCGACAACGAAAGGTTTCCTTTTTTCCTTCATTCTCATCTCGAGGTGGGTGCCGATGCTCTGGACAAGTTTGATAAGGCAATAATACCAGTTCTTTCCCACAGTATCGCTCATTATTTTCATAAACAAATAAATTCAATCCTTCAGTCTCGATTGCTCCTAATCCAAAATCTGTATATTCGATTCTTTCTAATTCTGTTTCTTTCAATACTACTCCTGAATCTAGGAACATTTGTTGTACTCTTTTCTTGTAATCCATTCTGTTCCTCCTAACTGATTGTCAAGTCATCCCAAGATATCTCTTCTTCCTCTTTTTCTTCTTGGATGACTTCTGCATTTGGGTCAACTGGTTTTTTCAATAATAAAATAGTTATTCCCGTAGCAAAAGAACCAGCTAATAAAGCGCCAATGAATGACCATGGTCTAGTCATCGTAGCGACTGCAAACATTCCTGATGCCGGGATACGGCTATCTGCTCCCCATAGCATGCTCAATCCACCGCCGACTGCCCCACCCACACCTGTTGCTATGACATTACGTGCCAAGTCATTCAATACGATAGGAAAGCACCCCTCAGTGATTTGACAAATCCCCATAGGAAAAGCTGTCTTCAATGTATCTATTTCTTGACGATTGAATATATTTTTACGAATGATTTTCCCTAAGAAATAAGTAATCGTCAAGCCGAATGGGGTGACCATTGAAGCTAAGATCAATACAGTGATTGGTTCATAGATTCCTTCTGAAAACAAAGCAAACACAAACGCAAATACGACTTTATTGATAGCTCCGCCGTAATCGATTGATGACAATACCCCAATTACTGCTCCGTATAAAAATAACGAAGAAGTATCCAAATCACTTAAATAACCTGTAAGCATTTCTGTAAGCCAATTGATGGGTGTTCCTATTACATAGTACATGATCAACCCGCCGATGAAAGAACTGAGGAATGGCAGAACCAGAGTTGGCATTAGACCATCCATCCATTTAGGTACTTTGATTCCTGCCGTTAATCCAATAACGACTAATCCAGATAAATATCCGCCAACCATCCCACCTAAAAAACCCGCTCCGATCCCACTAGCAGTCATCCCGACAATCAAACCAGGTGCAATACCAGGCTTATCTGCCATTGAATAAGCTATCGCACAGGAAACGATCATCGGTAATAAACCTAAACCATATCCACCCATCGTTGTCATCGTATCTGCAAAAGAAAAACCATCTGTGAAGGATTCGATCGTTGTACCATCCAACATATTTCCAATAGCCAACAAGAATCCAGAAGCAACGACGATAGGTAAAAAGAAAGAGATCGCCGTCATCAAATGTTTTTTGAAGCCGATTGATTTCAATTTCTCCATCTTATACTCCTTTCGTTCGTCCATCCAACATCTCTTCTAATTTTTCAATCAGTTTTCTCGGAGATTTGACAACTAGACTAGTTGGTACTTCGACTATTTTTTTCCAAGAAACCGCTCTTTCCCATTCACCTTGATGTCTGCAGCGATAAGCACAACATCTGCATCCGCGATGCATGTTTGGCTCAGTAGATCTTGTGTCCCAGCAAGCCCCTGTGTCTCGATCCAGATCTCATGACCAAGACTCTCCGCTGCTTGAAGCAATTTTTCTTTTGCGATATACGTGTGTGCAATTCCCGCAGTACAAGCTGCGATCCCTACGATCTTCATTTTGCACTCCCCCTCACATATAATATTTTGCTTTATTGTCTGCTTTGAATAAATGAATTTTATCTAATGCAACTTGTTTAACAGCTTCCATACAAGGCGGAAACAGCACATTCGGTTCACGGATCTCTAAATCTCCCGAGTTCAAGATATCTCGGAGTTTTTCTGCGAATACTATTTTGATATCACTGGAAATATTGATTTTGTTTATTCCTAATTCAACTGCCTGACGTATCTCCTCATCTGGGTTGCTCGATCCTCCATGGAGGACTAAAGGAACAGTGGTCAATGATCGTATCGTTTCTAAAATATCGAGTCGTAGCTTAGGTTTGAGTTCCTTAGGATAGATTCCATGAGCTGTTCCAATAGCGATCGCCAAGCTATCGATCCCCGTCTCCTCAATAAATGCTTGTGCTGTTGACGGATCTGTATAAATAATCTCGCTGACACCCCCTTCTATGGTATTACCTGTGTCTCCAATCGTTCCCAGTTCAGCCTCTACAGAAATACCACTAGCGTGAGCAGCTTCTACTACTTTTTTAGATAACATAACGTTTGTTTCGTATGATAGGTGAGATGCATCGATCATGACCGAAGTAAAACCTAGGCGGATGGCATGAATAATTTGGTTAAAGTCAGCACCATGATCTAAATGGATACATATAGGGATATCTGTCTGCTCAGCCGCGTATTTTACTTGAGCAACGAAACTATCTGTCAAAAATTTCAGTTCTTCTGGATGGATCGCAATCATAACAGGAGCTTGTGCTTCTTCGCAAGCTTCTATCACTGCGTTCAATAATTGTCCAGAACCTGCATTGAAGGCAGGTACGGCAAAACCTTTCTCATTTGCTACAGCTAGTATTTCTTTTCCTGTTACTAACATACGTTATCGTTCCTCCTAGTCATTTTGTGTCAATAATGTATACAATTCTTCGATTGAAGTAGCTTTTTTCAGTTCTTTGATAAACTTCTCTCTTGCCAAAAGTACAGCAATTTTTTGTAAAAGCTGAAGATGTCCTTTATTTTTATCTCCTTCTTGTACAGCAAATAAAATCACAATCTCTACAGGTCGTTCATCTAATGTTTCCCATGGGATTGGATCAGCTAAAGTAGCAGCCGAGATTACTGTCTGTCTGACGCTTGTTGACTTACCATGAGGGATAGCGATTCCTTGTCCGATTCCTGTTGCTCCTTCTGCTTCTCTTTGATAGACATCCTCTAAGAAACTCTCTGTATCGGATATTACGCCTTTATCCGTCATAAGTTGGGTTAATTCTTTTAAGATTTGACGTTTCGTTCGTGCACTCGAATGAATGATCAGCAACTCTTCATAAATGACTTGAGTCAATTCCAGTGATATTTCCTCCCTTCAAAAAAACAGGCTTGACGCATTCCGCTTCAGCGAAATGGGTCAAGCCTGTCGAACAGTGACTCCCCAAATTTTAGATTTTTTGATAGACACTTTCCACCTCTCTTTCATGGATTAAATCTCCGATCTTTCGTTTGAATCCGATTCCTTTTTTGATCAACACCCACTCTCCTTCGTTTGATTTCGCAATGATAGCATTGTGATTCAAAACAGCGACCACTTGCATCGGTTGCTCCTCTCCTTTCAGTGATAGAAAACAGCCAAATAAAATCTGCTTTCATAATATGATACGCAAAGGCTGGTTCTTTTGACGAAAAAAAGCATCTTTTTACACTGACCGGATCTGCTGGCTGTAGCTCTATTAAAAGAATATAAAATCTTCGAATAGAGCAGATTTATCTTCAGGTGTATGTTCAGATAAAAAAGGTATTGAACACAATGTCCAATACCTTTTGCTCAGCAAATAAAACGCATACAATTTGTTAAATTTTCTCCTCTAAAGGGTAGATTTCTCCTTTTAGATTCGATACAATAAACAAGGTTGATGTATTTACATTGACTATGGCAAACTTGGACGGTCACGTGTGATGACTTTTCAAGGCCTCTGTTTCTAGCTGCCACTAGAAGCAGAGGTGCCTTTTTTTATTTGGCTGTTTCTATCTGCCATTTATGATACTGATAGCGCCAACAGTAGTCAAGAAAAAACGAAAAAACACGAAAATGTGTACTGTTTTTCGGTCAGGTTTTTGTAAAAGCAACATTTCTTATTCTTTTATGCCCCATTTGCGAAATACACTTTTTTCGAGTGCCCCTTCTCTTCTTCTTTCTTCTAATAGTTTCAAGATGTGAGGTGAGGCGTTTGGTTCATTTAATGGTGGAGTAGCTTATCTTAGCTTCCATGAATTAAAAGCTTCCTTTAATCACTAGACTTCTATGAATGAGCAGATTTCCCTCATTTATAGAAGTCTAATTTTTTGGTTAATGCAGTTATTTATATGTTTAAAATATTTTGAAGTGTTAAAGTTATAGGGAAAGAATGCCTAAAGCGGAGCCAATGTGTGCACCTGCAAGTAACTGTTGTTTCGCTTGTCGTTGTAAACTCGTTTTTTCTGGATAGTCTTGTACATTAGCATCTACTCGTCCAAAGATCCATGGAACTCCGCTATCATCTTGTTCGTCCACCAAAATTTTTTCTTCATTCCCCTCTTCTTAAGTGTGTGGCTCAAATGATTAATTATCGTTTTTCGAATCTTTGATCATCTTCTTTATTGTACATCATTTGCAAGATCAGATGCTGTCACTACTTTGATTCGCCCAGCATCACGTTGTTCTTTTACATAATCACAAAGTGCCAAATTAATATATATCAAAAACAACCACTTTATGTAAAAAAATAATACTTATGCTAAATATTTTGATTTCCATACTAAGTAAAAGAGTAACTTTGCTGTATCATATGGTTATAAAAAATTCTATTCAGATTAGCTTTTAATTTTCATCTAATTCTCTCCAAACCAGAGAGATTTCTTAACCAAATATCCTTTTCCTCTTTATTATACAGGAGTACAATAAATAAAAAGAAAACCGTTATTTTATTTTCTTAGATAATTGGAGGATAATTTCATGAAAAAAAGGATATTCATTTTACTCCCTCTCGTACTTCTGTTTGTTGGTTGTGAACAAAAAAACACTCGCCAGTCAACACCTCATTCGACTGTTATTGAAAACACTACTTCTCGTGAAGCAACAACTGACAGTAAAACGAATAACGAATCAAGCGCTACTGTCAAAAGCAGTAGTGAATCAGTTTCACAAACCACTAGTTCTTCCATCGTTGCATCAACTACTTCGTCGTCAACTGTACCGTCAACAAATAGTAGTGAGACTTATGCTTCTGTCAGTGAATCGATAAGTCCACAAGTCAGTAATTCAACTGATTTGTTAAGTAATTATTCTGATCTAGAAATAGAATACGCTAGAGTTTGGCTAGCTGTGATGGGCACACAATATAAACAATGGTTAGCTGATCCAAGTACTGGTTTTGAACTGCATGTTTCTAAGTCTCCAGCAGGAACTCCAATTGACCCTTATGACCAAGGAAGTGTCGCTTTTCCAGCTGAAACAGTCATACTTAGTGGGAATATAAGTTTCCAAGGTTTAGTAGTTTATTCTAGCAATCATAACGGTACAATAACTCAATATTCTGTTCCTTCTCACTGGCAACATGATGAAACTTCTGATCATCCTGAGCTAGTCAAAGAAAAGACTCAAAAAATACTAGATGAAGCTTCTACAATCAGTATCCCTACCAACACTCCTGAAGATATCAAACAGCTTATTGATGTCATGGTAATCGACAATTGAACGAAGACAACCAAAAACATCTATTTAACAACTTGGCTTTCTTCGACTGAGACAGGAATCATACGCATTTTCTAGAGAATCTAATGTTTTTGATTGCAATAAATCAGATAAACTTTTTCCTTCGTTCATTCACTTAAATAGCTTATTATTTTGATGTTTGCTTTTTTTCCAAACAACTCATGCGTTTTTCAAGAATCTCCATTTCTTTTTTCTGAGTAGATATCACTAAACTATTGGAAACAACTGCAATACTTAACAGTAAAATAGCTAGAATCAATCCGTTTTCAATAAAGATTATATGAAAAGCTGTGCGAATCCATTCCATTATATTCCTACTTTCAACGTTTTTTTCGTTAGTTGCGGCCGTACATGTCGTTATCAAATTCGTTCATCTCAATAGTTTGTCTATCGCTTGTTTCTGCTGAATTTTGTATCGTGAAAGCAGAGACACTTGGACTGAAAGATACACCTAGCATACTTATACTAGTAAGAGTTAAAATTATTTTTTTTCATTCTTTTCACCTCATTCTTTTGATAATTCTATTTTGCCTATTTTGTTCTTGACTGAATAGATAAAATCTTTTTACAATGAGTTAAATGAATGTAAAAGCGCTTTTACATAATGAGAGGAAGAGTATTTATGAGGGATTTTTTTCCAAAAAAATTAAAACAACTACGAAAAGAACATGGACATACGCAAGAAGAATTAGCAAAAAAGCTCGCGATTACTAGACAGACAGTCTCAAATTGGGAAAATGGCCGCTCGTTTCCAGATCACGAAAATGTTTATCGCTTAGCTAAATTATATGGTCAAACACTCTCTATATTTCTTCCTGATCTCCCTGAAGCTCCCATGGAAACAGAGGAAATATCTTCGGAAAGAATACAATTGATTCGATTTTTCATCTGTTTACTCGTTGTTCTGTCTTTCCTGATCCCTTTTGTTTCTGTGATTACTCTATTTCTTTTCAACATGTGGAAAAAATACATTCATTCGCATTTTCTTCGTCTGTGTTATCCTCTCATATACTTTTTAGCTTTATGTAATTGTCTTGGTGTACTCCTTTTATTTTACTTTCAGCTACTTTAGCAAAAACAAGGCTAGGACAACAAACAATCCTAACCTGTTTTATCCCTGAATCTTTTTACCGGATCAAGTCTGTTTCAGGATCATTCAGCAGACGTTCGACTTGTTCTCTTGTCGTTAACGGAACATCTCCTTGGATCGAATGAGCTAGTCGAGCATTTCCTAAGGCAAAATAAACGGTCTTCTGTAAGGACCACTTTTCAGAGAAACCGAGTAAGATCCCTGCAGCAAATGCATCTCCTGCCCCGATTCGATCGAGTACATCCAAAGGATAAACAGTTGTTTTCTCTGCTTCTTGTTGTGTGATCAAATAACCACTTAACTGTTTTCTTCCATCTACACTTTCTCGCCTTGTCCCAGCAAACCATTGGATATCGTAGTGGTTCATAAAGGACTGGATGTAAGAAATAGGATCATGTTCGTTTTCTACATCGGCTGTTTCCTCCCACTGCACTAGCTCTGTCAGATCTCTGACTGAGCCAAACAAGATGTCGCAATAAGGTAACATTGTATGATAACGCTTCTTCATTTGTTCTTTTTTTCCATCTTCTTGATTCAAACTAGGACGATAATTGAAATCAAAACAAACTTTTTTCCCTGCTTTATGTGCTTGTTCTGCTAATTGGATAGCCGTTTCAGCTGTCTCATCAGACAAACTTAAACTGATCCCACAGATATGGATCAAGTCGATCTCATCAATAAACGCTACGCAGTCATAATCCTCCATCACAGATAAACCAAATGAGCTATGTTTTCGATTTTGATAAGTGACTTCTGTCGGGCGGACACCATACCCCATTTCTGCAAAATAAGTGCCGATGTGTTGATATTGATGGATCACATACTTCGTCTGGATACCTAGGCCCTTCAAATTAGTGAGTGCTGCTTTTCCTAGTCGATTGTCTGGCAGAGCCGTCAGTAAATAACTTTCAACGCCAAAATGGGCAAGATTCCCTACCAGATTTACGCCGGTCCCTGTATAAGCCATGCGTAAGGTATGGGTTTGTTCCAGCATCAAATGTTCAGGAGGAGTGAGTCGCAGCATGACTTCCCCAAATGCACCGATTTTCATTCTTCTCACCTTATTCCACGATTTTTTTCATCAATTGCAACAGTTGACGTACCTCTTCTGGGCGTGTATTCCCTGTATCCTTGTCGATAATCGCACTATATACATGAGGAATGACCTTTTTCACTCCTGCGTCTATTGCGATCCGTACGATTTCTTCCACATTATCAAGGTCGATCCCGCCAGTTGGCTCTAAATAAAAATCATTGGCAGCACAAGCTTCCGCTAAGGCTTTATATTCTTTGATATGGGAAAGTCCCTTCATAGGAAAATATTTGATCGAGCTGCCGCCCATATCTTTCAATAATCGAATAGCTGTTTCAAGTGTCACGACTCCTGCAGGTCCTTGTGAACTTAAAGGACCAGTTGCGATGTTTACGTACCCTTCTTTACCCGTGGGAGAAACCAAACCGTTGATGACCGTTTCTGTCTGTTTCAATACTGCTCTGGAAGCTCCTACTCCTGTAAATACTTGATTGACATGCTGAGGCTGCAATACTTCGGCTAAACGAGTGACCATCTGGCTCTGGTTTGGGTCTCCCGCGCCTAAACCGATGGACAAGGCGTTATTTGTTGCTTGCTGGTATTTTTTCATTTCTGCAATAGCTGTTTCGTCGTCAGAAAAGTTCTTTGAAAGTACACCTAAAACGATATGGCCTTCCGCTGCCTCATAGCATTCTTTTGCGTTTTCTACAGAATTTGCTAACACATTTAGACAGATCTTATCTTTTAAATAATTGGGACTTAATCTCATTCCTTTTTCTCTCCTAGTTCTTCAAGATTTCTTTTAAACGATCGATGATTTTTGCCATCTCCTGTTGACTGACAGAACGGATATCGAATTCGATGATGCCGTTGTTTGCCTGGTATTCTCTTGTATAGATGGCAGGATTTTTTTCTTTCAATGCTTTAATCACTTGTTTAGCTGATTGATTTCCTGAAACTTTCACACTTGCTCGATAGATTGCTCGACCTGCGCTATCTTGAACGATCTTAGCTTCTAAATGATTGATTTGATTAAGTTGTTCGATGAATGGCTGTAATCTTTCTTTCATTGCAGGGCCAGACTCACTGCCTTTGTTCAAATAATCTTCCACTGCTTGGACAAAACCAAGGATATTTTCCTTTCCGATTTTCATGGAACGTCCAATTCCTTTTGATTGCATCCGGACCCATGAAACATACGTTTTTTTCCCAATGACCATTCCGGCACTTGGTCCTTCGATTGCTTTTGCCCCTGAATAAATAACCAAATCAGCGCCCATTTGCACATATTTTTTCAGATCTTCTTCTGCCGCGGCATCAACGATCAACGGAATCTGGTTCTTTTTGGCAATCTGTGCTGCCTCTGACACGTCAAGCATACTTTTTTGTACCGTGTGATGACTTTTTATATAGAGAATCCCTGCTGTTTCTTCTGTGATCATCATTTCGATTTGTTCAGGCGTACACATATTGGCGTAACCTGCTTCGACTACCTGACCGCCTCCTTGCTGTACCATGATTTCCACAGCCGTTCCGTAATCTACATTGTGTCCTTTCGGCAAAATGATTTGTCGTTTTTTGATGGATTCTGCATAAGGGTGATAAAGGGGATACAGTTCTCCTTTGCCTATAACAGCAGCTACCGATTGAGCAATTCCTGCAGAGGCGGATGAAACGATCTGGACATCTTCAACTTCTAGCAAATCGGCTAAATATTTTCCTGTTTGAATGCTTAATTCTTCCATCTCAAAAAAATGCTGACCGCCAAAACGTTGCGCGTCAAGAACTGTCTCTGAAAGGGTCGAGACGCCTAGAATCGTCATTCTTCCTGAAGCATTAATGACTTTCTTCAGCTGAAATTTCTCATGATTCGCATGCATAACTTTTTCCTCCGATGATTGTTTGTACTGGTTTGATTTGCTGATTTGACTGTCTTTTCTCTCCATTGGAATCGATTAGTTCCTTGGGTTGATTGATCAATTCAAAAACAGTAAAATCAGCGTCAAAGCCTTCTTTGACTTGTCCCTTTGTTTTCAAATGGAAATTCTGTGCAGGAACTTCCGTCACCTTTTCGATGATTTCTTCCCACGTATATCCGACAAGCTTCAATTTTTCCATCGTTGTAGCTAAGTCATAGACTGGACCGTTTTTGCGATTACGAATATAGATATCTGTACTGATCGTATCTGCTTTTATCCCTTGGTGATAGGCAGTTTCCGCAACTTGGAAATTAAAACTATCCGTCCCGTGTCCGATATCGAAGATGATTCCTCGATTTTTTGCTTCTACAGCTATTTGTTTGATTGTTTTCGTTTCTTGATCCAAGATGCCGTTTGTTTTCCCATTGAAACAATGAGTCATGATATCTCCTGATTCCAGTAAAGAGAGGATATCCGGCAATTCCGGCGGAGCAGAACCGATATGGACCATCAAAGGAAGCTGATGGTTTTCTTTTTGTATCCTTTTTGCCAGTTCTAGTGGAGTGATGCCGTTTTGACCAACTACGCTCTTGCTCATCCGTGCTTTGATTCCAATAATGAAATCTGGCAGTTCCTTGATTTTTTGCTTTACCATATCAACTTGAATCTTGTTTAGATCTGCTAGTTCATCTTGTGCAACGATTCCCCATTTTGAGATATTCAAAAGCGCATAGACATTTGTTTTTGCCTGTTTGGCATGTTCATAAAAATCAGCAATGTTTTCTGCCCCAGTTGTCCCTGCATCTATGACTGTTGTCACACCTTTATTCACACCGATCTGATCTGGATAATCATAATACAAAGTCATTTCCTCAAAACAATGAACATGATCGTCGATCCAACCAGCCGACAAATATTGCTGAGGGGTCAAGCTGATTTCCTGACGAGCTTTTTGTGTGATGAGAGGGGCGATTTCGCAGATCTTTCCTTTTTCTATCCCGATATCGAAGATCTTCCCGTTAAGCTCTCTTGCATTTTTAATGACTAAATCATACATAATCATTCCTACTTTTCTATAAATTTGAATTTAGACCATGGATGAATGAACGGTAGCAAGATCAATTCTTCTGGAGTAATATGTCCTACTTTATTCTTTCGCGGATCACTGTGTGGCTCCAATACGATCTGAAGTTCGTTTTTATATTTGCCAAAGCGGTCATTCCCAACGACAACATCTCCTACGACAAATTCAAACTCAGTATCATGTACTTTGTTTTCGTCTTTTTGGTATTTTTTTCGAACTTCCGTTGATCGGATCACTTGGTCTGTGATGTCCCCTCGACGAACATGTTGCTCTTCCAATACGATTTGCCGTTCCACCTCATTTACATTTGCAACAAATTCAATTCTAAAAACAGTCTGGTAACGATCCAAATGCCCTAATGACTTCAATTCTTCTTCACTTGCGTATGCGTTTCCAATAATTATATCATCAATTAGGTTTGTGGCAAACAAATGCTTGGCCGCTGTTTCGACAGAAAGATGGCGATGCATTTCTAAAGTAGGCAGTCCATCATTGATATCCCACGGCCCGATTGTACCTGATTGTGAAGTAATGAAGGCTGCCGTTCGAATACCGTTTTTTTTGAATCGTTCACTACTTGATTGGAAAAAATGATACGGCAAAGCCGTTCCTTCTTGCGGGTAAAAATTATGACAGCCATATAGAAAAGATGTATTTGCCTGATGCGTCAAGATATTTTCTAGATAAGCCACATCATTACTCATATTCAACTCGATGGCCAAGTGATAAGGATTAAAAGTCAAAAGTGCTTCTTTTCGCCCATCAAATCCTAAGTCCAAACGAATGCCATCTGCGCCTAATCTATGGAAAAAACCTAAATCATCATAAGAAATATTCAATTGTTCAAAGATAGCCGGCGAAACATCTACTATCGTTTCAAATCCCCTCTCTTTTGCAAAAAAGATTAATTGCTGAAATTTTTTCTGAACGACTTCCGGATCTTCCGTGACCTCAAGCATACTCATAAAAATTCTGCTGAATCCATACTGATGGGCTGTTTCGATATACTCACGATCTTTTTGAGGATCACTGTGGTCTGGGTAAAGGGAAATGCCTAATGAACGTTTCATGGTTTGTTCTCTTCTTTCTTTTCAATTATAGTCGTTCTTCGGTGACACCATCTGTCAGAGTGAGATCTGCTTGCTCTTTCGCTTGCTCCTCTGCTTCTCTAGCCAATTGCTGTTTTTCAAATACTTTGAAGAATGGATAATAAATAGCCAAAGTAATCAAGAAATTACCAATAACCAATAATCCTGCTGCAACGCTCCAGTTCGTGCTCATCCAAGCAGCAATCGGCGCAGGCATCGCAAACGGCAGACGCGCAACCATCATTGGCACGACACCGCTGACAGTGAGAACATAAGAAAGAGTGGTCGTCACAAGAGGGGCAAGAATAAATGGAATCCCCAAAACTGGGTTCATCACTACTGGTGCACCGAAGATCATCGGTTCATTGATATTGAACAAACCCGGTAAAATGGACAAACGTCCTAAGCTTTTTAAATACTTGGATTTAGAAAACATGAATAAGACAACCAACGCAAGAGTGGTTCCTGCTCCGCCGATCCAAACGAACCATTGTAGAAATTGTTCAGTAAAAATATTTGGCATGGCGTGAGCACTTGTCCCTGCATTAAATGCATCGATATTTTCAGCAATCGAAATATCCCAAAACGGACGAATAACTGGACCCATGATTGCCGGACCATGGATTCCTAATACCCAGAAGAAACAAATTAGAAAGACAGTCAAGAGACCGCCAAACAAGCTGTTACCCGCTAATACACCTTTCAAAGGCATAAGTAGTTGACTCAAAAATCCATTTAAATCGAATCCAAGCATATGGCGGATGATCCAAAAGAAAATCAAGATGACTGCTCCTGGTATCAATGCAACGAAAGAGTTTGTTACTTCTGGCGGCACACCATCTGGCATTCGGATAGTTATTTTTTTCTCGATAAAAAACCGGTAGATCTCTACTGAAATAATTGCCGTCACGATCGCCCCAAATAATGAGCCCGATCCTAGATTAGCGATGTTGATGTAACGTCCGGCTGTGATTTCTCCTACATCTTCTAAGATGCGTGTAGGAGGAGCTGCCACGATCAGAAAAGACATTAATGCCAAGATACCTGCCGTCAGTGAATCAAGCCGATAGCTTTTCGCTAAAGAAGAAGCAATCCCGAATGTCGCATAAAGAGCAAGGATACCAACTGTATAGCGAAAAGGAATATCTAATATCTCACGGTAAGGTTCAATGACTGCCGCAACTGATTCAATCGGGATATTCAGTAAAATCGTAAAAAATGAGCCTACGATCGTCAATGGCATAGTGGCAATGATTCCTTTTCTGATGGCAGTCATATGTCGCTGAGTACCGATACGATTGGCCACGGGCATGATTTTTTGTTCGATAATTCCTATAAATTTATCCATTTTCCTTCTCCTTTTATAACATTATAATGTTTACAATTGAATAATAACATACTTTACTATAATTTGTAAACGCTTTTCAAAAGATGCATCCCTCCTTTGTTCTTTTGGTTTTACAAAGAAAAGGAGGTGCAACAAAAGTCGTGTCACACCCCTTTATTCAGAATATATGGTCATCTAGAGTCAGCCTTGTATCTACGGTAATAAGTCCGACCAATTCAAAAACATGAGAAGCTGTTTTTTCGTTTTTTTCTCTAATACTCAGGTCAAACCGCTGATTTCACAACTTCTTTTTTATTTATGTTTCGTAATCAATATGGTAAGGATGCAGCTCCGTATGATAGATTGCTTCTGAATATTCAATCATTTTCCCCATTTGCGTAGACGATTGCCGTATCCGTTTGATGCCAATCTGTGTGTCTGTTTTCAGAATTTCTTGTTCTTCTTCTGTTAAAAATACTGCAGAGAAATCATCAGAAAATGAGTCAATGGTATACCCTTTTTTTGTCAGCAGACGATACAAAGATTCTTTGTCAAATTCTTCTCTGCTGAATTGCATCATTTCTTGTGGAAGATAGTGGACAAAATAAATATAAGGCTGATTGTTCAAATAATATAAGCGCTTAAAACAAACAGCTTGCTCACCGAAAAAGGAAAACAAAGGATCTTCCTTCTTTATATGGACCAATTGCAAATCTAGCGTTTCTTTCTGAACTTCATATTGGGAGTTCTTCAAGATCTGCGTAAAACTTGCCGCTTTGGATAATCGATTGTAAGGACGATTGCTTAGAACCGTCGTCCCACGACCACTTTTCTTTTCGACATATTCATCTGATGCCAGCAGCTCGATTGCCTTTCGGACAGTGATTTTGCTGACTTGAAACAGTTCTTCTAATTCACTTTCTGTCGGCAGCATCGAACCGACTGGATACTTTCCTGAGAAAATATCTTCTTTGATTTTATCTGCGACTTCCAAGTATAGTACACGTGTCCTTTTCATAACGTCACCCTTTGCTTTACTATTACTAAAAGAATAGCACATAAAAAATAAAAAAAGAACACAAATCACATGCGAGAAGTGTGTTCTTTTTCATTCCACTGTTTTAATTATAGATTTTCGCCATTTGAGGCAATTACTTCTTTATACCAATCAAAAGATTTTTTCTTCGATCGGTTCAATGTCCCGTTTCCTTCATCGTCTAGATCCACATAGATAAAGCCGTAACGTTTACTCATTTCTCCTGTCGATGCACTGACTAGATCGATACATCCCCAGGGGGTATAGCCCATCAAATCTACACCATCTGCAACTGCTTGGGACATTGCTTCGATATGACGACCTAGGTAATCGATCCGATAATCATCAATGATCGAGCCATCCTCTTCCACATGATCAATAGCACCAAGACCGTTTTCAACAATGAATAATGGTTTCTGGTAACGATTGTATAATTCATTCAATGCGATTCTCAACCCTTCTGGATCGATCTGCCAGCCCCATTCACTCGCCTCAAGAAACGGATTTTTTACGCCTCCTAGCAAGTTTCCTTCTGAAGTTGCGGCTTGCGGGTCAGTCTCATTGATTGCCGTAGACATATAGTAACTAAATCCGATGTAGTCAACTGGATATTCTTTTAGCAACTGGAAGTCTTCTTCTGTTTTCTCTAATTTTTCCGAATCGACTCCATATTTTTTATAGGTACGGGCTGTGTACGCAGGGTATTCTCCGCGTACTTGAACATCCGTGCAGAAAAAATTGAATTCTTGATTTTGGATCATGGTTGCTACCTGATTGACTGGATTGGCATCGATGCTATAAGTCGTTGCATAAATAATCATGCAACCGATTTGGATATCCGAACGCAATTCGTGGCCGATTTTTACAGCTTTGCTACTTGCTACGAACTGATTATGCCATGCTTGGAAAATATTTTGGTACTCTCCTGCTCCGTTGCTTTTTACTAATCCTTGACTTAAAGCTGGAAAATGAAAGGCCGAGTTGATTTCATTGAAAGTCATCCAATATTTGACTTTACTGTTGTATCTCTTTAATACTGTCTGAGCAAATCGTTCATAGAAGTCGATCAGTTTTCGATTTTTCCAGCCACCATATTCTTTTGCTAAATGAAGAGGCATCTCGTAATGAGAAATCGTGATCACAGGTTCAATATCGTATTTTAAGCACTCATCAATCAGCTGATCGTAAAATTCTAATCCCGCTTCATTCGGCGTGCTTTCGTCTCCGTTTGGAAAAATCCGTGTCCAGGCAATTGAAAAACGATAACATTTGAACCCCATTTCCGCAAATAAAGCAAGATCTTCTTTGAAACGATCGTAATGATCGATTCCGCGATGATTCGGGTAATTATATGTTTCTTGATCGATCGTCCAGTCAAATTCTTTACGACCGATGATTGCAAAACGCTGCTTACCTCCCGGCATAGCATCTGCAACGGATAACCCTTTTCCGTCTCGATCATAAGCTCCTTCTAATTGATTGGCAGCAGTTGCGCCACCCCATAAAAATTTTTCTGAAAAACGTGATTGCATCCTGATTTCCTCCTTATTTTACAATTGCTAGAACATCTTCATTCGCAATAATCTCTTTTTGGTCTAATTCAAGTATATCGGCAAATGCATCGGTATTTGTAATGACAACCGGTGTGATTACACTATAGCCGGCTGCTTTGATTGCTTCGATGTCAAAACGGATCAATAAATCTCCTGCTTTGACGAGGTCCCCTTGTTTGACTAAGATTTCATAACCATTCCCATTTAATTCTACTGTATCCATCCCGATATGAATCAAAATCTCCGCTCCGTCAGTCGTTGTGATCCCTACAGCATGTCCAGTTGGAAAAATAGTCGTGATCTCTCCATCTGCCGGGGCAACAAGTTCCCCTACTTCTGGATCAATAGCGATACCTTTTCCCATCACGCCAGAAGAAAAAACTTTGTCTGGCACTTCACTCAGTGGCAGTACTTTACCCGTTAAAGGACTCTTTAAGGTATGCCGTGCTGAAGTAATCGGTTCTCCTACATTCGCATGTTTGTTTTCTAATTGATTGTCTTGTGTTTGTTCGTCAAATCCTAAAATCAGCGTACCTACAAATGCTAGAACAAAAGCGATTCCTGTAGCTATTACGGCTACTGTCACATTTGACTCTACACCATCTACCGTACTAATGAAAGTTGGAATCGTTAATAAGCTGACCAAACTGCTGGAGAAAGCTTTTACTCCAGAAAATCCGATAATAGCCCCTCCGATCCCTCCAGAAACACACGCTGCAATAAATGGTTTCTTCAACGGTAACGTCACACCATACACAGTTGGTTCAGTGATCCCAAATAACGAAGTCACTGTAGAAGAAATCCCTAATGCTCGAAGCTTTGTATCTTTTGTTCGTAACGATACAGCTAAAGCAGCGCCACCTTGTGCCAAGATGGCTGGAAGAAGCATTGGCATCAATACATCAAACCCGTATTGCTCGATATTCAAAAACATGATCGGTATGAATCCCCAATGCATGCCGAACATCACGAATACTTGCCATAAACTTCCCATGATCAGACCTGCTACGATTGGACTAAATCCATAAATCGAGTTGAAGAGACCACCTAAAGCATTACCGGCCACCGTCCCGATTGGTCCTAAAGCAAGAAATGTCAACGGAACCATCACTACTAAAACGACAAGCGGAACTAAAATCATTTGCAGAAATTGCGGAATCACTTTTTTTACGAATGGCTCTAATTTACTTTGCACCCATACTGCTAGAATGATTGGTATGACAGAAGAAGTATAACCAGACGGCGAAAGAATCACTGGGATCCCAAAGAAACTGATAGCTTCTCCCGCACCAGCAACTGCTGTGATAGCTGGGTACACAAGTGCCATAGCAATTGCTACTGCTAAAAACTGGTTGGCTTTGAACTTTTTAGCTGCTGTAAAAGCAAGCATGATAGGTAAGAAGGTAAAGACACCATCTGCTGCAGCAAACAATATTTGATAAGTACCGCTATCAGCTGTCAGCCAGCCCATCACCGTTGCCAATGACAAGAATCCTTTCAATACCCCGGCGGCTGCCATCGCCCCTAGAAAAGGTGTAAATATACTAGAAATGATATCAATTAGACGATTCAAAATATTTTTGGACTCTTCTTTTCCATCCTCCGAAACTGCAAGACCTTCCTCATCCACGATCGATTGATAAACATCTGCTACATTACTGCCAATCACTACTTGATACTGACCGCCACTTTGGACGACTTGGATCACGTCTGGGTCTTCTTTTAACTTTTGCGTATCTGCTAAGGATTCATCTTTTAATCTGAACCGCAAACGCGTAGCACAATGTACTAAACTTTTGACATTCTTTTGTCCTCCTACCGCTTCCCATACACGACGACCAACTGCTTGATTATCCATTGTTTTTTCCTTCTTTCTTTTTTTATTTAAAAAATAAAAACCCAGATTGAAAAAAACAGTCACAAACATTCGTGAACCTATTTTTTCAATCCAGGTTTTGCCTGCCATACAGTAACAATCCTTATGATTGGATACTTTTTTTCTCACTTACTACTCTTTGAATATGAATCGTTAAATAAATCTGCTCTGCGATTCCCATTTCCTGTTTTTGCGTTTGTCGAAGATACTCATTGATCCGTTCGACACAATGAAACGCTTTTGGATACTTTCCTTGAACTAATGCGTAGAGAAATTCATCTTGTTCGTCAGATCCTTCCCCTTTGAGATAACGCTGGGCAAAAAACTGCAGATGAGTAATGATACGCTGATAATTCAAAGATTCTTCATCGAACATGATGCCGAAGAATTTACTGATGATACTCAGTATATCTCTTACCATTGTGGTAGCGGTCATCGTCACTTGCATGTCTTCGTTTCCTTGTTGGCTATTCACAAAATGAAAGGCAATAAAACCGGCTTCATCCTCAGAAAGTTCCACGCCAGTCTTTTGTTTCACGAACAAAAGAGCCTCTTTCGCTGCTTGATATTCTTTCGGATAAAATTTTTTTGTTTCAAATAATAATGGATTAGGCAGTTGGATATTTTCTTTTGCCCGTGTGATCGCATAATGAAGATGATCGGTCAATGTCAGATAAATATTAGGCGAAAATTCAACTTTTAGTGTATCTTCAGCCAGTTCGACTACTTGTTTGACCCATTCGATCTCCTCTGCCGGAATATCAGCCATCAGCTGTTGGAATTGGTTTTTAGCAAAAGAATCTCTTAAAACAAATTCTTTTTGGACCGCTTCTGGCGAAATCTCGTCCCCAATCTTTTTTTGAAAAGCTAGGCCTTTTCCCATACAAACGACTTCTTCCCCGAATCCATTTTTCGAAATGACGACGTTGTTATTCAAAATTTTATCAATTTTCATTTTGCTTCGCCCTCTCAAGAAAAATAAAAAAACCTAGAATTCGCCTACTGTTTCTTAGCTGAATTCTGGTTTTGCCTGCCGTACAGTAACAATCCATTTCTTATTCAAAATCATCATACCATCGAATTTTTATTTATGCAAGCCTTTTCATATAAAAAATAAAGAAACTGGAACACAAGTCTATCTAGAAAACAACCAAATCAGAGATGCACCTCTTTGCGTTCCTCTTTTTTCAGCAAATCGGGTTTTCCTCATCGATTCATATCCTTTGGTTGTTTTTGATCTGTAATGACTTATGTCCCAGTATCCTAAAATGTTTTTGTCTCTAGATTGAAAGCAGTTCTCATGTCATCTGTCGCATCCTTCATCGGTGTGACACTTTCCAGTTCTCCTTGTACAACTAGTCGTGTGACGGCATCCATGTCGCCACATGTGATCAGCGTGACGATTTCTTTTCCCTCGACCTCGTTCAATAATTGTGTATCTGTAGGAGCAACTTTTTCTTTAAAAAATGTTTTATATGTATACACATTTTCTAAATCCGTCAAATAGATCTTGGCACCCATTTCCAAATTTTCCAGCGGTGTAAACAGCAATTCAGGATTTGTTGCACGATGGCTTGCTAAAGCATAGTTTCCCTTTCCCATCTCTTGATCTGGAGATAACGTTCCTGCACCGTAAAGCAGTGAAGTATTATCCAAGCCTTTGAAAATCGGTAAATTGATCGAAACAGAAGGTACTGCGATACTAGCAATCACTGGCAGATCTGTTCCGCTCATTTGTGACCTCATCACTCCTTCTGTTGTCATTGGTTCTACTGCGTCAAAGTCAAAACTGACATCTTTATCGTTATTCCTTTTCAAATCTTCTTTCGTTACATTCGCTATAGCATATCTGTCTCCTGTTAATCTGACAAGATAGTCTTTGATCTGTTCATTGAAAATCAAAGCTAGTCCTACTAATAACAAGAGGAACAAGAGGATATTGACTAGCCATCTTTTTGCTTTTCCTTTTTTCTTCATTTTCTCTCCCTCCAGTCTCATTTTACTGTTTTCCTTGTGCTCTTTCCAACAGCTTAATGACACATTTCTACAACTCTGTGTATTTTTTTCGTACCCCTGCGCTTTTTTCTACAGGATATTTCAAATTATTTTTGATCAATTTTTCTTCAATGATCTCATCTAGATCCAACTGAAGGTTGTCTGCCATCATGTATGAATAGATCAATACATCTGCCAGTTCTTCTTTGATTCGTTCTAATTGTGTTTCTTTTACTTCTTCCGGCGTTTTCCATTGAAAAAGTTCTAACAATTCAGATGCTTCCAAAGAAATAGAGATAGCCAAATCTTTTTCGTTATGAAACTGTCGCCAATTACGTTCATCTCTAAACTGGTTGACTTTTTCCATACTATTCATTTGCTTGCCTTCTTCCAATCATTTCTTACTTGATTAATCATACCATTTTTTTACATAAAAAATAGATGATGCTTTTTAAAAAACTCCTGTTTTCTTTTATTTAAAATAAATGTCATAAAAAATCAGTAATTTAGGTAGCCACCATGTGTATGTAGTAATGTGACTTCTTCCCCTGAGGCTTTTTGTTTTTCGATACGTTCTTCTCCCCAAACAGACATCGCTACTAGAATCTCTCTTAATGATTTTCCTTCTTCGGTGAGCGAGTACTCTACTTTAGGCGGGACTTGGTTATAGACTTTTCGATGGACAATGCCATCTTGTTCTAACTCTCTTAACTGCTGGGTCAGCATTTTTTGTGTGATCGTAGGGATTTTTTTCCGTAATTCACCCGGGCGAATGGGACCATTACCTAAATGACATAAAATAATCGGTTTCCATTTTCCTCCGATGACTTCCAATGTTGCTTCGACGCCAATATGATAGATTCTTTCCATTTTTATCTCTCCTTAAAAAAGATACGCATCGTATCATAGCATGCTCCTTTCATTTTGTGAACTAACAAAGTCTCTTCCTCTGCGTTTTTTATACTTTCGCCAAAAAAGGAACTATATTTTGAAAAAAATAAGAATTTTTTCAAACGCTGAAACGTTTGTAGGTTCACATTTGTTACCAAAAAGTGCCTATCATACAAAAAAGTCGGTACTTCACGAAGGAAGGATGAAGGTCTATATTCTCTATTTGTCAGAAAAATTTGAGGAGGAAATAAAATTGAATAAAAAAGTTTCACCAGTTTTTACGCTTATGGCTTTGGTAATCAATGCCTTTGCTATTGGATCTACAGAATTTATCAGTGTAGGGCTTATGCCTTTGATCGTTGATAGTTTTCATGTCAGTTTGGCTCAAGCAGGGCTGACGGTTTCTCTTTACGCGATTGGTGTGACAGTAGGCGCACCTTTACTCACTATTTTAACAGGAAAATGGAATCGTAAAATGTTGATGGCAGCAATCATGGTGGTTTTCATCATTGGGAATCTGCTGGCTGCTTTTTCTGGGGTATTTGTTTTATTGCTAGCTGGAAGAATCGTATCCGCACTTGCTCATGGGATTTTTATGTCTGTATCAAGTGTCATTGCCGCTGAAGTCGTCTCTCCTGACAAACGTGCAAGTGCGATTGCTGTCATGTTTACAGGGCTAACGGTCGCAACCGTTACCGGTGTTCCTTTGGGGACATTCATCGGTCAGCAAACAAGCTGGCATATGACTTTTCTTTTTATTGCTTTCGTTGGAGCCATCGGTCTACTCGCCAATCTATTGCTCATTCCAAAAGATCTCCCAATACCAGGAGTTGTCGATCTAAGTGGGATTCTTCGGATAGCTAAAAATAAATTTTTAGTGGGCTCTTTTTTGATCACAGCTCTTGGATACGGAGGAACATTTGCTGCTTATACCTATTTGACTCCGATTCTTGAAGACAAAATCGGTTATTCATCAGAAGCTGTCGTTATTTTGTTGATTATCTACGGCGTAATGGTCGCTATTGGTAACACAATCGGGGGGCATTTTTCGAACCGACATCCATTAAAAGCTTTAGGTATCATGTTTGTCTTGTTATCCTTATCTTTAGTATTTTTATTTGGAACGATTCTTAGCGGGAACTTGTTCTTTGCTACAGCAGCTACCTTTGTTCTAGGGCTATTTTCTTTTATGAATGTTCCGGGTCTACAATTATATGTTGTACAATTAGCTGAAACGTATACACCGAAGGATATTACGCTTGCTTCTGCATTTAATATCTCTGCTTTCAACATTGGTATTGCATTCGGTTCTTTTGTTGGCGCACAAACGACTAAAACGGTTGGTGTCACTTATGCTCCTTTATTTGGTGCTGTTATCGTTTTACTTGCTGTGTTTTTAGTTTTCTGGTTACTGAATCAAGAAAAGAAAAATAAATAATCTTTCAAAATCAGTATGAAGGACTGTGACAAAAGTCTTGTCACAGCCTCTTTATAACTTTTCCATTTTTTTAGCGATCCGCTCATTCATTTTTCTTTTCAATTCATTGATTCTTGTCTTCGCCTGGATTTCATGTAACGTGTTTTCTGCAAATTGTCCTACGTCTTCTCCAACCAATTCTAAGACAGGAAGCCCATTTGAAGCACCTTCTTCAAAAAAGTCAAGCAACTCATACATCGCTGACAACATATCCATCCCATCCCCTGCGGTAAATTCCCAAAGAAATTTTTGTATCTCATTGTAGACAATCTGATAGTCAGCAGGAAGTTTTTTCAGGCGAGCCATTTGTTCGCGATATTCTGCTTTGTCTTCCATCATTTTTTTGATATAGCCAACCAAATTTTTATTGCTCATTTTCTTTGTACTCCTTTAGTTTTTCGATTTGACCTGAAATAAAAGACCAGCGTTTCCAAAATAATTCTAATTCCTGCTTTCCAGCTTCGTTCAGAGAATAAAATTTTCTCATGGGTCCTACAGAAGATTTTCTCTTCGTAACGGTAACTAATCCTTTCTTTTCCAATCTCAAAAGAATCGTATAGACAGTTCCTTCCACGATATCTTCAAACCCGTATTCCTGTAAATTTTTGGTAATTTCATATCCATAAGTCTCATGACGATCGATGATTTCCAGTATGATCCCTTCTAGGACCCCTTTTAACATTTCCGTAATTCCGTTCATTTTTTCACCTGTACTTTCGCTATACTCGCTTTCATCATATTTTGAAATCATTGACACGTCAATCATTTAAGCTGTTAATTTTGTTTTTTGCGGTAAACGAAAACCGACAACAATTGAAAAATTACGACACTCCCAATGCTCCAAGCAAAAGCCGTCCATAAATCATCAGGTACTTTTCCAGCAGTCATGAGTGAACGGAGTCCATTGATAATAGGAGTTATCGGCTGATAATCAGCAAACCCTTGTAAAGCATGCGGCAGCGTTTCTGTAGGTACAAAGCCGGAACTGATAAATAAAAGCCCCATCAGCAAATAAGAGAAGACGCTAGCTGTTTCATTGCTTTTAGCAATGAGCCCAAAGAATACAGCAATCCATGACATAGCTAAGGTTACAAGTAGTAAAAGCCCTAGTGCCAATAACCACTCGCCAATATCCGCTTTTGGTCGAAACCCAATCAAGACCCCACTGAATAAAACAAGAGCAACGGACAATAAATTAAACAGCATACTTGTGACAACATGACTGTTCAAAATAGCAGATTTAGCAATCGGCATAGAGTGGAATCGTTCAAAAATCCCAGTAGTCACATCATTATTTAAACGAAAAGCTGTGTAAGCCACACCGCTCATGACTGTCATTAGCAAGATGGCTGGGAGAATGAACCCTTTATAGCTAGCCACAGGTATGGTCATTGCTCCTCCTAATATATAAACAAACGCCAGCATGATCATGATTGGCATCACTACGACCGTAATAATCGTATCAGCGCTTCGCGTCATATGCTTCATCATTCTTCCTGTTAGTGTCATCGTGTCTTGGATCACGTTCATTTTTCTTCATCCTTCGTCTGATTGATGATTGAGAAAAAGACATCATCTAATGTTGGTTGTTTTTGTGCAAATTCCAGAACTCCGATCTTGTTTTGCTGAAGTAAAGTAAGAATCTCTGTTACTTTTTGAACATCATTGTCAGTCGGGATCGATAAAGACAATAATGCTTCGTTCTTTTCTCCGCCTACCAGTCGATATGCGGCTTGGAATGTTTCTTCTTCTGCAAAAGTCAGTTCGATCGTTCCTTGCGGTAAATATTTTTTGACCTCAGCTACACTTCCTTGAAGCGCAATCTTTCCTTGATCCAAAATAGCGATTTGATCCGCCAATTGATCTGCTTCTTCTAAATATTGTGTCGTCAAAAAGACAGTCACACCGGCTTTTCTCAAATTCCTGATCGTTTCCCATAAAGAAGCTCTTGCTTGTGGGTCCAGACCTGTTGTCGGCTCATCTAAAAACAAAACGGTCGGATCCCCCAACAAACTCATCGCTAAGTCAAGTTTTCTTCTCATCCCTCCGGAATACGTATGCACTGGGCGATCAGCTGCTTCATGTAAGTCAAACGTGTGTAATAATTCATCAATCCGCTGCTTATGATCTTTCAAGTGGCGAAGCTTTCCAATAAGCACTAAATTTTCTCTACCAGTCAGCACATCATCTACTGCAGTAAATTGCCCCGTCAAACTAATCCGTTCACGGACTTGGATTCCTTGTTTTGCCACATCGAAATGAGCAATACGAATCTGTCCTTTATCCGGTGTAAGCAAAGTAGCTAACATCTTGACGATCGTTGTTTTCCCCGCACCATTTGTACCTAGCAAAGCAAAAATACTGCCTTCGTCAACTGTAAAACTCACACCATCTATTACTTTTTTTCCTGAGAAAGACTTGTATAAATCTGTCACAGTAATCATCTTTTCCATTTTTTTCCCTCTTTTCTCCCTATCTACTTAGTATCACGAAGTATATGAATATAGTAATACTAAGTAGTGGGAGTGTCAACTACTTTGTTTTACTAAATAGTAAAACAAACAGAAGGGTGACAACGGTCATCACGCTTCTGTTTGTTTATGCTTACTTTTTTAATAAACTGTGTTGTTGAACTCCCTTTATATTTAATCTTTGTTCAAGCTATTCTTTGTGATGTTAAGTCAGCAGACTGATTCACTGTGTCTGGCCGCCAGATACATTTCTACAAAGAAACAGTGATTCTGCTTTGAAAAATCGATTTTTAGTTCTGCATTTTCGTAAGCATCCAACATTTTTTTCGCACTGTATAGACCTAATCCGCCATTTTTTTTAGAGGTTTTTCCTCTTTGGACCATTTCCGCTAGCGTCAAATTCGTCGGATTTGCCTTGTTCGCTATACTAAAACGTAATCCCTCTTTTTCTTCCAGCAGATTGATCGTAATCGGACTCTGATCGGCTACACGATGATCGAATGCGTTAGAAATAAAAATAGATAAACAGCGAATAAAAACAACCAAATCAATCGGGATGGTTTTTACTTCGACAGGAATAACTACTTGGATCGGGATTTTCTCCGATTCTGCTTTTTCTAGAAACTCTAAAAAGACGCCCCTAACAACTGGCGATAAAATCTTTGTCAGCTGTTGTTTTTGCGGTTCTTCCAAAATAGCTGCAGAATGGTTTTCTAAGATTTCTAAAAATTTAAATGTTTCTTTTTTGTTTTCCTGAATCGTACTTTTTAATGAAAACAACAAACTCTTATAATCATGTTTGAATTCTTCTAGATGATGGTAATATTCTTCGTTTATTTGATACAGTTGAAGTGATTCCTGATGTTGTCTTTCTTTTACTTGAAAGCTGATTAACATAATAGAAAAAAGCAACGAAAAAAAGCTGATCACAATCGATAAAAGAGACAAAAGCAGATAATCAGAGGAACGAAAATGAACACTTCTCAATACCAAGAAAATCACGCCCCAACTTAATAAAATACACATACAGCCAAAATAATGCTCGGTTGGATAAGTAAAAAGCAAGTTGAGAAATTTCGTCCGTTTGTCTATACTTTTTACTAATAGGTAGAAAATGAATGCGACGAGCAGTGCAAGAAAACTTGCTGTTCCGAGATGTACTCTTCCTAAATAATTTACCAAGTCAAAAACCAGAAAAAAGCTTAACCCAGTGATAGCAAAAAAAAGATTACTGATCAAACAGCTGATAAATAGTTTTTTCGTAGTAGAATAAAAGAGAAACATTAATAATAAGCCAACTAAATAAGGAAAACTTACTTTAGGAATAGGAAGAAAAATTATCAGCGCCATCAAAGCTAAACAACCAAAGCTGGTTTTTACTAGCAGCTGTTTCGAAAAGAATAAATAAATACCTAAATCTAAAATCAAAGTAAAGGTCAAATAAAGTGTCACTGTTGCGAACATCTTATTCCTCCATTGTTTTGTTTCATCATGTACACATATTTTTTTGATAGGAGCCTGCATATGAAAAAGTATTTTATCATAGAAGATAACCAGTTTCACAGCGAATGGATCATCAAAGAATTGGTCAATCATCATATCGAGAATATCGTGCAGCTCACTTCCATCTCCCAAATCAATCAGTTGATCCAGTTGGGCACTATTGATAATCACGATGTTTTCTTTATCGACATCGACTTGAAGCAATCACTTACAGGTATTGATGTCGCCGAACAAATACGTAAAAAAAACGCTCATAGCAATATCGTTTTTTTCACCGCCTATACGAACTTTGCAGTAGATATCATCAACCGGAAAATCCTTCCGATTGGATATATAAGAAAAGACAGGAATTTATCTGAACAAATTCATCAAGTGCTAGAACAGATCAATTGGAAAGAACAGCAGATCGTAAATGTCGATAAAATCTTCATTGATCAAAAAGGTGGGAGTCTCGTCCTATATCCTCGGGAAATTTTATATATTGAAAGTATCAAAGGATTGAAAAATCAAGTCATGGTCAAAACAACGACAGAAGATAAACTAGTAAGTACTTCATTAAAACAGTTGAAGATAGAGTTAGAAAAATACACTTACTTTTTACTTTTAAAATCCTACTGTATCAACTTATCACAATTGCAGAAAATCGATTCTGCTCATTATGTGTTAGAATTTTTCAACGGTGATTCCTTACTCGTTGGTCGGAAAATCTTTGAAAAGACAAAGGAACGTTTCCATGATTTCCAGCAAACTGCTTCGAGCTGATGAATGAGAGCTGCGAAGTAAGCAGAGCAGATTTCAGGGAGTGGAGCCAACTAAAGGCCCACTCCCTGAAATCGTTGATATGATTTTACGCTTCCTCTTCTGTAGGCGCATCTGTTAACGACCATGTAAATGTTGAAACGTAGTTGTCTACGGCATAATTGGATACAGGAACAAATAATTCCACTGATTGTCTCCCTTGTTCCGCATTTTCCCCTAGTGAATAAATCCATGTGCCAATCCCTTCATTTGCCCCTGCAGTTACTAGATCTACTGCCTGATCTGCTGGGATCTCGATTCCTTCAGCGCCAGTTCCAGAAATGGTAGATGGCGTTCCACTGCTATTAGTTACGCTATTTCGAATCACGGCATTTTTGAATTTCACCTTTGAACCAGTTAGTTTATTCGTATCAGATGTTGTACCAATAAATTCTGTTCGTTTGACTGATAGTTTCCAACCGGCATAATTTCCGCTTTTATCCGTTACTTGTACGAAATTCTGTACTTGTGTTGGTGCCCCAGTACTGTCCGTTCCACTTTGTAATGCAGCATATACTGTTTTTGCTGTGCCTAACTTGATTGTTCCGAAATCAAGATCTGGCGCTTGGTCAATCGTCAGTAATCCGGATGTTCCCTGATTTGGTTCGTCAGGTGTAAACGGCGTATCGGGATCATTTGGATCAACGGGAGGAACCGGAACGACGTCTTCAGGATTTGCGGCATCTGGTTTTGTTACGGAAATCGTTCCTTCCGTAGTGGCTGAGCTCTTATTCTCAGCAAAAACAATTTGTGTACATAATAATAAACTTCCAGCTAGAACGGTACTTAATGCAATTGTTTTTTTCATTTCTTTTTCCTTCTTTCTTTTAAAATAAATAATCCAGCAAATAAGCCAATAAGAATGGCTCCAACAAGTATCAGCCATCGCCAGTCAAATCGTTCTGGCTGATTTTTTAAATCAATATCCTTTTCATTCAATTGGTCCGCTGCATCATCAGTTATTTCAAAATCAGTATGAAGATTCCAGCGTTTTTCTTTCCAAGTACCCTTCACAACCGCTTGATAATGTCCCGGAGCTAATTTTTTTCCTTCTAATGGGACAAGTAAATCAAAATTTGTATTGGGTGCTACATCTATTTTTTCTTTTTTTATTGAAAGATAAGGTTCTTTTGATTCTTTTTTGTAGATTTCAACCGATGTAGTCAAGCCGAACATATAAGAAGCATTTGGATTTTGAAGATTCACCTTAATCACATTTCTTCCATCGCTTTGATCCGCATAGGCTTTTTTTAATTTCAAATCTGGGGAAGACTCTTTTTCGCTATTTCGAATCAAGATCGCTTTCACTTGAGAAAACTGATTGACGACACCAACTGTACTTTTGTTAGAAACGTTCTCTTTTTTTTCTTGAAACGTGATCCCTCCTGCGACCACACCAGCCAGCTCTTTTTCTGGCGCTTTCAGTGAAAGTGTCTCAGTGATCGCACTTTGAGGAGGAACAGTTATTTCTCCCACTGTTTTTGCTAAGTTTTTCATATCATAACTTAATGTTTCATCTAATTTACTTTTTGATTCTCCATATTCGATCACACCGTTTGAATTCGTCGTAGCAGAATGGATCAATGTCTCAACTATTACTGGTTTATCTGTTCGGTTAAAAACCGTGTAGGGGATTTCCTGTGTTTTTCCAGGCTCCATCCTTACATTTATATATGTTTTGTTCTTATCGATCTGATTAGCTGGTAATTCGAAATCTACCGCAAAATTGAATTCGGAGGCATGGACAGGTGTCTGCCAAAGGATGAATCCAAGGAGAAGGATTAGAAGTAAAGAGCAGTTGTTTCGATGACTTTTATTCCATATTCGATTCATCAATCATCCTCCTTGATCTTTATTCTGTCGGCGCATCTGCTAATGTCCATGTCATCTCTGCTGAGTAATCACCAGCTATCTGATTTTCTTTGGTTAAGACAAGTTTAAACGCCCGACCGTTATTTAAATATTCTGAATAATCTGCTTGCGCATTCGTAGAATTTTGTCCTTCGACAATTTCCAGTTCTTCTTCATTCACTAATTGGTACTCCTCGCCTTTCTTGAAATAAAGGACATCCTGCATAGAAAATCCTGAATCGTTTGTAAAGGGCTGAGATAGTTTTATTGTTAAGATCCATGGACTTTTTGTTTCTCGTTGGTCATAAATCCATAATTTTTCCTGCTCATCCATTTGGCCAAATGCTTCTTGCGTCAAACCAGTTGCTTTGATCTGTCCAAAATCGAGTTTGGAAGGGGCAAGAAATGAGAGGCCACCTTCTACTACGATCTTCGCAGCAGGCGCAAAAGGCGAAGCATCATGATAAACAACTGGCGTATCACTTGGATTGTGATTCCCGATTTCATCGTTGGTACTTGGCTTGTTCTGCACACCCTTAGCAGCAGCTTCTCCTGTTTGGTCGTTTAATACGATTTCTAATACGTCTCCTGCAAAAAGCTGATTTTCTGGGATAGAAAGAACAAATTTCCCTGTATCATCAATAGTGGTTTCTGATAAAACAGCTTGATTTTTTTTTAATGAAACCAAGGATCCTGCTTCGCCTGTACCTGTGATTGAGCGAGAAGCTGCATTGATCAATGTGGTACTTAATTTAGCAGGCTCAGGAGGAATGACATCGACTGTCGTTTTGGCAGAGTCCAGTTCTGTCACTTCTTGGCCGCCTCTTACTTTTTTAGCAGCAATAACTTGCACTTGATCCCCCGTTTTTAATCTCTCATCGTTGGGTACTTGAACTTCGAACAAGCCGCCTTGTTCGCCTTCTCCCCATGGGTTATATCCTGCCCCTTCGTTTTCATCTGTTTGTCCTTGCGTGAGAGCAGTAATTTCTACAGGTGTTTTCGTCGTATCTGCATAAGTAATACGTAAAGTCACTTCTACTTCGCCTGTCCAAGCATCTCTTGGCTTTGCCTCGACACCTTCGGGAACAACGACATGCCCATAGATTTTTTTATCTGCATTCGTTGGCACTCTTAAGGATTCAATTATCGGGAGCTGATTATTGGCACTGATTCGATTATAATTTTTCATTCCGGCACCTGTCTGAGCAAATTCATTTGTTAAACCTGCACTAGTGCTTGATACGAAATTACCTAAGTCGGTCCCATTGATCGATAAGTCTGTCATATCAGAAAAATAATCCGGGTCTTTTTCAAAGTTATCGAATGTTGCGCCTGTTTTTCGCCATAAAGCGATTTCTGAATGGGCAATCTTCAAAGAAGAATCTCCATTTCCTTGGAATACCCAGCCGCCTATGCCATTGATCTCGCTTCCAATCCGTTTGTTTTGGAAATCAAAATAGGTAGGAGATTCTAAATCCACATTCAACACATCCCCACTGATGATGCCGGTCTTATCTTCCCCTGTTTTCCCGACCATGACTAAATAAGTTTTTTCACCTGCCGTAAAATTTAAATCAATATCTCCAGTTGTATCTACGGTTGCTCCGGAATCTGCGCGTATATCGATATTTGATTTTTCTCCAGTGACTGTAAAATCAGCTGAACCTGGACTTTCTAGAAAACCAGAAGCGTCATAAAATTGGATCGCTTGGTTTCCTTGATTGAGTCTGTTCACGTAAGATTTGCCATCCCCTGCATTTCTTACCCTCAATGAGCCTCCATTGGTTACTGTAAGCTTTTGTGTACCGTTCTCAAAACGAACTGCGCTGGAACGCCCACTTTGCTTATCGATGTCGATAACTGATCCGGCTCCTTCTACGATCAAAGAAAGGCCTTTTCCTACAAAACGCATCCCATTGTTCCCGGGTTGGTCGCCATCTCCAGCCATTTTGACCGAGATTTGACCACCACTTGATACATGGATTTGACTAGAATCTCCTTGCAGGCGAAATCCGCCAGTAGTTGCTGTATTGAT
The DNA here is from genome assembly GCF_035725965.1 of Enterococcus sp. E5-162. Taxonomy (NCBI): domain Bacteria; kingdom Bacillati; phylum Bacillota; class Bacilli; order Lactobacillales; family Enterococcaceae; genus Enterococcus; species Enterococcus sp. E5-162. The sequence goes on along the minus strand of NZ_JAPRFV010000013.1, from coordinate 1,393 downwards.
GGTGATTTTTCCACCATTCGATACAGCGACTTTCGATCCTGAACCTCTCATTTGGATGATTCCGCGATTGTTGTCATTGGTAATATTGATCTTTGTATTTACCGAAAATTCGCTTCCCGAACCACTGACTTCAAACATGACATTACCAGGTAGCGTATCGACTGCCTCTCCTTCATCGCTGACGCCATCTGCCCGATCATAATCAAGAAAGACCTTTGAACCGCTTAAGATATGGATTCCTGGTGCTGTTTTTCCACTACCAGTCTCATCTCCTGAATCTAGAAAACCGTAGAATTTCCCTAGATATGGTCCATAAAGTTGACTACCATTGATCACATTCAATTGATAGCTTCTACAAAAATAGGCTTTACCCGGAGCAGCATTCAGTCCTTCCTTCACTGGTTGGACATCCAACACACCAGAAACACCATCTAATGTGACAGTTGCACGAGGAGCGTAAATCAGTCCTAATTTGGACCCATCATACAAATCAAGTGTCCCGGTAAATTTTATTTCTCCCGTAAAATGATATCTGCTCCCCCAAAAATCGGTCATATAAGCAATGATAATGGCATTTCCATCGATATTTGGTGTTAATCCACCTGGATGTGCAGCTGTTCCTTTAAAATTCTGGAAATCGATCGACTGAGGTATCTCATTGATATAAATATGGTGTGTGCCGAAATTGTGAGCGAACCCACCAAAATCAATAACGATATCTCGTTTGATTTCTAATTCCCTGTCTAAAGTCAAAGGCTTAGTCAGTCGGATTTTAGTTACTGATTCGTCTGCGAGAAGCTGCACCAATTCTTCTGTTGTGGCAGCTTCGCTGTACCCATCCGCTGAAACAGCTCTTGCCAGTACCGCTTCACTGCTATCAGACGTTTGTTCAGCTACTTTTGAGGACTCACTTTTCTTATTTTCTTCTTGCCTTTTATTAGTAGAAACCTCACTTTGGGATTCTGTAGTTTCAGAAGTAATCGATTCTTCTGAAAAAGTAGTCTTGTCAAAACTTTGATTCTCTGATTGCGTTGATTCGTTTGTTTTCTCTACATCGGCAAAAACGGATGTCACCATCAAGAGAGGGAAGACAAACAAAATCGACGCAATCAGCTTTTTTACATATTGATTCATTCTCCACCATCCTCTCTGACGTTTTGACAATTTTATTTTATCGTTTTAATCTATTTCCAATTGTACTTTCATATTTAAAATATGTATTTTTATGGAAAAATTTTTCTATTAGATGAAAATTTCTTTTTTGTACAAAAACATACTAAGATTAGAGGGGAACATCATTGACGAATGATGTTCTCCTCTATTTTCTATTTTTAGATTATAGTGAAGAGTGAAAGAAAGTTCGAACAAAGCCTTGAGGACTACGAGTCCCTAT
>NZ_JAPRFV010000012.1:0-95137 GCF_035725965.1 Enterococcus sp. E5-162 | reverse complement strand
GTCGACTTGTTTTTATTCGTTGATTGTTCTGATTGTTTGAAAGATTGTGATGAGCGTTCCGATGAAGTTACTTTTCCTTTCTCTTCGCTGATCAATGATGCGACCGAAGTGACTTCGAAAAATAAAAGCACGGATAAAGCAATGATACTGATAACTAAGTAATTTCTTTTCACTATATCTCTTCTTTCTCTTCTTAATTACTTACTTGAAAATAACTGTAAAAATTTGAAACTGCTAGTCGCAACTACTTCTCGCCTAATGATCCAAATAATTTTCCGATGCCAAAATCGTTTTTGTCACGGACTTGGGAATGACGAATTCTGGTGTTCCCATATAACCAGGAGCAATTTCATATTGAGAAAAAGTCAGAACTAATTGATGCTCTTTATTCAAATAAAAACTTCGTGTTGGTGTAACAAGTGTTGGTTTTTCTATCGTTCCTTCTTGAATATCTTGTTCAGTCCAATAGTACTTAGACGGATCTTCCTTGACTTGTTCGGCCATTTGCCGCTTGACTTCTTTTGTCAAAACAGATAGATAGGTGTCATCTTTGAATAACAGCGGAAGTGAGAGCTGGACACTGTTTTTCTTGTCGATCGTGTCGTATCTTTTTTCAACGTGGCTATCCGCTGCTGTTTGGGTAATCTGTCTTTCGATCACAAGAAACCGGTCATCGTCTACGATTTTCTGATAATCACCCAGAACTTGGTAATGATCCGTTTCAAGATTTCCATATTCTTTTTCAGCTTTTTTAAAATCTGCTTGTCCTTCGTGAAAGTATTTTTGGTTTAATCCATGAATCGTTTTGTTTTCTTTCTCATTTTGAGTATGGATCTTCGGTACTTGAATATCTATTTTTTCAGATTGATCAGTAAAACGTTCACCTAAGATCAATTCAATGACTGATCCTAAAATTGGCAAGTCTTCTGCAAAGCTTCGAACTTGACTATTAAAAAGGAGACTACTTGTTGTAATCATCACGATAGCCAAAGATACTACGAACCCTTGGAGGCGTCTTTTTCTCCGTCTTGCTTTTATGAATGATTGCTCTTCGATAAGAAAACGCTGGCGGATCTCCTCTTGAAGCCCTCTTGGAATTTCTTGTTCTTTATAAGTTTTCTTTAGTTTTTTTAACTTTTCTTTTTGAGAATACATAGCGGTCTTCTCTCCTTCATTCTAGGATTTGACGTAAAACATTCAGTGAACGATACATTTTTGTTTTAACTGTGTTTTCGTTCATATCTAAGATAGTCGCAATTTCTTTCAAACGAAATCCTTCAAAAAAGTAAAGGATCAGAATCTCTTTTTCCGGACTGTCTATTTTATCTAAAATCATATGAAGTTCTGCAACGGAAGTTTCTAAAGGTAATTGCTGCGGGATATCTTGAATTTCAAATAAGTCAACAGGTGTCCTTTTTTGTCTGCGCCAACTATCTAATGCCGTGCGGATCAATATCCGGTAAAACCATGCACTAAAATGCTCGATTTCTTTTTCTTTTTCAAAATACTTCAGTGCTTTATGGAAACTATCTTGCATCACATCTAAGGCCTCTTCTTTATCATGTACGTAATTCATCGTGATACGGAACATTTTTTGATAATCAGTTTCGATGAGTCCATTCAGCAGGTGACGGTATTTTTCAATCTGCCGTTTTTTCTTATATCCAGTAAAAATCATTCTCCACTCCTTTCCGCCTCACTTAATATGACGTACAAGGTACGCTAAAAGTTTCAATTATTTTATTTTTTATGTATTTACTTTGAATTTTTATATACAAAAAAGAAGGTGTGACAAAAATCATGTCACACCTTCTTATTCTGATAGCTTCAACGTCTCTATTGCAACCTCTGATACACGGTGTTCTAGAAGTAGCTTCTTCGGAAATAAGTGGAAATTTCTTGAAGTTGACCACTTCCGTCACAGCCTCTACAGTAAATGATGTTTATTCTTTTTCAGAGTCAGAAAATTCTTCCTCTTCATAGTCTTCATCATCATCGTCTTCGTCTATGATACTTAAATCTTCTTCGATATTCCCAGGCAAGTCTTCTTCATCATCTGTTGGGTCATCTGCTCCAATTTCTTGCAAGTCAGAATTATAAGCAGCGATTTCTTCATCTTCATCATCATCGTCATCAAACAGATCATCGTCGTCTTCTTCTGTCAGATCTGTATCTTCTGGGTCATCGTCATTGTAATCGATCGCGTCTTCATCATCATTGATAAAGGCGTTGACTTTCTTGCGTTTACGGCGACGCGGAGTATCTTCATCCTCTTCGTCCATTCCATGGTTTACTTCTTCATCGATCGAATCGATAGCATACCATGAACGCAAGCCCCAACGATTATCCCCTAATGAGATAAAGCTGCCGTCAATATTCAAGTCAGTATAAAATTGTGCGAGTGAATCACGAATTTCACTGTCTGATTTGCCAAGATAGTTTTGGATTTGGTTGGCTAAATCAGAAAAATCCATGACATCGCCACGTTGTTCTAAGATCGCGTGTGCTACTTCGATCATTGATAATTCGCTTTTGTTTGCACCTTCAAATACACTAATTTCCAATCAGGACACGTCCTTTCACAGTCTACTCCTTATCATACAAAATCAGACACAAAAAATCAAACTTTTCTTTTATATTTACGCTGTAAAATCCAATGTCAAATAATATTCGCCGATTTTTTCTAGTCCCATGAACAAATCATAATCGATCCGAACCTTTCCTGCTGTGGGACGGTCTTTCAAACTTACATGCAGTTCTTTCGTAAAGGTAGCAATCTGAATCATACCGTATGGTGTTCGGTAGGCTGTTTCTAACCGTTCTTTATAACCAAATTTCAAACGCATTCGCATTTCTCCTGCACGAATCAGCTGTACATGACCATCTGGAACTAATTTGATCGTTACAGGGATTTCATCGCCTGTTTCCTCCTGCATCTCTTTATACCGTATGTACAGCGTATCGCCAATCGTCACCATTTGCCCTTTCAAATCAAAATAAAAATCTTGCACTTCTCCTTGTTGCTTCACTTTTGTACGCAATTTGATCGAAATCGGTGTTCCTTGTGATAATTCCATTCTTCATTCTCCTTTACTTCTCATAGCTACATTGTTCCTAGTTTCTTTTGTTTTGTCAACCAACTTGTCCATTTTTACAGAAAACCTTTTTTCCAAAACAACTCCTTGAATTTAGAGTATAATATTGTAGAAAATATGAATTTATAAAAAGGAGCCGGTTGAATGAACCCTGCGATTCGACTAGATCAGCACATTTATCAAAAAAACGACTTTTCCCCTTTCGCATTAACAGATATATTAACGGAATATTCCAAAGAACACCAGCAGATCTTTTTGCATTTCTGGCAATATGACTGCACCGTCATCTTAGGTATGAAAGATGTTCGGACACCTTTTCTTAGAGACGGGATCCAAACACTGAAAGATGCAGGTTATGCTCCGGTAATCAGAAACTCAGGTGGATTAGGAATCGTATCAGACGAAGGGGTTTTGAATATTTCTTTGATTTTCCCCCAGAATGACCAAAAAAAAATAACCATCGATGGAGCTTACGAGCAAATGCTCCGATTGACTAAATACGCCTTTCTGAAGGCACCGATTCAAGCATTCGAAATCACCCATTCTTATTGTCCTGGAACTTATGATTTAAGCATCCATGGCAAAAAATTTGCCGGCATCGCTCAGCGTCGCATCAAAAATGGGATTTCTGTTATGATGTACTTAAGTGTCAACGGTAATCAGGAAAAGCGTGGGCAAGTCATGAAACGATTTTATCAATCTGCTTTAAAAGAAAGCTTTGGTACAAATGGCTATCCTGCAGTCGATCCTGCCACAATGGCAACACTTGAAGAACTGCTTGACCATCCCCTTCTCGTAGAAGAAGTCAAAGAAGCATTTGCAAAAGCTTTTGAAAAGCTGTATTCTGCAAGTGATTTACTGGATTCTACCGACTGGCTAAAAAAAGAAATCCAGCTGGAGCAATGGAACAACCAAATCCAGAGAATGAAACAACGCAATAACATAAAGGAGCTACAATATGACAACCCCTTATAAATATCAAATGCTGCCTATGGAGAAAGTTTTTCGTGACCCAGTCCATAACTATATCCATGTCCAGCATCAAGTAATCTTAGATTTGATCAACTCGAAAGAAGTCCAACGTCTGCGACGAATCAAACAATTAGGCACTGCTTCTTTCACTTTTCACGGAGCAGAACATAGCCGTTTTACCCATTCATTAGGTGTTTATGAGATTTCAAGACGAATTTGCGATATCTTTTCTCGAAATTTTCCAAAAGAAAAGATAGGCAACGGAGGCTGGGATGATCAGGAACGGCTGGTAACTTTATGTGCGGCACTATTGCATGATGTCGGTCACGGTCCTTACTCTCATACATTCGAGCATATCTTCCATACGAATCACGAGGCTATCACTGTAGAGATTATCACTTCTCCAGAAACAGAGGTGTATCAGATCCTTAACCGAGTAGAAGAAGGTTTTCCTGAAAAAGTAGCGAGCGTGATCCAAAAAACCTACTCTAATCCGCAAGTTGTCCAAATGATTTCCAGCCAGATCGATGCAGATCGAATGGACTATTTGCTTCGGGATGCTTATTTCACCGGAACGGAGTATGGAACATTCGACCTTACCCGAATATTACGTGTGATTCGTCCATATGAAGGCGGGATCGCCTTTTCCATGAGCGGCATGCATGCAGTGGAAGATTATATCGTTAGCCGATATCAAATGTATGTGCAAGTGTACTTCCATCCTGTTTCCCGTGGTATGGAAGTGATCTTGGAGCATCTGCTTCATCGCGCGCACGAGTTGTATCAAGAAGATGCCAGCAGTTTTGAACTACACTCTCAACTACTCTTGCCATTTCTTGACGGAAGCTTTACTTTAGAAGAATACCTCAAACTTGATGATGGGGTCTTGGGTACTTACTTTACTCAATGGTCTGAATCTGCTGATCCTATTTTAAATGATTTAGCTAAACGTTTTTTGAATCGTAAACCACTGAAATCCGCCACTTTTTCTGGCAACCGAGATTCAAATTTGATTCAAAAACTCACTTTGTTAGTAGAAAAGGTCGGCTATAACCCTGTTTATTACACTGCTGTCAACTCTAGCTACGATCTGCCTTATGATTTTTATCGCCCAGAACAAGGCAGACATCGTACGCAAATCGAGATTTTGCGAAATGACGGAACTTTGATAGAATTATCACAGGTTAGTCAGCTTGTTGCCGCTTTAGCGGGACAAGAACAAGGAGATGAGCGATTTTTCTTTCCAAAAGAAATGGTTGACCCATCCTTGCGTGATCATTATGATTTATTTGATGAAACTTATCAAGAATTTGCCAGCCATATCCGTAATGGCGCATTGATTGAAATAAACTAAAATATATTGGAGGAAATTATGGCTATCAAACTAGTCGCTATCGACATCGATGGTACTTTATTAAATGAGAAAAGAGAAGTAACAAAAGAAGTAAAAGAAGCGATTGCCGCTGCTGTTGCAAAAGGGGTCTCAATCGTTTTATGTACTGGTCGCCCCTTACCAGGTGTCCAAGAACAGTTAAACGAGCTGGACCTTTTTCAAGATAATGATTACGTTATTACTTATAATGGGGCACTCGTACAACAAACAAAATCAGGTAAAATCATCGCCCGTCACGGTCTGACTCATGAAGATTTTCTAGAAATCGAAGTGATGGCACGCCGTGTTGGCAGTCATCTCCATTCGATTGATGACAAAGCAATCTACACACCTAATCGAGATATCAGCGCTTATACGATACACGAAGCAAGCTTAGTCAAGATGCCGCTAAAATATCGAACACCTGAAGAAATGACACCAGACATGAACATCGTCAAAATGATGATGATCGACGAACCAGAAATTTTAGACGCAGCAATTGCACGTTTACCGCAAACTTTCCGTGATAAATACACAACGGTCAAAAGTGCACCCTATTACTTCGAAGTACTAAATAAAGAAGCAAGTAAAGGTGCGGCAGTTGCGAATCTTGGACAACATCTTGGTATTGACCAAGATGAAATCATGGCTATAGGGGATAACGAGAACGACTTATCCATGATTGAATATGCTGGTCTAGGAGTAGCTATGGGAAATGCCGTTTCTCTTGTCAAAGAAGCAGCAAATGTCATCACTTCATCGAACGACGAACACGGTGTAGCTGAAGCAATCAAAAAATACGTTCTGTAATAAATAAAAAACTGAGAGAAAGCTGGTCTACTCGCTTTCTTTCAGTTTTTATTTATTATTTTTTTCGATCCATCTCTCGACTGCCCATCGATGGCTGCCACGTTTCAATTTATCAAGTGCTTCTCGAGGACTGACCCACCAGATTTTATTGGTCTTTTCTGTGGGTTCTCCTATACGCTTCCAAGAATCAGCAGCAAAGAAATATCCTGGATTATAGTAATAAGTTGCACGATAATTCGAGTAAAAGTACTCATCTGCTTCTCCCAGATAGAAAGCAATTTCTGCCGCAATCCCCATTTCTTCTATTAGCTCACGAACGATTGCTTCTTCTTTCGTCTCATCTCCTTCAATTTCCCCGCCAGGAAGAAAAAAAGCACCATTTGGAGCCTCGATTACTGCAATCTGCTGATCTTTTTCTATGACGATATATGCTGCATAACGGGTTTGATAATCAGCAAATTGCTTTTTTTCACCAAAAATTGGTTTATCCATGAATAGTTTCCACCTTAACAGTTTTATTTTCTATCCATTTTACATGAGAAATTTCTCATGAACAAGCACAAATCAACTATTTCCTTACTTCTTTTTGTTATGATTAAATAAAAGGAAAGGGAGAGATGAATCTATGAAAATGGCTCACACATGTGTTCGAGTGAAAGATCTTGAAGCATCAATCGAATTTTATCAAAAGGCATTTGGTTTTGAAGAAAGCCGCCGCCGTGATTTTCCAGAAAACAAATTTACACTTGTTTATTTGACACTTCCTGGGGATGACTATGAATTAGAGTTGACTTATAACTACGATCATGGTGCCTATGATTTAGGAAATGGTTATGGTCATATCGCTATTGCAGCTGATGATTTAGAAAAATTACATGAACAGCATAAAGCTGCAGGTCTTGAAATTACTGACTTAAAAGGATTACCTGGCACTGCGCCTTCTTACTACTTTGTCATTGACCCTGATGGTTATAAAATCGAAGTCATCCGAGGCTAATAAAAAGAAACTGTGACAAAAATCTTGTCACAGTTTCTTTTTTTCGAATAAACGATGTTCCAGAAGTAGCTTCTTCGGAAATAAGCCGAAATTTCACAAAAATTTGAGAAGTAATTTCCGTAAATTCCTTCTTATTTCTTGAAGCTGCCTCCTTCTGTCACAACCTCTATTTATGTTATCCGCATACTTTATCCAATCATGACACTTTCTTCTGGATATTTGTATTTTGATTGAGTTCTTTGTGCTTTTGTCATCAGAGAGAAGACCACAGTCAATACCCCAACTCGTCCAATGTACATAAGCGCTATAATGATCAATTTCCCTATTGCAGTCAAATCTGGCGTCAATCCCATCGTAAGTCCTACTGTTCCAAATGCAGAGAAGACCTCAAAAGCAATATATTCGATGCCAGAAGTTTTAGGTATCGTTTCAGTCACTGATAAAATCATGATGGCGACTACACACAGTGTCAACGTGATAAAAAACAACGTGAGTGCTCGCAACACTGCGCCTTGACGGATTGTACGGCCAAATGCTTCCGCTCTCGTACGTCCTTTAAGCATCGAACGCATCTGGATCAGCAACACACCTAACGTAGTTGTTTTCAATCCGCCGGCAGTCGACCCAGATGTTCCGCCAATGTACATCAAAAACATCGTTAAGATCAGACCGGCATGACTCATATGGAGGTAATCAACTGAATAATATCCAGCCGTTCTAGGTGTTACACTCATAAAAAAAGTATTTGCCAATCGTTGAAACATATTCCCTTCCACTAACGTTGCCCCATTGTGTTCTGTGAAAAAGAACACAACAAAACCGCCTAATAAAAGGGTACCTGTAACGGTTAATGCGATTTTTGAATGAATCGTCATCTTCTTTTTCTGATGATATTCCAATAAGTCACGCCAAACGATAAAGCCTAATCCGCCAGAAATAATCAAAGCAGATACCACCATGATCAAATAAACATTTTGCTGGTGATTGGCTAAACTGTCTCCTAACAAATCAAACCCTGCATTACAAAAACTAGAGATTGCGTGAAACAAACTGTACCAGATCCCTTTCAGCCAGCCAAATTCAGGCACAAATACAAAAGATAAAGCAACCGTACCAATCAATTGAATCACAAAGGCCAATTTCAGGATGTAAAGCATGAGCTTCATCACACCTGATACTTCTTCTAGATTTAGCGCTTCTTTTAATATAATACGTGTGCTGAGACTGACTTTTTTCTTTATCAATGCAAAGCATAGAATCGGAACCATCATAAAACCAAGACCGCCGATCTCAATCAAAAGCATGATCAAAAACTGACCAGCACTGTTCCAATGTTCTGCTGTATTCAATGTCGTCAATCCCGTCACGCAGACGGCAGAAGTTGCAGTGAAAAGCGCATCGATAAAATTTGTCCCATGCCCACTATTACTAAAAAATGGCAGGGTAAGTAGGCCGCCGCCAACTAAAATCAGGAGAAAAAATCCTAATGCGAGAAGCTGAACGGCCGGCAAGCGTTTCTTTAATTGTTTGTTTTGTTTAATCATCGTTTTCCTCTTTTAAAAAAGGATACCACTTAGTCAGTGGTACCCATATTTTTTACTTTGATCAACCTTGTTACTTCTGCGCGCTCGTTTTCTTCTAGCTTCATACGAATATAATAGATCGTTTCTTCTAATTGAGGAATCGTCATATATTCTAATGCATTGACTCGTCGACGTGTCTTTTCGATTTCACTCGCCATCAGCTGACAAGTTTTTTCGATTTCTGTCAGTTCCAAAAGTTTTGGAAGCAAGGTAGTAAAGCGATCGATTGACCGATCCAGTTCGGCACTGGAATTCAAATACCCGTATTCCAAAGGGGAGTCTGTCAGCTGTTCATCATATTCAAAATTCATCACAGGTACTTTTACACTCATGATATTTTTGTCTACAATAGATAAAGCAACGTTTTCCGCCGGCAAAGCAAACAATTCTTCGATGAAAGGTTCCGTGATCGAAGCATTTGCCAATACAAAATCAGACATTGCTTCTGTCATAGACTCTTCCATTTCTTGACGCAGTTGGTTGTTCTTTCGAATCAACAGGATGAATTGACGCATCAGTTCATCTTGCTTATCTTTTAATAATTTATGCCCTCTTGTGGCAGTTGTCAACTGTTTTTTCAATCGGGTCAATTCCATGCGGGTCGGATTCACATTCAATCGTGCCATCAGAACTCACTTCCCTTCTGGCAGATATTTGTCCAGCATGTCGTCTTTGATTCGTTTTAATTCGGTTCTTGGCAACATCGATAGCAGTTCCCACCCTAGATCAAGTGTTTCAGTAATCGAACGGTTCGTGTAGAATCCTTGATTGACATATTCTTTTTCAAACCGCTCAGCAAACTTCGCATAGATCTTGTCTACATCAGATAAAGCAGATTCTCCTAAAACTACGGCTAATTCTTTTGCCTGTTTTCCTTGTGCATAGGCTGCAAAAAGCTGATTCATCGTAGCCGCATGGTCTTCTCTTGTCTTTCCGGGTCCAGTTCCTTTATCTTTTAACCGCGAAAGAGACGGAAGTACATCAATTGGTGGTTGAATCCCGCTCTTGTAAAGCTCTCTAGTCAAGATGATCTGACCTTCTGTAATATAACCGGTCAAGTCAGGGATCGGATGGGTCTTATCGTCTTCTGGCATTGTTAAAATCGGAATTTGAGTAACTGATCCTTTTAGTCCGCGGATCCTTCCTGCTCGTTCGAACAAAGTAGCTAAGTTCGTGTAAAGATACCCAGGATAGCCTCTTCTTCCTGGAACTTCTCGCCGTGCTGCAGAAATCTCTCGCAATGCCTCTGCATAGTTGGTCATGTCTGTCATGATAACCAATACATGCATTCCTTTTTCATAAGCAAGATATTCTGCAGCAGTCAAAGCCATACGAGGAGTAGCAATACGTTCGATTGCAGGGTCGTTTGCTAAATTCATGAACATGACAGAACGGTCGATTGCACCAGTTTGTCGAAAATCTTCCATGAAAAATTCTGCTTCTTCAAAAGTAATTCCAATAGCAGCAAAGACTACGGCGAAATCATCTGATGAATCAAGTACCGTTGCTTGTCGCGCAATCTGAGCAGCTAATTCTTTGTGAGGAAGACCAGAACCAGAAAATACTGGTAATTTTTGTCCACGAACTAATGTGTTCAAATGATCGATTGCAGAAATCCCTGTTTGGATAAACTCATCTGGGTAATCCCGAGCTACTGGATTGATTACTTCTCCGTTAATATCCAAATACTTTTCGGGCAGGATTTCTGGTCCGTTATCTTTTGGACGTCCCAAGCCATCGAATACTCGACCGATCATGTCTTCCGATACACCTAGTTCTAAAGGATGTCCTAAAAATCGTACAGAAGAGTCACGTAAATTGATACCACTTGTTCCTTCAAATATTTGGACCATTGCTTTATCTTCTTGGACTTCCAATACTTGTCCACGACGAATCTCGCCATTTTGCATACGGACTTCGATTAATTCTTCATATTTGACACCAGCAACTTTTTCAACCGCCATCAATGGACCGACGACTTCACCGATCGTACGATATTCTTTAATCATTGCTCATGCCTCCTTCTGAAACGATTGTTTGCATCGTTTGTTTGATTTCACCGATAATTTGATCTAGTTTTTCTAATTCTGTTTCCGGGATATATTTGCTTCGTCCGATCCTTTCACGAATCGACACGGTACCGTCCATGATCTCACTTAAATAAGCACCTAACGACAACGCACGGCGTCCTTCTTCACCAAAGGTCAAGATCATCTTCAACATTTTGAATTGTTTCTCTCTTGAAGTGAATGTATCGACATCATCAAAAGCATTTTGCTGCAAATAATCTTCACGAATGGATTTTGCCACTTCTAATGTCAGACGGTCATTATCTGAAAGGGAATCAATCCCTACCAAACGCACGATTTCATTCAGCTGCTGTTCTTCCTGCAAAATACGCATGCCCTCAGTGACCATGGATGCCCAGTCAGCTTGAAGGATATGATCCATGTACTTCCCTACTTCTGTTGAATAAAGAGAATAACTTTGGATCCAATCGATTGAAGGAAAATGTCTTTTTTGGGCTAAAGTCGAATCAAGTCCCCAGAATACTTTTACGACCCGCAATGTATTTTGTGTGACTGGTTCCGAAATATCCCCTCCAGAAGGCGATACAGCACTGATTGCGGTTATACTTCCTTCGCGACCTTCTGATCCTAAAGCAATGACTCTTCCAGATCGTTCATAGTATTCCGCAAGACGGGAACCAAGATAAGCTGGATAACCTTCATCACCAGGCATTTCTTCCAAACGTCCGCTCATCTCACGAAGTGCTTCTGCCCATCGTGAAGTGGAGTCAGCCATGATAGCAACGTCATAACCCATGTCACGGAAATATTCCGCAATCGTGATTCCCGTATAGATAGAAGCTTCTCGAGCCGCTACTGGCATGTTAGATGTATTGGCAATCAATACCGTACGTTCCATCAACGATTCTCCTGTATTAGGGTCAATCAATTCAGGGAATTCATTTAAAACATCCGTCATCTCATTTCCGCGTTCACCGCATCCCACATAAACGACCAGGTCCACATCGGCCCATTTTGCGATTTGATGCTGAACGACTGTTTTTCCTGCGCCAAATGGACCAGGAACAGCTGCTGCTCCCCCCTTTGTCACTGGGAAGAACGTATCGATCACTCGCTGTCCGGTGATCATCGGTGCATCAGGGTTTAATTTTTCTTTGATTGGCCGACTACGTCTGACTGGCCATTTTTGGAGCATCGTCAAGTTTTTGTCACCATTTTCAGTTTCAACGACACATACGGTTTCATCAATAGTGAACGATCCTTTTTCGATTGTTTTGATCGTACCTTTTATCCCATTTGGCACCATGATTTTGTGTTTGATAACTTTTGTTTCTTCTACGATTCCAATCACATCGCCAGCACTAACCGTTTCTCCGGCTTCTAATGTGGGTTCGAACCACCATTTTTTCTCATGATCCAATGCAGGCAATTGGACTCCCCGTCCTAAGAAATTACTTTGTGTGATTTCCATAAAGGTATCTAATGGCCGTTGGATTCCGTCAAACATTTGTGAAATGATCCCTGGTCCTAATTCAACAGATAAAGCTTCACCAGTAGAGCGAACCGGTTCGCCTGGACCAATTCCAGAAGTCTCTTCATATACTTGAATAGACGCCACATCGCCACGCATCTCGATAATTTCTCCGATAACTCCTAGATCTCCCACTAAACACATGTCCTGGATACTGGCATCAGACATGTTTTCAGCCATTACAAGAGGTCCGGAGACTTTTATGATTTTTCCAATTTGCAAAATTTCTATCTCCTTTTCATACTATAAGATATTTTGACCTACTGCTTTTTCTACGTTCTTTTGAATTTCTTCCAGCCCAATCCCTAATGATCCTTGATGGTTGGGAATCAATACGATAGCAGGTATCATTTGTTCCTTGTAACGTTCGATCGTTTCTGGGCTCAATGCTGCACATTGCTCTGTGACATAAATCACGCCATATTCATTCTTTGCCATTTCTTCAATTGCCTGGCGAACGGTCTGCTTGGTTGTACCGTAACGAACATCGAAGCCAAACAATTTGAATGGCAAAACAGAATCTTTGTCGCCAACTACACCGATCTTATGCGTCATAGACTTGTCTCACCCGCTTTCTGATTGTTTCTGGTTCGAAATGGCTTCTTTTGCCGATAACCAGTAAACGAAGGTTTTTGCTTTCTACCTCTTTTGCGTTCAAAAAGGCTAGTAGTGGCAGTGGTCCGAAAGCCTGGGTTTGTGCTTCTTGATACAATGAACTTAGATAATCATCTTTCAACTGTTCAAGCTTTACGAGATCAAGATTTCCCTCACGGATGACAGGACGCAGAAACTCAGCATAATCTGTCTCTAATAGAAAGTTCGTGTAAGCTTCCATGTCTTTATCTACAAAGTTCAAAAATACTTCTTTTTCGATACTTCCCGAACTGGAAAGCACCGTCGTCATGAACCCATATGTTCTTTTCTGCAATATTCCTCGAGCCATCGTTGTGATATTGGTCAAGTCAATAAAAGTAATGACTTCTGTCAGTAATTCTTGATATCCTAGCTTATCGGCAAGCCGTCGCTGTTCAGTCATAAACTGCCGATCATAGATCACATCGATTCCCTGAAGAATGGTAGACTCTTCAAAATAATCGCGGACTTCTCGTATACTATCCATAATACTTTCAGGGAGTTCATTTGAAACTTGCGTATGAATGGCATCCTTCAAGGTTTCTAATGAATAAAACCCATCGTCGATATACAAATGGTCCAGATTTTGATTTGTCATCTCAGCCTTTGTTAAAGCTTTCAGATTATGGAAAGTATAACGCATCGTATAGATCCAAACGATTTCAGGCTCCGGTGCTGATTCCTTTAACCAGCGAAATAGACGGCTCTGCTCCTTTAAAAGATTCTGTTCAAAGTCATATTCATATCCGTCATAGATATATGGACTGTAAATCGTGGATTTCAATATCTCACCAAGTGCTTCGACAGAATTGGTTTGAATCATCCGTTCAAATGTCTCATTGGACAAAAGTTCAAGCTCTCTTCCGCGAATCAAGGGATTTAGTTCGTGGTATTCCATACACTGATCCCTCCTTATTCGAATAATTGATTGGCAATCTCAAAACTCATCGTTCCTTGGATATCTTGTACAAGGCTGCTGAAAAGAAAATTATACTGAACTCCTTGATCGTTTATCAGAAACCCAGCTTGACCAGCAACAGATTCATCGCTTAAAACCATCGTAAATGGAAGTTCATTGTTCCATTCATCCAACAATGTCTGAGAAAGATAAGCTGCTGTTTTTTCTCCAGCAATGAATGTTACTTTGCCTGTCAAAGGTAATGAATACAATGAATTTTTGATAAACTGGATTTGTTCAGATTCATCCCAATTCTCCATTTCAGCTATTGCATCTGCAAACAATCGACGTAAAATTTCCTGCTTCGCGTTCAAATTTTCTTGTCGCACTTCTACTTGTTGGCGATTCCTAAGCTGACGGTATTTTTTTTCAAGTAATTCGATTTGTTTTTCTTTTTGTTTTTGATGTTCTGTTTCGATTTGCGTACGTTTTTGTTCAAAGTTTTGATCGATCTTCATTCGCTCTTCTTGCTCTAACGCCGCTCTTTCTTGCTCTGCTGCTTCATTCATCTGAGAGATGATTTTTTCAATGGCGTTCATCTGGTTTTCCTCCTTTATGCTTAGGCATTCAATACTAATAGGAAGGAAATAACGAAACCTAAAATCGCATATGTTTCAACCATCGCAGCAAAAATGATTCCTTTTGTAGCATGTTCAGGTTTTTTCGCTAAAATTTGGATACCTGCTGCTGCAACTTTCCCTTGGGCGATACCTGAAAACAAGCCTGTAAAAGCAATCGGCAGAGAAGCGCCTAAAAAGTTCAAACCTTGTACAACTGACATATCATTTCCTAAGTTGATAAAAATCAAAAAGGCGATAACGAATCCATACAACCCTTGCGTACCTGGAAGCAATTGCAGAATCAGAGCCTGTCCGAATTTTTCGGGTTGACTTGTTGTTAACGCTGCTGCTGCCTCACCTGTCATTCCAACACCTTTAGCTGAACCGATCCCTGAAAAAATCGTCGCTGTTGCCATCGCTAATACTGCAAATACCATTCCACCATTTTGACTAATTAAGTAATCCATCATTGTATAAAAATCCTCCAATTATTTATTGTTTTTTTTCTTATGATTGATGTTGACGTATTTTTCCGCCGTTTTCAGCGGGTCAAAGGCACGTCCGCCTCCTGTATAAAATTTTCCAAAAAATTCGACATACTGCAATCGTGCGCCATGGACATAGGCACTCAACAGTGTCAAAAACATATTCAGTGCGTGTAAAGCGATGATCAAAAGGATCCCTATACTGAATCGAGCGGCTGGCGGCATGAAAGCAACTAGCATATTGAATGCCGCGCCAATACTTCCGCCTGAAATACCTAGTGCCATCAAACGTGTATAACTGACTAAATCACCGATATAACCAGTCAATCCGTAAAGATTATACGCTCCTTTAGCAGCACCCTTGACTTTAGACGGCGATTGGATAATCGGCACGATTAAGATACATAAAGCAGCAATGATCGATAGCCCCACGCCAAGATAAACAAATGCTGTATTTTTTATCAACATGGCACCAATCAATGCAATAACGATTCCAATTAGGATTCCTTGCCAGGCAAATCCATCACTGACAGCACTCAAGTAATCTTTTCTCCTGATATTTTCCTTTGCTGCCACAAATAATCCAACCAAGATCTGTATTAGACCGAAAATCACGGATAAAATCAAAATCGTATTGACGTCATCCGTCGTAGATAGGATTGGGAAAGGCAAGCGAATGCCAAACAGTTCTTTTGGTAATGCCTGTCCGAAAAATGAACTGTAGATCAATCCCCAGATGATCGATGGTACCGAGAGAATCTCAAAGAATTTTACGAAACGTTTCATCCCACGTGGTAAAACAAGTAGTTTTTGAGCTAGTATTGTCCCAATGAGCATCAGCAATCCGTAACCAACATCTGCGACCATCATCCCGAAGAAGACAAGATAAAATGGTGTCATCCAAGGTGTTGGATCTACTTCTTCATATTTTGGCAGACTGTACATTTCAGTCAGCAATTCAAAAGGTTCGATAAGCGGATGATTTTTCAATTTAGTAGGGACTTCCTGCTGAATCTCTTCTGAGTTTGGTGTTTCGAAACTAACATATATATCTTCTTCTGATACAGTTTCGTTTAACAGATGCATCAAATTCTGTTTTTCTTCTGCATCTACCCAACCTTGCAAAACGATCAGATAAGTGGCATGGATAAACCGTTCTTTTACTTTTTCCCGTTCTGCAACGGCAAGTGTGACTTCTTCTACCCATTCAAATTCTTGGATATAGCCGCTGCACTGACCTAACGCTGTTGTTATCTTCTTTTGGTGCTCGTGAACAATGGATAATTGCTGTTTGGTTTCTTGCAGTTTTTCTTTAGGATTTTGTTCATAAGGATACGTTTCTTTATTGAACCCGTATTTCCCAGCAATTTCTTCTATTGCAGCAGCTGATTTGTTTAAAGCAACATACGAAAGATAAACTTGTTTTGGCGTATAATCTATTTCTTCCATATAAACGTCATCAAGTTTACTCAGTTCTTCCTTGAAACTTTCAAAATTTGCTGCACTCACAGTCCCCATCTCAAAAAGGGTCGTCTTACTTGCATACATACTTGGAGCAATATCCAGCTGTTGCCAATGAAGAAGCCATTCTTCCTCTTCTTCTAAACGATCGCGTTTTTCAGTTAGCTGTTCCCACTTTTCTTTTAAATCAAGGACTTCTTCTAATTTATTCATGAAATTTTCTTCGGAATAATTTGCTTCCAAGTCTTGTAAGGAAAGTTCTTGACGTTTCAAATGGAGTTTCTTTTGACGGCTATCGCCGTGGTGTTGTATGAATTGGATAGCTTCTTGGATGTCTTTCAGTCGATTGCCTAAAGCGCTTAATTTTGCTTCTTTATCAATAATCGTGGTATCTGGAAAATATTTTTCTACCCACTGGTTATTTGTTCTATTTTGATACAGATCCCGGATTTCAACATTTTGGATTCCTTGTACTGCTTGTAAAATCCTCTCCTGATTTCTTTTATCTGAAATGAGGGTCACTTTTTCCATCTTAGTGACGGCCATAAGTTTCTTTCACCCTTTCAATGATTGCACCGATTGCTTGACTCTGATGCTTTTGATATTGGTCTTTCAAAGTAGCTTGCACCTTGTCTGCTTCTGCTTTCAATTTCATTTTTTCTTTTTCTAATTCTTGCTTTTCGAATTGTTCTTTTTCTTCTACCAACTGTTTCAGCTGTTGCCGATTGTTTATTTGGATTATCTCCAATTCTTGCTCTTTTTCTTCTGCATAGGTCTTCAACTGCTGCCGTAGGGTTCGGGCACGCTTCTCATTTTCTTCTTCTGCTTTTCGGATTTGTTCCAATGCTTCTAACACTTGCTTCACTTCCTTTCGATTTAAAAAAGAGGTACATGCTTTCTTTTTTCATTGAAAGTATGTACCTCTAAAGATAACTTAGTATAGGCAGGCCCCTTCAATAAAATGTCCTTCTCACCCCTTGAAGAACTAGATCCTTGAAGCTTACGCCCAACCTTTTTATTTCTGCTTACTTTTTATTATAACAAATTAAGCAATATTTTCAACTATCGTCATGAATTTCACACGAAAATTCTCTTTACAGATAGTAACACAGCAAGAACAGATAAGTATAGGGGCAAGTCTTACATAGTTTAAATTTTTTTAAATCCTTGTTACAATTAGTCTACTTTAGGGGGAATAAAAATGAAACCAATCATCGGCATTGCCGGGAATCAACTGATTCGAGCAACAGATATTTTCCAAGGAAATCAAGTAAGCTACACACCGCAGGGATTTGTGGATGCAGTTTTAGATGCTCAAGGATTGCCTCTTATTCTGCCAGTCATGTCTCCAGATTCAGCGCCTCAACTAATTGAGAAAATCGACAAACTTATTTTTGCAGGCGGTCAGGATGTTAGTCCGCAACTTTACATGGAAGATCCTCATCCAAAACTGACGGAAACAAATATTCAACGAGACCAATTCGAACAGGCATTGATTTTGGAAGCATTGAAACAAAGAAAACCGATTTTTGCAGTCTGCCGAGGACTTCAACTATTGAATGTCGTGTTGGAAGGAACACTTTATCAAGATCTTTCATTATATCCAAAATGGTCCGTAAAACACGAACAACAGCCCACTGCCCCGCAGTTTGCGACTCACGAAGTCAAAATCGTTTCGGACAGTTTATTAAGTGACCTTCTCCCTGATTCATACTTTGTGAATTCCTATCATCATCAGGCAGTCAAAGATCTTTCTCCTTTGTTAAAAGCCATCGCCTTTTCCAACGATGGACTCATTGAAGCAGTCCAAAGTAAAGATAATATGCACAAAATCCTTGGTGTCCAATGGCATCCGGAACTTTCTCATCGTGTAGATTCATCTGAACAGCGTTTATTCGATTTCTTTGTGAATGAATTTTAACCGTTTTTCTGAGGAAGTTGTGAAAAAGCTGTCCTGCATCAAGTAATAAGAACAGTCAAACAAAAATAGCTTCTCATATTTTTCGTTTGGCTGGGCTTATTACCGCAGATGCAAGCTTTTGAACACCGTGAATCAGAGGTCGTGAAATCAGCGCCCTGACCTGAGTATTAGAGAAATAAAACGGAAAAATCGCTTCTCATATTTTACCGTTTTTTGAGCTAATACCGAAGGAGACAGTGGCACGCCTTTTGTTGCAGTCGCTTTTTAGTCTATTGAGCAATGTTGGCTAGCATTTTTCTCAATCGTCCTTTCGATAGTCCAACAGCCTTTGGAGCTGAGTAATCTGTTGCTGTAATTCCATTCCTTTTGTCGTATCTCGATTAAGTTTGCGTGGGAGCTGCTGCTCGATCACTTTTTTTACATTCGTTTGATCAGATTTTTTTGCAAATTGTTGTTCAATAGGCAAGAACGGATAATGTGTCACGATTTGGAAACCGTAAGAATTGCATAGTAGTGAGTAGCCAGCAATCCCGGTTGTTTTTTGATAAGCTTTGGATAGACCTCCGTCAATAACAAATGCTTTTCCGTTTGCTTTGATCGGTGACTCCCCTTTTTTTACTTTTACTGGTGTGTGTCCATTGATGATTGCTGAACCTTCTTCTTTTGCATCGAATTCTGCCAAAATTTTTTCACTGAACCACTCTTCATCTCGCAAGTGATAATAGGGATTGCTTTTTTCGACGTGCGTATGAGGCTCTGTGAGAAAATAGCGCTCAAAAGTTGCCATTTTACTCTTGCCGAATAAAGGCGAAAATGGCCCGCTCCACGCATACCAAATCAAATCGGTCGCCAAGTCTTCTTTTGCAGTCAAATCTTTTGCGCTTTCAGTTATCTGTTTTTCAAAAAATCCCAGTAATTCTTTTCCGCGATAAGATTGGTCTAATTCAAATGCTAAGAGCTGCCCCTTTTCATCTACAGGTATACAGCCATGAAACAGTACATGCTGATTATTCGTGAGATACATTCCCCCTTTTTCGATCAAAAACGTCATGTGTTTTTGCATTCTTAACGAGTGTTGGAATGAATACATCAAACTATCGATCACTTTTTGTTCCTCTTCCAAGAACTTTTTAGGATCATCTGGCTGGATCGTTTGAAAACAAGTCCCTTTCAACTCATAGAGCTGACCTTCTAAATCGATTGTTGATTCCTCGTAGTTGATTTTTTCCAACAATTTACGATCGTCCATTTTAAATTCAGGTCGTCGATCCAACAACTGATGTTCTGATTTGAATTGGAGGATAGAAAGTGCTTGATGGATCTTTTCTAATTCTTCTTGTTCTCTTTCAGATAGATCTTTCCCGTTTTTAGGTGTAAATACAGGATTCTTCTGGTAAGTTTGATGGGCAAAAGAAAATAATGGACGTAAATTTAATCCATATTCTTTCTCTAATTCAAATAAATAGTTGTAGCGTGCGGCAATCCGTAAAAGCGTCAATAAACATGCCTCAGAGCCGCAATACGCACCAATCCACAAAATATCATGATTCCCCCACTGGATATCTACAGAGGAAAAATCCATGATTCGATCCATCACTTTGGCTGCTTGAGTTCCCCGATCAAAAATATCACCCACGATATGCAAATGATCGATGACAGATTTTTGGATCGTCTGCGCAAGTTTTGTTAAAAATTTTTCTTCTTCCTTCATCAAGACAAGCTGTTCAATGATTTTTTTTACATAGTCTTTTTTCCCGTTGATACGATCATCGATATACAAGAGTTCCTCAATGATATAGCTATATTCTTTCGGCAATCCTTTTCGAACTTTTGATCGAGTGTATTTGACTGTCGTAAACCGTAAAAGATCGATCAAACGATGGATCAGCTGGGATTTATCTTGTTTTTTGTACCACTCAGTCGTCAATGCATATTCTGGATAAGCCGTAAAAATAGTGAATTGGCTAATCTCTGTTTCCGTCATTTGTTCAGAGAAAAGGTCTTTGATCTTTTCTTTAAGATTTCCTGAACCGATACGCAGAATATGATCAAAAGCAGGAAATTCGCCATGTATATCGCTCAAAAATAACTCTGTTCCTTTTGGAAGCTGTAAAATTGCTTCGAGATTGATGATTTCCGTGATGACATCTTCCGTTGTGGGGAATTTCTCTGAAAGTAAATCTAAATAGCGGTCCATTAAAACGCCTCCAAAAATTGGTATACTCAATATTATAAAGTTGTTATACACTATTTTCAATGGATATATATCAAATATAATAAAAAAATAGAAATAGGTCTATACAAAAAAGGAGCTGAGAACAATAAATGTCCAGCTTCCTTCTATATTTTTTTATATTTTATGCTTTTTTTCGTTCATTTCTCATAATTGAAATCGATTGTTTCAATGAACTCCATAATCCGCCTTCGCTATACACGAGTACATTCGATTTGTACATGTTTGCAGACAAAATCATCAATAAGAATGTCACGGCTACAAGTACCAACAAGGAAATCAATGCTCCACCCATACCGACTGTCTCATTTGCCAAGCGAACCGGCATAATATAGGAAGATAAAAATGGAATATACGAAGTGATTCGAATAACGATATTATTTGGATCTGACGCACCTAATATCAACCCAAGCATGTATCCGCCTAAAGATAAATAAGTCACTGGCAAGATTGCTTTTGCTGTATCTTCTGCTTTGTTGACCAAAGAGCCACATAAAGCTGCCAAAACAGAAAAAATCAAAATGCCAAAGATCATAAATAGAAGAGAATACCACAAGAATGGTCCAATCAAATTATCTAATGAGATACCATCCAATATATTCTTGACCATTTCCATATCTTTGAATTGATTGTATCCTACACCAAAAATAATGCCGTATAATGCCATTTGCGTTAATGCAACAAGCAAAACACCAGTTAGTTTCCCGTAAAAATGCTTTTGTGCAGTCGTACTGGACAGGATCACTTCCATGATCCGCGTGCCTTTTTCAGAAGCAATCTCTTGTGCAATGATTTGTGCATAAGTCAGAATGATAATGAACAAGACAATCGTCGCCACATAGCTGACAACATATTGGACTGTCGAATTATCTTCTCCTACCGACATTTTTCCTTTTGAATCAAAGTTGACTTTTTGTCGAGTCAAACTTGCCTGTTGGCTCAAACTTGCTACTTCTTCTGGAGAAATACCTAATTCGCTTGCTCGAAGCATCGATTGCAAGCCTGTCAATTGTTGTTGTATCAGCAGTTGTGTACTTTGTCCCAATGAATTTTCACTATAAAGCGTCCCATTTACTTTATCTTTATCAGTTGAGACTACTAAATAAGCATCAATTTTTTCTTCCGAAAGGTCTTTTTGTGCGTTTTCTTCAGAATCCACTGCTTTGAACTCAAAATCATCTGTTTTGACTTGGCTCATTTGCTGACTGATTTGCTCATTATCAGCCAATACGCCGATTTTATTGACATCACTATTTTGCTGGGCAAAGTTTCCTGCTACATAAATAATACCTAGCATGATGAAAGGGACTAATATCATAATCAAGAAAGAAATCGACTTGACATTTTTTAAATAGACATCTTTGGTAATAATCCAAAACTTACGCATCGATTTCACCTGCTTTCAATTTGAAAATCTCTTCCAAAGTTGGCGGCTGCTGGTTGAACATAGGAATATAGCCGAATTGAGTCGCACGAGTAAAGATTTCTTTCCCTGCTTCAGGATCTTCTAATGTAATCTCTAACGTATTATCCTCACGAAGGATCACTTTTTTCACGCCTTCGATTTCTTCTACTTCCTGTTGGCTTAACCCAGATTCCAAGAATAACTTCGTACGGCCAAATGATTCACGGATCTCATGGACTTTTCCATTCAAAACCATTTTTCCGTTTCGTAGCATGATCAAATGATCACAGATTTTTTCTACATTATCCATATTATGGCTAGAAAAAATGACACACGAACCATGTTTCTTCAATTCCAATATTCCATCTTTCAGTAATTCCGCGTTTACCGGATCTAACCCGCTAAATGGTTCATCCAAAATGATCAATTTAGGTTCATGAATCAATGTGGCGATGAGCTGGACTTTTTGCTGATTCCCTTTAGACAAAGATTTTACTTTATCCGTCTTTTTCCCTTTTACCTGAAATTTTTTCATCCAAAAATCGATTTTTGGTTCAATTTCTTTTCTTGATTTCCCTCTAAGTTCTGCAAAATAAAGCAGTTGGTCTTGAATCGTTACTTTTGGATAAAGTCCTCGTTCTTCTGGAAGATAACCGATGATATCATAATCTTTCTCCCCAAGATGATGACCATTCCATAACACTTCTCCTTGGTCTTGTGTCAAAAAATCCAAGATCAAACGAAAAGTCGTTGTCTTCCCAGCACCGTTTTGACCAATCAGCCCCATGATTTTTCCGTCTGGGATTTGGAAAGAGACATGATCGACAGCTGTGTAGTTCCCAAAAGTTTTAACAAGATTCTTGACTTCTAACATTTCTTCACTCCTTCTTCAATAAATCCATATATCCTAAAACACCAGATGTAAGCGATTTATTATTTACCAACAAAACGTATACTCTCTTGTTGTTGTAAATAAAATGATAGGACACTTTACTTTCTTTGTAAAGTGCCCTTTTCTCATTCCTGATGTAATTTATCAAATACGTTTTGTGCGACATTTTTCGGTAGTCCGATTTCTTGTAATTCTTCTATCGTAGCTGCTGTGATATTTTTCAATGATTTGAACTCTTTAAGCAACATTTTTTTTCGTTTCGGTCCTAGCCCTTCGATTTCATCTAATCGGGAAGCAAAACTGTTTTTACTACGCAGCTGCCGATGGAAAGTAATCGCGAATCGATGGACTTCATCTTGGACCCTCTGGAGCAAGAAAAACTCAGGTGAATTTCGCTCAAGTGGTACTACAGCCAAATCTGTACCGAATAGCAACTCATTTGTTTTATGTTTATCGTTTTTTGCCATACCAGCAATAGGAATATCGATTCCTAATTGATTTTCTAAGACATCTTTTGCTACATCGACTTGTCCTTTTCCTCCATCAATCAAGATTAAATCAGGTAAAGGCAACCCTTCACGAATCACTCGTGAATATCTGCGATAGATGACTTCTCTCATCGATGCATAATCATCCGGTCCGTTGACTGTTTTTATTTTGTATTTCCGATATTCTTTTCTTGCTGGTTTTCCATCAATGAATACGACCATCGCAGCCACAGGATTCGTCCCCATGATATTGGAGTTATCAAAAGATTCGATGCGTATTGGGGTCGGGATATTCATTGCGTTTCCTAAACGTTCAACTGCTCCGATCGTCCGCTCCTGCTTTCTAGCAATCAAATCAAATCGTTCATTCAAAGCAACTGAGGCATTCTTATTCGCCAATTCCACTAATTTTTTCTTTTCGCCTCGTTTTGGTTGTAGAACTTTCGTATCCAACAAAGCTTCTACACTTGGTTTGTCGATCGTATCAGGAATCAAGACTTCTTTAGGAATGAAATGTTCATTTTCCTGATAAAACTGGCCAATATAAGTCAAAAAATCTTCTTCTGCTTCGTTATAGAAAGGAAACATTGAAACATCTCGTTCAATTAACTTTCCTTGTCTTACAAAAAACACTTGGACACACATCCAGCCTTTATCAATCGCATAACCAAATACATCTCGATCCAGTAAATCAGTATTTGTCATTTTTTGGCGAGTCATGATTGTTTCGATAGCACGGATCTGGTCTCGGTATTCTGCAGCTTTTTCAAATTCCGTGTTTTCAGCAGCTTTTTCCATTTTCCGATGGATCTCTGACTCGATTTTTTCGTGTCCTCCGTTTAAAAAGTTTTTCACTTCATCAACGATTTTCGTATAGACTTTCGGATCTACATCGAAATAATAAGGACACAGACATTGCCCCAAATGATAGTAAAGACAAGGCTCCTTTGTCTGACTAGGTTTGCATTTTCTCAGAGGAAATAATCGGTCGAGAATCTTCTTTGTCTCATTCGCCGCACCGACATCAGGATATGGTCCAAAATACAGTGCTTTGTCTTTTAGTACTTTGCGAGTAATCACCAAACGGGGATATTTTTCATTCGTTATCTTAAGGAAAGGATAAGTTTTATCATCCTTTAACATAATATTGTATTTAGGATCATTTTTCTTTATCAGATTGATTTCTAAGAGCAATGCTTCGATATTCGATTCTGTAACGATGTATTCAAAGTCTTCAATTTCACTAACAAGCCGTTCCGTTTTCGTATTATGGCTGCCAGTAAAATATGAGCGGACGCGATTTTTCAATATTTTGGCTTTTCCGACATAAATGATCGTTCCATTTTTATCTTTCATCAAGTAACAGCCGGGCTGATCAGGAAGTAAAGCTAGTTTGTTTTTGATTCGTTCGTTCATCTGGTACTCCCCTTCATATTCAATTAAAGTTATTATAGCATGTCTGTCAAAAAAACAATCCAGCCTGACAACGTAATTATACTCAAAAAATGTTAATTTGAATAACCTTAACTCAACCGCAAAAAAACCGAGGACGGAACTGAATTCAGTCCCATCCTCAGCTTATTTTTGCTTTAAGCTTTTATAAATATTGATCGATCATTTGACGTAGTTGTTCTTTTGAATGAACACCAACAGCTTTTTCTACTACTTGACCATCTTTTTTCAACATTAATGTTGGAATACTCATGATTCCGAATTGTTGAGGAGTTTCTGGGTTTTCATCCACATCCATTTTAGCAATTCTGAATTCTTCTTCATCATATTCTTGTTCCAATTGATCCAAAATCGGTGCTTGCATACGACATGGACCACACCAAGTTGCCCAAAAATCAATTAATACAAGTCCTTTGTCTGTTTCTTCGTTAAATGTCTTATCTGTAATTACTTGTGACATATCAAAGACCTCCATTTTTAAAATCTATGACCAGTATAGCATTTCTATCCTTGGATAGCGAACCATCTGCTTACCTTTAGTAAGTTTTACTTAAATTTAACAATTGTCGCACCATTTCCGCCTTGATTTGCCGGTGCAAACTCAAAGCTTTTGACGCTCCGATGGTTTTTAAGATAATCAGTAATTCCCTTGCGAAGTGCGCCTGTTCCTTTTCCGTGGACAATAGTCACTTGAGGATAACCTGCTAGGATAGCAGAATCCAAATACTGATCTACTTCACTTAGCGCTTCCTCATAACGTTTTCCTCGAAGGTCCAATTGATTCGGCACATGACTGCTAGATTCAGAACGTACAGCATGGACAACTCGTTGTGTCGGCTCTTTTTGAGGAGCAACAGGCGTCAGTTCGTCTTCGGACACATTCATTTTTAGTATGCCGATTTCTACTTGCCACTGATTCCCGTTTTTACGTAAAAGCGTCCCTCTTTGACCGTAAGTCGTAACCAACACTTCGTCTCCCGGTTTCAATATTTTTTGTTCTTTCGCCTTCTTCAATACTTTATTTTTCTTCAAAGTTTCTTCTTGATGTAGATTTGCTAATTGGGTCTTTGCATCGATCAACTGATGCTCTTTCACATTTCCTTGCCCGATCTGCTGTTGCATTTTACGAATATCAGCAATGATTTTTTCTGCTTTTTCTTCCGCCTCTGACACGACTTCATTTGCTTTTTTCTTTGCTTTCTCTATTTCTTTTTCACGTTCTTCAAAGAAATAGCTGTAAGCTTCTTTCAAATCATGATGAAGTTCTTGTGCCTCAGAAACAAAATGTCGCATTTCCAGATATTCGGTCTCTGCCATTTTCCGGCGATTCTCTAAATCTGTGATCATTTCATTTAAATCTTGGCTCTCATCATTCATCAACTGCTTTGCTTCATTAATAACATCTGTATCAAGGCCTAATCGACTGGAGATTTCAAATGCATTGCTTCGTCCAGGCACACCAATCAGTAAACGATACGTTGGACTTAGTGTATCCACATCGAACTCCATGCTGGCATTAATCGTATTTGCCCGATTGTATCCATAAACTTTCAATTCAGGATAGTGCGTAGTTGCCATCACATAAGCAGACTTTTTACCAAGATCATCTAAGATTGCGATGGCTAGAGCAGCACCTTCTTGTGGATCTGTTCCTGCACCAAGCTCGTCAAATAGTACCAGACTTTTTTCATTGACTTTTGATAAAATATCTACAGTGTTCGTCATATGAGAAGAAAAGGTCGATAGACTTTGCTCAATCGATTGTTCGTCACCTATATCCGCAAATACTTCTTCAAAAATACCGATTTGGCTTTCTTCTCCTACAGGAATCGGCAACCCTGCTTGCCCCATCAGCTGTAACAGACCTAAAGTCTTCAACGTGATCGTTTTCCCACCTGTATTAGGTCCTGTAATGACGATGGCTTGATAGTCTTTTCCAATTGCGATGTCATTAGGAACTACTTTTTCCTGATCAATCAGCGGATGTCTTGCTTGTTTCAAGACGACATGATTGTCTTCACTGATTCCCGGCACGATGGCTTTTACTTCTTTACCAAATCGTGCTTTTGCATTCATCAGATCCATTTTACCAATCACATAAGCATTGTGGATGATTTCTTGACGATGTGGAACAAGTTCTGCAGAAAGTTCACTTAAAATACGTTGAATCTCATTTCGTTCAGCGATTTGGTATTGACGCAAACGATTATTCAAATCCACCACTTGTTTTGGTTCAATAAATAAAGTCTGTCCTGAAGCACTTTGATCGTGAACTACACCGCCAAATACACCGCGGTATTCTTGTTTGACTGGGATAACGTAGCGGTCATTTCGCATGGTGATGATTGCATCGCTCAAATATTTTGCATTCTTCCCACGGACGATTCCGTCTAACTGTTCACGAACAGCTTGTTCACTTCGACGAATGTTCTGTCTTATGATTTTTAGCTCAGGAGAAGCATCGTCGGTCACGCGTCCGTCTTCATCAATTGCTTCCTTTAAACGACGACTTAAAACAGGAATCGTGACTAGCTGATCTGCCCACATATACAAACGCGCAAATTCGATTTCACTGTCAGAAAGATCATCAATGAACCGATGCAATTCACTTGTCGTAGATAACACTCTGGAAACTTGTGCAAGCTCCACTCCATTCAAATCTGCCCCGATTTCGATCCGTTTCATATGAGGGCGGATATTTTCAAGTTTTGGTATAGGAACCCCGCCTCGCAGACGTTGTACTTTCAACCCATCCTCAGTTTCTTGAAGCCATTCTGTGATCGTTTGTTTCTCGCTCACTGGTACCAATTCTGCCAGTTCTTCTTTTCCTTGTGCAGTCACTACAAATTGTTTGACCATCTGTTTGACTTTTTCAAATTCCAATGTTTCAAGGATTCGGTTATTCATTTTATCACCTTATCTTTCACTATGAAAAAAGGGCTGTGCCGGACATACGTTGCGCAGCCTTCTTAAATAAACTACTGTGTACAAAAAACAAAACATTCTTGTAAAAGTTTTTCTAAAAAAATATTTTTCTAGCCCTATTTTCCTTAATTCAAAATATTCGTTACCCAAAGCTCATACATCTTGTTGGTAAGAAAGGGCGTTCTCTCAACGATAAGACGAGCGAAACTATGCTCGCCGAATTGGTTTTGGACCACATCTAATGGAACAAAGGCAAGTAACTGCAAAATCAAAAATATAGTAACGTAAGCCATGATTAGTGACAGGATACCTCCTGCAATCCAGTCTACCTGTTTCAAGATTGGCACATATGTCAATCCATGGACAAAGACCCCCACAAATCGGGTGATCAGCCAGCCAATCAGCAAAATGATCAGAAAAGCCGTTCCTGCATAAAAAGCTTCATCTAGGTGAAAGGCAAATACTTGATCAAAAAATGCTAACTTTGATGTCGGGGTGACAGCTGGGTATGGAATGTATAATTCCAAATGACTTGCTAATGGTTTGTAAAAATGCTGGGCAGCAATAAATGACAACACATATCCGATTGCGAATATGACTTGTAAAGCAAACCCGCGACGTGCTCCAGAAAAAAACGCAATTAGCAATAAAAATAAAATCAGCAAACTCAGCATGCTACGTTCCTTTCTCTTCTAACTTTTTTAAATTTTTCTTATTTTAATAAAAGGATCTTAATTAGAAGATTTTTGTTTGATTTGTCCTTTTCGTTTTTCATTTAAAATCTGTTGTGCTTCCACATGATTTTTAATAGTATAATCTGCTTGTCCATTTTCTTTCAGTACTTCTCGAGCTTCATTCTCGATTGCTTCCATGCGTTTTACGCGATTTTCAAGCTCTGTAAATTTGATCATTTTTTTCTTTAATTCTGCTGTTTCTTCTTCTAGTTCCAAGATTCTTTCTTGTTTCTTCAATTGATCCGAAAGCGCATTGACAGCCATCAAGATCGCTGCTTGTTCATTATCCATTTGTGGTGATAATTGTTTCAATTCTGCTAACTGCTCATTAATCAGCTTCGTTACGATATCCATATGATGCTTGGTTTCCCGTCCGATAATAGTATATGTTTGGTTGGCAATCACTGCTTTGTAGCGTGTTTTTTCGTGCGCCATACGAATCATTTCCTCCTATTTGATGAAAGTTTTATTTAGTGTACCATGAAGTTGGTTCTTTCACCGTTCTCCACAAATATTTTTCACATACTTAACTATTATATGATAAACTTTAAAAAAATGCTATGTCTCGCAACCTCTTAGAAAACGAAAAGTCAGGAGTTGCGGTATAGATTTATGTATAAAAACGAGGAGAATTTTATGAGCAACGTCATTATCAAAGCAACGAACGACCAACTTAGTCAAATGAAAGCATACTATCGCTCTTATTTGTTAAATAAACAGATTCCTTATACTATCTTTGCTGCAAAAAAAGACGGGACGACCATCACTGCTTACACATCAGGAAAAGTGATGTTCCAAGGGGCAAACGCAGAAACGGAAGCTCAGCGCTGGGGACAGGCACAGGATAAACAGGCCAAACCAGCAAGAACGGTCTCTTCTTTGCCAAAAAATATCAGTCAATTATCCGTTTTAGGCAGCGATGAAGTCGGAAATGGTAGCTATTTCGGTCCACTAACAGTATGTGCTGCTTATGTGAAACGTGATCAGCTTGCAGAATTACGTAAACTTGGTGTTCGAGATTCAAAAGAGTTAAAAGATAGCCAAATCATCCAACTTGCTGGTATCTTAAAAGAAACTATCCCTTACAAACTACTTGTCTTGCCCCCAGAAAAATACAATGAGATCCAGCCAAAATACAATGCCGTTCGGATGAAAGTCGCTTTGCATAATCAAGCAATCCATTTGCTGCTAAAAAAAATCGCACCAGAAAAACCAGAAGCGATTTTGATCGATCAGTTTACGCCAGAAGCAAATTTTAAAAAATATGCGCGTTTAGAAAAAAATCACTTGCTAGAAAAACTGTACTTCGTTACTAAAGGTGAACAATATCATTTAGCTGTTGCTGCTGCTTCTATCATCAGTCGTGCTAGCTTTTTAGAAGAGTTAGACAAAGCATCAGCTGAAGCTGGAATCACCCTTCCCTCAGGAGCTGGAACGAAATCTGATCAAATAGCGGCAAAACTATTAGAAAAAGGCGGCATGCCTATGCTTGAAAAATATGCCAAACTTCACTTTGCCAATACAGAAAAAGCGTTGAATCTACTAAAAAAATAAATGGTGTTCAAAAACTTGCATCTGCGGTAATAAGTCCAACCAAACGAAAAATAGGAGGAGCTATTTTTGTTTGGCTGTTCTTATTACTTGATGCAGGACAGCTTTTTCACAACCTCTTTCCTTAAACGGTGTTCCAGAAGTAGCTTCTTCGAAAAATAAGCCGAAATTTCACAAAAATTTGAGAAGCAAATTTCGTCAATTCCTTCTTATTTCTTGAAGCTGACCACTTCTGTCACAACCTCTTTCCTTATTTATTGCTGAAAATAGGTGGTCAATGCTTGTGTCAAACTTGCAGCGATTTGCTGCTGATAACTGTCTGTTACTAATTCCTCTAAATCACTATCATTATTCATATAACCCATCTCGATTAAAATAGAAGGTTGAAGATTTTCTCGAAGAACTTGATAGTTCCCAGTGGAGATTCCTCTTGAATCCAGAGGCAGATCAGTGAAGAAATCAGCGATTGTTTGTGCTAATGTTTCCTCTTGTCCATAGTAATAATATGTCGTGATCCCAGTTGCTTCATTCGCATATTCCGTAGAGTCTGCGTGTAAACTGATAAAGACATCTGCCTTTTTTTCTTCACTGTAGTCGCATATATCTCCAAGCTGTACTAATTCATCTGTAGTGTGGGTCAAATAAACCGTTGCTCCAGCATCCTCTAGCGCCTTTTTTACTTTTATGGCTGTACTTAATGTTATATCCTTTTCTTCTGTTTGTTCATCATTGCTTAATGCCCCAGTATCATTTCCGCCATGCCCAGGATCTAATACAATCACTGCATCAGATAACTCTTTCGGTTTTGTTTGTATATTCTTTGTGACTTTGGTTCCATCTACGAGGGCTAAATATCCAGTATAGCCATCATTAGTCTTAATCTGATAAGCATTTTTTGTTTCGGAAAGAAACTCCGTCAGTTCTCCGCCGTTTATAGTTGCTAATGGGGTCGTTAGCGAGTCATCTGTATATAGTGTACGGTCATTTTTTCCGATTTTGACTAATGTCTCTTGTTCTGTGTCATCAGATGATTTCTTTGTCTTTGTAACCGTGCTGTTCGTACTGTTGACCGTTTGTTCAACTATCTTTTTTTGACCAAAAACATCTATTCGAAAACAGATAATAATGATAATGATTGCACATACAAAAGCTCCAATTATTTTTTTCATGTTTGACTCTCACCTCGTAGATTCAGACTAAGGGGCAAAACTTAAAATCAGCTTAAGTACGCAAAAAAGGAGCTGCGACAAACATTTTGTCACAGCCCCGTGTTTTCAAATAAACAGCAAATTTAACCAATCAGTTCCCATGCGCCCCACTCATTAGAACCTGGTTCTTCTCCTTGATTCCACCACTTTGCCTGATAAACTTTCCCTTGATAAGTGACGATGTCTCCCTTGACATAAGCTTTTTCTGGATTCCATTCTTCATATCCTGGAGCAGGGTCTTCGCTTTCCGTTGTGATCGTTATCGGCAAGCTTTTCTCAGATACATTTCCAGAAGCGTCAAATGCACTGACTGTATAAGTGTACGGTGTATTTGTCTCCAAACCTGTATCTGTATATCGAGTATGAGTTGTTTGTGCTACACGCTGACCATCACGATAGATGTAATAACCTGCCACCTGATTATTGTCTGTTGATTCTTCCCAACTCAAAGTAACTTGTGTTCCTTGAATATCTGAAACAGCTAGATTTTCGGGTACAGATAGGGGCTGCGTATCGGATGGATCCGGTATCAGTTCTTTTCCATAGATGACTTGCCGATTGATTTCCGCTCCTTCATCTCCGATTCTTTGGACTAACGCAATATGGCCAATTCGATCGACTGTTGGATTTTCATCACTTGATCTTAATCTAAATTCATAAGAAGCATCTGGCTCGATATGTTTACCATCATATACAGAAGCTAAATCAATCACGACATACCCATTTTCTATCGTTACTGTTCCAGCTTTGTAATCTCCGACACTTAGACTTTCAGCTGAGTGGATTGGAATATACAGTTTAGGGAATTTGATTGTTTCTTGGGCTAATTCCACTGCACTCAATACACTAGAAGTTTCGTTAAGCTGCTCGTTGTTCTTGATAGTGATGTTATAACCATTCGCACCATATTCACTATAAGTAGAAATATCCACATCAATCGCTAACGGGGAGGAAACTATTTCTTGTTCTGACAGTTTTTCGTCACCGAATAATCCTTGTTTGATCGCATTAGTCAGCTCGTCTCTCTTACTACTGTTGGTTTCCTTATCTTGTAATTGCATCCAGGAGATTACTCCACCTAATTCATTTTCTTTTACATATTCTGCTTTGTAGCTGACAGATTTGACATTGTCATAAGTAAAGAATTCTCCTGTTGTTTTACTGTACATATAAGGTGCTTTCGCTACATCATCCCAATATTCTTTTAAGTCTGCTGTTTGATCAATCAAATCAGCGATATTCCGATAAGGCCAGACGCCGCCAGCTCTACCACCATTTCCTGAAACGAGATCGTTTTTGTTTTTGGCACCGTAAGAAGGTGTTTGATCGGCATCTTGGTTACTTGCTTTTGCTGATTGGAACAAACCAGGTAGCTCTTTGTTATCCCCGCTTTCTACCTCATGCCAGCCGCGTGTATAAAAAGCTGCACCAATCACGATTTTGTCGGAAGGAGCTCCTTCTTTTTGTAAAAATTTGACTGTCTGATCGACAGAAAGACCTTCTTCATAATTAGGATCAGCTGGATTGCCATATAGTGCCGTATGGTGAGCACTGTTGGGACTCCATGCCCCATTCAAATCATAGGTCATGATATTGGCAAAATCGACCACAGAGAATAATTTAGGAATGTCAATCCCATCATTTAATTTTTCTCTGGAAGAAGGAAGCGCTACAGATAATTCATATGTTTTCCCTAACTTTTCTCCTTGTTGATCAATTGACTCGCGAATCTCTTTTAAAAGCGTGATGTAATTCTCTTTGTCTTCCGGTTTGGCATGTGGTGTTCCTTCATCGTTTACATTATCTACTAGATCTGGCTGACGGACATCAGCTGGATATTCCCAATCGACATCGACAAAATCCATATTGGTATACTTAATAAATTTCGTGATATTTTCTACTAGATTTTTACGTTTTACTGGATCAGCTGCCACTTCTGAAAAGTCTCCTGATTTTGACCATCCGCCTAAAGATACGCCTATTTTTAGATTTTTATTTTTGCCGCGTAAATCTTGGATTGCATTCAAAATCCCAGAACTTGGTGTGTTCCATCCTACGCCAGGTTGTTCTAAAGATGCACCTACAGCAGCATCTGCATCTGTAAATGTCAGATTCCCCTCGCTATCAAAATCTAAAAAGGCAAAGTTCAAATGTGTTAGCTGATCCGCTGGAATATCTTGAGGAAGAAATTTCCCTTCACCATCCCAGATGGACCAATCTCCATAATACATGACATTCCGGTATTCTTTTGCTTGAACAACTTGAGCTGTTTCTTCGGCATAGACAGAGTCTTTTTGTCCTAATAACGGAGATGTGACAGACATCACCGATGAAAATAACATTACGGCTAAACTGATTTTTTTCATTTTTGACATATTTTGAAACCTCCTTTTGTCTATTCGTTATGATTCATCCACCAAATAAATAGTTTCTTTCATTCTACAAATAATTAATTATTTGTGTTATTAAATAAAAACACCTCCTAGATCACCGACAGAACAAACGCACCAGAAACATTGACTTTATAATTACAACTAAATAGTAACATTCTGGAATTCTGTTTGCAAACGTTTTCTTTTATATTGTTTACGTTATTTATAAGTAAACAAAAACTACTTTTTGGTTAAATCCCTTTTGATAACGATTCAATTAGAATGAAATAATAAATAAAATATCCCTTGATAATTATGAGAGAATAACAAAGTTTTATACATGAAAACCTAGCCGTATAAAAAAGAAACAAGATACAACGATTTTCGTCATATCTTGTTTCTTTACCTAACTATTTTTCTCCACATATAACAGCTTTATGTTTGTCCTAATACACCATTCAAATATAAATCAATCAATTGTTCCACATTCAACGGTTCTTCTACAGGTCTTTTTGATCGAGTGATGTACGGTGCCAACACTAAGAAAAAATGCCTTGCTGCAATTTCTTTGGAAATCCCACTTCTTAACACGGATTGGTTTGTTGAAAAAATTTCTTCAAATGGTTCACGATAATTTTTCTTCCATAGAAAGAAAAGATAATCTCTCGTTTCATTGGAAAGATTGCTTTCAAGGTCGTGAAGCATCAGAAATAAATCAACAAGATGCGTCTCAATCAAAAATTGAGCCATTTTTGTCAACATCACTTGAAATGTCGTTTCGCTTGTTTGGACGATTTCTCTCAACGCTTTCCCAACATCTTCTAAGTGCTTTTCTAATACTGCTGTATATAACTTTTCTTTATCACTAAAATAGTGATAAAGATTGGGCTGGGTGATCCCAACTTTTTGTGCGATCTCTCTTGTTGAAGTACCAAGATAGCCCTTGGACATGAACAAGTCAGTCGCTTCTTTTAAAATTTT
This sequence comes from Enterococcus sp. E5-162, assembly GCF_035725965.1. NCBI lineage: Bacteria > Bacillati > Bacillota > Bacilli > Lactobacillales > Enterococcaceae > Enterococcus > Enterococcus sp. E5-162. The sequence continues at coordinate 60,488 of NZ_JAPRFV010000012.1, read as the reverse complement.
TTGTTGCGTGTCTTTATTGTATCGATGGACCATTTTTCCACCTACTTTTTGGTTATTCTTTTTCTTTCAATACACCATCTTCCATCATAAATATTCTATCGCATTTGTCAATCAACCGTGTGTCGTGCGTCACCATGATTGTTGCTTTATTTTTTTCTTTTGATTCTTTTGCCAAAATATCGACTACTTCTCTTGCCTTTTCTGAATCCAAACTGGCAGTTGGTTCATCTGCTAGAATAATAGACGGATCATTGTACAATGCACGAGCAATTGCCACCCTTTGTCTTTCACCACCAGATAGTTCTTCTGGATACTTGTTGATTAGCTTATCTACGCCAAGCTGCTCAAATAATTCTTTTGCTTCTTTTTGCCGACGTTCATGTTTGATTTTATCTACTAATAATAACTGCTTTTTTACTGTCAGAAAAGGAACCAGATTTGATGCTTGCAAGATAAAACCAATTTCTTTGAAGCGGAGTTTAACACGTTCGCTTTCTTTTTGATTACTGAATTCCTGATCATTGATAAATACAGATCCGCTGCTAGGTGTCTGCAATCCACCTGCTAAAGTCAAAAAGGTACTTTTTCCTGATCCCGAAGGACCGATGATTGCAACAAATTCCCCCTTATCGATACTCATTGTTGTTTCTTTCAATGCTTTTACTACTTGGTCGCCATCTTGGAAACTTTTTTCTACTTCTTTAAATTCTATTGCTTTCATGTTCTTCCTCCTTCTTATCCAATGGCCTTCAGCGGATCGATTTTCACGATCGTCCGAACAGAAAATAGTGCGCCTAACACAGCCACTACCAACATCAACAAGCTAATGACGCCAAAAAATAGCCAATTGCTTTGGAATGGAACCGCATCAGGTAGAACAAGAGATGTTCCCACTGTTCCCACTAGACCAAGAAGAATACCAACAAAGGATAAAATGAATGTTTGTGCCACTACAGAGCGTGCAATAAATCCTCCCGTGATTCCTTGGGCTTTCATTACACCAAAGATATTGATTTTTTGCATCGTCAGTACATAAATAAAAATCCCGATCACGATAGCCGCAATAACAATCAAAAAGCCAATCATAAACCCAAAAGTCAATACTTGTGCATTGTATCCAGGTAATTCATTGATGAATTTAGAAATTTTGATCTGTTCCAAGTCTTCAGGTAAATCGTTGATTTTTCCTCTGACAACTATTGCATTGATCCGTGCATTCTCACTTGTGTCTTCTTTTTCGAAGCGGATTTGTTGGTAAGCATTGATGGTCGTATAAAGAACCGGTGAAACATTAAACTTGGCATGATCCGTAAAACCAGTTAGTTTAAACGTCTTATCACTACCAGATAACTTAACCGTATCTCCTACGGCTAGACCATATTCTTCCTTCAGGCTAATATCGCCTATTGCCTCATCATCGTTATTAAAAGCTTTTCCTTCAACAAGATTCGGCATGATGAACTGATCTTTATCGATACCAAAGAAGCTAACATTGATTTTTCCTTCTTCTGTACTGTCTTTACTAGTCACGACTCCTGGAGTTTGGGCAAGATAGGCCACTTTTCCACCTTCGACTTCTTCTGCGGTCTTCTTAGTAATCATGGACATCCCTAGATTTGAATTTGCATCTTTCGATAGAACGATCGAATCTGCCTCCCACTTGTCAACCGCCGTTCGATTGTCTTGAGCTAAGCCATAAGCTAACCCGGTCAAAAAAAATACCAAGTAGGCGATTAAAAACATCACCCCTGCAACTAATGCGTAACGTAACTTTGAATGCATAATTTCATTTAATGCTAAAAACATTTAATTCCTCCTCTTGAAATAATTATTTTATACAATAATTTTATCACTTGATAAATTTTTGGCGAATATTATGCTCAAAATACATTTTCGCTTTTTTATTATCTCTCCTTATGATGTCTAAACGCTTTTTAGTTAGTATTTTCAGTTTTTTTATTATAAAAATAGCATTTCACATAATAAAAGACCGTGATGTTTCTCACGGTCTTTTTTCTACTCTATTGCGATTGGCTCTCTTAGCTAGTACTTTAAAAGCTAACTCATTGAGATAGTGAAAACGTGGGGTATATTCAGCCAAAAATCCAAAGTTTTCAACTGCTAACTGTGGAATCGTGTTTTTTTGTTTCACGATATCAGCAAGCAAGTTCAAATCTGATAATAAAAATTCTTTGCTTATCAGCTGTCCACCAATGATTTCTAATGTATCTGGATGATAGATCAGCTTTGCATTTACTGTTTTATTTTCTTCATAGTATTGTGGAAATAGGTCAAACTCTCCTGAACAAGAACAGGCACTTTGTTCCAAAAATGGTGCTTCGTCTTCTGTCAACCCAACAGTTCCTAAAAAGTGGTCGGTAATGACCGTTGCTGTTATTTTTTGTTTGAGATCATAAGCAGTCGGCTGCTCGCACAAAGTCAACGCTACCGCTCTCGCCATATGTACAGCTCGAGTAACTAAGGGCAAAAAGAGATGCCGTTCTTTTTTGTCAAAACTGACTGGAACGATATCGCCAATCGCATAGATATCCGAATCACTTGTCTGCAGGTATTCATTGACCATCACAGTGTCGTCCTCATACAATGCCACTTTGTCTTTTAACAATGACGTATTTGGACAAGTTTGAGCAGAAAAAATGACGATATCTGCCTTCAGTGTTTGAGACAAAAGTTGTACGGATACTACTTCTTCTCCTGATTTTTTCCAATCAATCAAAAATTCATTTGGATGAAAGTTGATTTGCTTGGTTTTCAGCTGATTTTGAAAACTGCCAATCATATCTTTATCGAAATATCTTGATAAAACATTCGGCATGTAATCAACTAAATGAATCATATGTCCCTTATTTCTCAAAGCATCTGCTAATTCTAACCCAATATAACCAGCACCAAAAATCACTACTTCTTTTGCTTCTTTCAAAGCGGCAAGTACTTGTTTAGATTGCACTAGATTTTTATAGGTGTAGACATTTTCAGCTTCAATTTGTTTATATAAAGTGGCAAGAGATGAACCTGTTGCCACGATTAGTTTATCATAGGTTAGGGTTTCTTTTTTTCCTTCCTCAGAAGTGAGGATGAGCTGATGCTTGTCTGGATCAAGTTCAGTTACTCTCCATTCGGTGATCAGTTTTGCACCACTTGCTTGAAGAGTCCGCTCGTTGTTTGCAGCTTCAGCTAAACTATGTATCTTTCCTTTTAAATAAAGATTGATCCCATTTGAAACATAGCCTAATCCATCTTTGTGATTTTCATCGATCAACAGAACTTCTGCCTCCGGTTGAAGTTTGCGTATATTTAGGGCAGCGGTGATGCCTGCATGGGAAGCACCAATGATCACGATTTTCATGTTTTATTCATCCTTAAATTCAATTTTTCTAAATAGCATTCTTTTAAAAATTGGTTCAAATAGGGAAAATCATAGTTAAATTCATTACTCGTAAATACAAAAACTTTAGCGGACTTCTGTGACGGGTATTCTTTCAATTGGCTAGTCAAAATAACATCATATTGCTTGTCTTTCTCGTATTCGACTAAATCATATTTGATCGTATTCAACAACTGTTCTTGAATGATTTCTTTCACGATATCCGCCATTAGCCTTTCGTACGGAAGATCATAAGCAATTTGCAAACGCAATTCCAATTGCTTGATTAGCGTTCGTAAAATAGATGCATAGCGAGCAAATAATTCAAAACGGGCATTTTCCTCGTCTGCTTCAGTAAAATCCACAATAGCAAATGTTTGTCTGACCAGCCTTTCACATAAAACAAGGAATTGTTTATCTTCTACTTCAGTTAACCGTTGTTTCAATCCTTCTTGACCAAAAATATTCATCCATCCTCTAAAATAGGCAAAATGAGCGTGATTTTGCATCACTGTTAACGCAATCTTTTGCGAAATCTCTTCTGGAAAAACATAGAAAGAAAAATATTCTTCTATCGATTGTTTAAACGTTCGATTCAATTGAGCCACTACGTCATCTTTGTATTTTTCGCTTATCAAAAATTCCTGAACATGTGAATTGTGTGTATCTAATGTAAAGTTACTGATCATGAAAAGATAAAAAACCAACGTTTCGTTTTGGTCCCAAGGAAAAGCATATTGAAAGAAATAACGGGTCAAAAATGTATGAAGCTCCAATAAAAATTGTGTCGTTTGAAACAATCCAACAGGAAGATTACTATAATCTGGTTTGGCTTTTTTCGTACAGCGCATCCGTTTCTTCATAATGGAAAGCCATATTTCAAATTTCAGTCGTCCTTCTTCTGTAATGGCGAAACTGAACTCTTTTTGTAGCAGATCTAAAAAAGTGTTTCCTGATAAATCGCTGTATTCTTTTTTATTTTCAAGGTAGGGGCGACCAAACCAAAATAATTGAAAATAGAAATAGCGGATTTGATTTTCTGGGCCAGTCAAACGCCCGCTTTTTATTTTCAAATGAAACTCTTTTAAAGAATCATTTAATTCCTTCACTCTACGCGACAAAGTAGCCGAACTGATATTAAGTTCCATAACAAGTTTCTGCCGATCAAATGAGCCATATTCTAACAGATAAAGAAGGATTTGATATTTTGTAGAATAGCGCAAATAGCAATGATAATAAACATCGATAGCTGCTATATTGCCATGTCTGATCAATAAAATGTATCCTTCTTGGATAACGATTTCCAGTTGTTCGATGTTTTCTAAACTAGCTTGTAAATAAAATAAATCTTCTTTCAAGGTAGACCGATCGATTGATAAGCGGGCTAGTACGTTATTAACAGAGATCTCTCCTTTTTCCTCTAATAAAAGTTGAAAAAGTTTGATTTGCCGTTGTTCATTTTTTTCAAGCAAACTGAAAAGTTCCAAGTCCACTCCTCCAAGCATTTCTGATTTTAACAGCAGAAGTTTCCTTCTCATCCTTGAAAAAGAGGATCTGCGACAGTTGTCACAGATCCATACAAATTCTGATCACTTAGCTGATTGGCCCAGCTGACAGTTCCCATGTGATCGTGCCTTGATACCTTACGCCAGGTTGAGCGTTCGTACTGCTATTTACCTCTAAGAGTAAACCATCGGTATCGGGAAAGTCAACGAGAACCTCTCCTTTAGCTGTGCCATCACTTTGATAAATCATCGTGTTTTGTCCTTGTTGGATCAATTGCTTTGATCCAGCATGATTAAAGTACAATTTTGTTCCGCTTAATTCTTGACCTTGATCATTCTTAAATGAAGAAGTCAATGTACCTGTCAGTTGCCAAGGAGACGTGCTTGGAAGCCGAGTATCCCGTACATCAAAAGAAAAATCGCCTTTTGCTTCATAATAACTTGTCTTCAACGGTTTGGGGAGATCGTTGCCAAATGTAAAATCATCTGGTACATCAACTAATGTCAATTCTTGTTTGGGGACAAGAATTGTTTTGGAAGATGTTTGGACAACTGGATTAGGAAGCTTAACACCATCTGCTAATGTAATATTGCTAGAAAGTACAGCTGCCTTTGTCGATATGCTGACAGATTGCACAGAAGTATCTACAGTATTTAATTGATAGTTGTAAGTAAGATGAATAGTATCGCCGACTTTGCTCAATAAATCTGCTGGGACATATACTCCTTGTTGAACGCCGGTATCTGCGACAGTTGTACCATTTAATTTTAAGGTACCATTGATATAAGTAGTATTTTCTGGAAGTGAGATCGTGATTTTTTTGTCGGTGATCGCATCCCCAGATTTTGTCAACGTGAATGTCACATTTTCTTGTATCGTATCCCCTGATAGTGCAAATAATGGGGTTTCTTCATCCGGTTGTCTGCTAAGATTTTTTAGCTGGCTGTTTGCACTCACTGATGGAAAATTAGCCACTGTTATTTGGGGTAGAGTGGTGATTCCCGCTTGCTCAGACTGCCATTTGTACGCAAAAGAAGGATACAGGTTAGTAAGCACATCGTCCACCAAGCGATAACCAAAATAATATTGCCCTGAAGCCAGTGCAGGTAGTGTAGAAGTAGCTGTAGTTGTGCCGCCATTATTTGATGAGATTGTTTGGAAAAGTTGATCTGTCCATCCTGCCGCTAGTTTTTGGGTCCCTTTCGAATAAAGCCTGTAATGGATCGACCCCGTTTTTAATTCAGTTGCTGACCAATTGGCCGTGACTTGGTACGGCGCAGGAGAAAGGAGCTTTCCCCACTGACTATCGGCTGTTAAGTTTGTTGGTAAAACCGTACCGTCTAGCTTGTACTGCTCCAATACCTTTAAAGCAACGGGAGAAAGCAATCCACCTTGCGCATCTTTCCCACTATATACAATATTGGTTGACTGATTCAATCCACTTGTGCTTGCTGGAGTATGAGTCAGCGCTGCTCCTTGTGTGACGTTTTTTCCTGTAAAATAATTGACTACACGATCAAAGCGAGTAGATGGTAGTTGATCAAAACGTCCTTCAGTCAACCCCATCGTTAGTGTTCGATTATTGGTTGAGCCTGGAAGGTTCTGGTTATTCCCATCCACGTATTCTGTAGTATCAGCAAATGTATTATATTTTCCTGTTGAATCACTTGGTGAAATGTAACTATTCCACGTATTTATCTCTGCACTTGCAGAAAATGCATACGCTCCTGGATTCAATTTTCCACCAGTTAATTTAGGATAAAATCTACCTACAGCTGGAGCTAAGATCGAATTGAACATACGATCTTGGATAATATTATTCGAGTCATAAAAATCAACAGAAAAAATAGCTTTTTTAGATATAGAAGGTTGTAATTTACCCTTGGTCAAAATTTTGTTTGGACTCGTATCATATTTATCTCCGTTTTCTGTCATCTTCGCGACATTAGCTGTAATATCAAATTGAAGCGGGACATCGTCAACATTGAACTCGCCTCGCGTAATAATAGCGATGATATCTGGCAGGAGAGTATTTGTATCCCACGAACCCATCCCGAAACGTAAGGTATGGCTTCCTGCTGATAATAAACTCCCGCTAGTAACCTTGATGGGGGCACCGGCAATATACAAGTAGGCGTTGTTCCAGTCAATTGCTTTTAATACATCACTGCTTGATACATGTTCCGGTAAATTGATGATTGCAACGAAGGCAAAACCTTGTGCAGTGATATTCACCAAATCAAGTACATTTGTTAGTTTCACATGACTTTCCCAATGAAAACGGACCGTGCCACCTTTCCAAGGATCATTTGAACCATCGTTTAAATAAGTAGCAGTCAATTTAGGCAACTGGTTAGCCCCAGTTAGTTGGACAAGCTTCCCGCCATTCACTGCACTACGTCCACCATTTGGAGGTACGATGTTTTCGTATGTGGACGGATCATAAGAAATGGTAGGAGGCGTTGCTCCAACAGCTTCTGCCGAAGGTGAAAAGATAAATATACTTAAAACAAAAAGCGAAGTAAAAAAGAAGGAGCGAAAAAATGTAAATTTATTTTGTAACAACATGTTCATCCTCCTTTTCCTTTCTTCTCCATAACAACAACCACGCAAGAAGCCATAATTCTATACCAATAATCAAATAAAGAACACGGATCCTTTGTTCATTCGTCTCTGGGAATACGCCATGTTGATTAGCTTCTTTATAAATCGATGGCTGTGTCTGTTGTTTTGAGGCGCCATTGACTGAACCACTTGGATGAGGAACTGGACTTAGATCATAAAATGTAATCGTGCCTGAACTTTTGGTATCTGCTTGGACTGGCTCTTGCCAGCTGAAGAACAGCAAACTTGCAATAATCCCTCCTAATAAGATTGATGTTTTCAACGAAATCACCTCATCGTATTGTTTCTCCTTTTTTCTTTTTCTTGTGGAACCACAAAAACAGCAAAATCAACAGTAACACTAGAACTGCAACAACCAATCCTACATAAAGCCATGGGAAAGATTGTTCTTGTACTTCAAAAACGGAATTTTCATTTACTTTCTGTGCTTTTTCTTTTTTGATCGTAAAGTTTTGTGTAAATCGCCATTCATTACTGTCACCTGATTTTGCTATGATTTCTGCGCGGTAATCACCGGCTTTTGCTTTATCACCAGCTAAATCAAGATTCAAGTGAAAATTCGAATTTGGTGCAACTAAAAATGCATTAGACGTATTTTCAATATAAAGCTGATTTTCATAATAGATCTTGCTCGTAAATATCAAATTACTGATAATCGTAGGCTGAGGATTTTGGAAACGAAGCTGGACAGTGGGCTTTGCATTGACCTCGTTCAAATCTCCTGATAAAAGTTTCAGATCCGGTTCTATCGTCTCTTGACTTTCTTGTAAAACGACTGCGAGATTATAAGCAATACGATTTTTGATTTGTGCTCCTTCTGTAGCATTTTCTGCTTCAGCTTCTTCTTTAGGTGAAACATGAATACCCGCTAATACACGTCCCTTAAAGCTTTTAGCTGGGATTTTTACTTCTACAGGTACAGTTGTTTCAGCATGCGCTGGTACATTGACTTCCTTTTTCGCAACGATCAAAACGTCACGGACATCAAACGGCAAAGTCCCATCTAGCGTTGGATTTTTTTGACTATAATCGATCGTTCCACCATCACTCGTTACCGCCGGATTAACAGAGACCTCAAATGTTCGTTCTTGATCTGAAGAATTGCTGATAATTACTTCCAGTGTCTGATTTTGTTCCGGTGCCACTAATAAATCAAAATAACCGATTGCTTTATCTATTTGATTCTCTGGAAATACCGGTTTGATCCCAAAGTCTCCTGCTGAATCCTCTGCTTGACTGATTGACGGAAAAATGAAAAATAGACTTAAAATAGAAAAAAACGAAACAAACAGTCGTTTACTTTGATTCATTGTCCACCACATCCTTTCAACAACAACTGCGGTAAAAAGATTCTTCATCCATAGTATTTTCACCGCAGTTTGTTGAATTTATTTCATATTCTATGCTACTGGGCCAGCCACGAGGTTCCAAGTCAAATCAGCCGTGAATGTTCCAGCTGCTGCTTTAGGCACTTTCAGCGTGATATTTGCTGGATCATAAACAGAAAGCCATGTTCCCAGACCTTGGTCTTTTGCTGCTGTAAATATTGGTGTCGCTGCACTTGCTTTACTTAATCCAGTCACAGCTTGACTAGTTGGTGCAGTGGCTTCGTTATCTGAGGTACTTTTCACAGTGGATGTCCCAAAATCCAATTCAGCCCCTTGCAAAACTTGTGAACCGTTTACAAAATCTGAAACCGAAACTGTCACGTTCCATCCTTGCGCTTGCCCGTCTGCACCTACACCTCGACGATCTGATACTTGAAGATAAGGTGTATCATTTTTTGAAGCGTCTATTTGATATGTTTTTGTTCCGCTTTCAATCTCGTGTGTACCAAACGGCAATTCGGGCACTACATCCAGTGTTAAAGGACCTGTCTGGCCAGTTCCTGGATTTTCCGGATCTGCCGGCTCTACTGGTTTAGAAGGATCAGTAGGATCAAGGGGTACGACAGTATTTGTTGGCTCAGTAAAGGTAATATCTCCTTTTGAAGTTGCTTGACCTTCAGCAAAAGCTGGGGTTGCCAAGCCGCCTAGAAGAAGTGTTGAAAGTAATAATGTCCCAATCACGTTCTTTTTCATAATAAATCACTCCTTTTTCTTAGTGACCTAAGTATAGTAGAGACAGCATGCAAAAAATCCTCATGAATTCATCCGCTTACTTGAAATTCTGACCCTTTTTGTATAAAAGAGAAAAAAGCAATAAAATCGTTTACATGAATATTCTTATTTTTTTATTAAGTATGAAAAAACATTTCAATTTTCTTTTTTTCATTTCAACTTATTCTATTAATGCTTCTCTGACCCATATAAATAGGAGTACGGCATCAACTGCCGCACTCCTATTGTTTTCGTCATTTGTATCTTAAATAAAACGATTCTCACGCAATTTTATTTTTTTGATATCTTCTACTGTTTGCGTTCCAGCTAATTGCATGACCATTTCCAATTCTGTTTTAAAGAAATCAAACACTTGACGGACTCCTGTGCTTCCTCCTAAAGACAATCCATAAATAACGGGTCTGCCAATAGCAACAAGATCTGCACCTGATGCGATTGCTTTGAAAACATGCTGTCCGCGTCGTACACCGCTGTCAAACACGATTGGTACACGTTTATCTACTGCTTCTGCCACATATTGCAACGAATCAAACGCTGCAGGACCACCATCTAGTTGACGGCCACCATGATTAGATACCCAGATTCCGCCAGCACCAGATTCTAATGAACGATAGACATCTTCTTCTGACTGGACACCTTTCACATAGACTGGCAAATCAGAATGAGCAGCAATAAATTCTACATCTTTTGGACTAAGCTTCTGTTTAGAAGATTTGTACACAGCATCCATCGTTTGGCCTACTCCTGATTGATAAGCCTGAACGATCGGCATTGGCAGTGGGAAGGTAAACCCATTTCTGCGGTCTGTTTCACGGTTTCCGCCAACTGTTGCATCCGCTGTCAATACGATTGCTTTTGCTCCATTGCGTTTGGCCACTTCAAGAATATCCAAATTGATTCCATCATCTTTACTCATATAAAATTGAAACCATTGCGGTGCTTTCTCCCCGCCTGCTTCTCTTATTTCTTCTAAAGTACAAGAAGCGTAAGAACTTGCTGTATAGATCGTCCCAAAATCTGCTACACCTTTTGCAGAAGCTTTCTCCGCCTTCACATGAGCTAAGCCATGAGCAGCAACTGGTGCCATGATGATTGGTGCAGTCAGCGTTTCTTCGTCAAAATGTGTAGTTGTATCGGGTAATTCTACATCTCTTAATATATGAGGAATAATCAGCTGATGATTGAATGCCCGTTCATTTTCTTGATAAGTAAATAAGTCGCCAGCACCACTGCTGATGTAACCATAACCACCAGCCGGAATCACTTGTGAAGCCGCTATTTCTAAATCTTCCATATTGATAAAATCCACTATTCCTTCATTTGTACCTGCTTGATACGTTTTTTCCATTTCAATGCCTTCCCTCTATAAAAAATTGAATGAACAATATGATAGCGTTTACACATTTTATATTACTCTTCCGTATTGATACAGGCAAATAATCTGTTTACATTTCAATCATTCCAGTTGTACTACTCTGAAAGAAATGTTTAGAACACAAATAGATAAAAAACGATGGGACTTTGACAAAAGTCGTGTCAAAGTCCCTTTTACGAAATACTGTGGATGCCTATTGAAATAAGTGCGGGTTGTTTCTTTGTGTTTCAATCGTTTCTTGCCATTCTTCGTTTAATTTTGGATTACCGTTTTCTTCCTTGAACGCATAAGGTCCCAATCCAAAAAGCTCAGTTAGTATTTGATTCACGATTTCATATAGCTCGGTGTGATTGGACACATGATTATTGAAAATCATCTCATTATCACCACGTTTAAATCTCACATTCGGGCTCTCATGATGAACCTCTATGCAGTTTTCCCCTTTTTTTAACTGACGGACTTCTGAAAACATCTCATAAATATCTTCTCCAATAAAACCTTCAGCAAGCGCCAGACTGTCCACAAGACCGCCTACTGTCAACTCAGAGATTATCGCTTTGTTGGAACCAAGCTTTAATGTATAGCTTGTTGCTTCTACTACGCCGCATGCATTGCAACCGCCTTCTGATAGTTCACTTTTTCTGATCAATTGAACTTCTTTCATTTTCTGTTCCTCCTCTTAGTTTTCTACTTATGTATTTTTTATCACCTGACGTAAGTGAACTTTATCGTCACGATCACGTGATTTATTCTTCAGAGATTCTATTTATCTATCTAACATATCTTTTAATCTTCTACTTTTCTTTCTTTAGCATATAAGAGATACGCATAGTAATCAAGCAAGGATTGTTGATATAAAAAGAACAAATACCGCTATTTTAATTTCTTTTGACTCTATTACTCATATAAATAAAATTTATTATACCTGCTCTTTTTGACTATATCCTCATCTGACTCCTATACTTCGTTTGTATTAAAACTTAGGAGGAATCATTCATGCTTACAGGGTTAAACTTATTAAATAATCCTTTTCTAAATAAAGGAACAGCTTTTACAAAAGAAGAACGGGCAAAATACGGAATCACTGGTATGCTTCCAAGTACTGTCCAAACATTGGAACAACAATCTGTCCAAGCTTACGGTCAATACTTAAGCAAACAGACCGATTTGGAAAAACGTATCTTCTTAATGAATCTATTCAATACGAACCGGACATTGTTTTATAAATTGATGGGCGAACATTTAGTTGAATTCATGCCTGTCGTTTATGATCCTGTCGTTGCGGATTCAATCGAACAATACAACGAAATTTTCTTGAAACCACAAGATGCTGCATTTCTTTCAATCGACGAACCAGAAAACATCAAAGCAAGTTTGAAAAACGCAGCAGATGGACGCGACATTCGTTTGATCGTTGTGACAGATGCAGAAGGAATCTTAGGTATGGGTGACTGGGGTGTGAACGGTGTTGACATCGCTATCGGTAAATTGATGGTCTATACTGCTGCGGCTGGTATCAATCCTGCACAGGTCTTACCTGTATCGATCGACGCTGGTACTAATAACGAAGAATTATTGAATAATCCATTATACTTAGGGAATCGTCATGCTCGTGTAGAAGGCGAAACTTACTACGAATTCATCGATCAATTCGTTCAATCAGCTACTGAATTATTCCCAGAATTGTTATTACATTGGGAAGATTTTGGACGAGGAAATGCTGCAACGATCTTAGAAAAATACGAAGATAAAATCACTACTTTCAATGATGATATCCAAGGCACAGGAATCGTTGTACTAGCTGGTGTATTAGGTGGATTGAATATATCAGGTGAGCAATTGAAAGATCAAACAATCTTGACATTTGGTGCTGGTACTGCTGGTGTAGGTATCGCAAACATCCTTTTAGATGAAATGATCCGTCAAGGTGTACCTGAAGAAGAAGCACGCCAACATTTCTATCAAGTAGATAAACAAGGTTTATTGTTTGAAGATACAAAAGGATTGACTCCTGGTCAAATCCCATTCGCTCGTAAACGCTCAGAATTCACTAATGCTGATGAATTGACAAACTTAGAAGCAGTTGTAAAAGAAATCCATCCAACGATCATGATTGGTACTTCTACCCAACCTGGAGCATTCACTGAAGAAATCGTGAAAGAAATGGCGGCTCATACCCCACGTCCAATCATCATGCCTTTGTCTAATCCAACAAAATTGGCAGAAGCAAAAGCAAAAGATTTGATTGAATGGACGGACGGAAAAGCTTTAGTTGGAACTGGTATCCCTGCTGCTGATGTGGAATATAACGGTGTAACTTACCAAATCGGTCAAGCAAATAATGCGTTGATGTACCCAGGATTAGGGCTTGGTTTGATTGCTTCAACAGCTACACGAGTAAATGCTGAAATCATTTCTCAAGCTAGTCGAGCATTAGGCGGAATCGTTGATGTAACAAAACCAGGAGCAGCTATCTTGCCTCCAGTAGCAAAAATCACTGAATTCTCTCAAACGATTGCTGAAACTGTCGCAAAATCAGTTGTTGCACAAAAATTGAATCGTGAAGAAATTACGGATATCAAAGAAGCAGTTGAATCTGCTAAATGGGTTCCTGAATATAAATCTTTAGAAGATTAAGATTGTTATAGTAAAAGAACATACAGAAACTTTGTATGACGTCTAAAAAGAAAAAAGCGACTGCGGCAAAAGAGCAGCCAGCCAACTACTGCTCTTTTGCCGCTTCTCTTTGGCTTTTTTCATACAATACAGAATAAGAAAGGATCTGTAAAAATGGCACAAAAAACAACAACTGCAACTGCAGTTGAGGAAAAGAAAAAAGAAGGATTTTGGTCAACAAAAATTACCGGCGTAAGTTTGCCCCTTTATTTGATCATGGTCCTTGTCCTAATCATTGCAATGGCTTTAGGAAAATTACCGACGAATATGATTGGCCCAATCGCTGTTTTGGTCATTTTCGGTAATTTATTTCATTTTATCGGGACAAAAATCCCTATCGTCAAAAGTTATTTAGGTGGTGGCTCCGTCTTTGCGATCTTTGCCTCTGCTGCAATCGCTACATTTGGGATCTTACCTGAGTATGTAGTGAAATCCACAGAAAACTTTGTCAGCAATATGGGCTTTTTAGACTTTTATATTGCTGCCTTGATTACTGGTAGCATCCTCGGTATGAACCGTAATCTATTGATGAAAGCTTCTGTTCGTTTTATTCCTGTTGCACTTATTTCAATGGTCGTCTCCTTTTTTGCCGTAGGACTCGTAGGTATGCTTATCGGAAATGGTTTTGCAAATTCCGTTTTATATATCTCATTGCCCGCAATGGCTGGTGGTGTTGGAGCCGGAGCTGTACCTTTATCAACAATTTATGCAAATGTTTTAGGTACGGACGCTTCTTCTATCATTTCCCGCCTGATTCCTGCGACAGCAATGACAAATGTCCTAGCTATCATTGGTGCAGCGTTAGTTGCTCGTGCGGGACAATCAATGCCAAAATTCAACGGTAATGGTAAATTAATGGAAAAAGGCGACCTTGGCGATGGAAAACCTAGAAATGTAAAACCTTCCATTCCACAATTAGGTGTTGGTCTGATGGTATCATTGACTTTCTTCATCTTAGGACAAATCGGTAACTATTTTGTTCCTAAAGTCCATGCGTACGCATTCATGATCATTATCGTTGTTATCTGCAAAATCGCAAACCTATTACCAGAATATTACGAAGATGCAGCTATCATGTTCAACAACTTGATTGTCAAAAACTTGACAGCAGCTGTTCTTGCCGGTATCGGTATTGCGTTATTAAATCTGAATGTATTGGCTTCTGCTTTGACATGGCAATTTGTTGTCTTATGTTTGACAAGTGTTATCGCGATTTCAGTGGTATCAGGATTTGTCGGTCGTTTGTTTGGTTTATATCCAATCGAATCAACTATTACTGCTGGCTTATGCAACAACTCGATGGGTGGTACAGGAAATGTAGCTGTCTTATCTGCAGCTAATCGGATGGAACTTATTGCTTTTGCTCAAATGGGCAATCGGCTTGGTGGTGCCATCGTTTTGATCATCTCAGGTTTCTTGATGCAATTACTTTCTTAGTCAAAAAAATACCTGATCATCAAGTATCGGCTTGATGACCAGGTATTTTTTGATAAAAATTTACAGGATTTTCAAAAATCTTTTTTGCATTTTATCGGAATGATAACCGATGTGTTCATATAATCGGTGTGCTTCTACTCTGTATTCTGCAGAATTAAGTCTTATTGCTGATATTCCTCGTCTTTTCGCTTCTTCTTCTACGCCAGTCATCAAGGCCTTTCCGATTCCTCTTTTTTCAGCATGTTTAGACACAGCAAGTGCCATAATATTGAACATCGGATCGCTGAAAATCGATTCATAGGACTCCGCATGTACATAGCCAGCTGCTTTTTTAGAAATAGGATCTTCATAAACCAAAAAAAAATTTTTTTCTGGCTCCTTCAACAGTTTCTTCATTTGTCTCATCGTAACGGTTAATGGTACATCATACCCTAATTGTTCCGCATTGATTTCTCGTAGTGCTTCTGCATCTCCTAAACACATTTCCCGCAACATCCAAATCACCAGCCAATTTTTATTTTTTTAAATGAATTTTTTTATCACAGTATACTCCTTTTTTCATTTAAAAAAAGACTTTTCAGTGATTTTGACTTGCTTGAATCCAGATCCTTCTAATGTTTGCAAGATGACGAAAGCATTGTAAAGATTGATCAAAAGAACCACGATGACAATCGCTTGAAAAATAAAGGTCACTTTTTTTGGAGACAAAATCCTGCTAAATCTTGCTCCCCACAAACCTCCAATAACAGCAGCGGGGATAACATAAAACAACATAGATAAATCAAAGCGCATAAAGCTACTTGTTAAAGCAATCGTTACCAATTTTGCCAGTTGAGAAAAGAAAATCGTAGATAGAGAATATAGTGTTGCTTCTTTTATTGGCAATGCAAACATCAGCATCAACAAAGAAACATTGACTGGTCCACCACCAATACCTAAAAAGCTAGCTAAAAAGCCCAGAACCACCCCACATATAAGGTACCAAGTCCATGACGTCAAATGAAATTTTGGCTGATGATGCTTGGTGTAGAAGAACGCAAAAACCAAGGTCAATACCGTCAAAAAAATTTGGATCAGCTGCACATGCTTCTCGTTTTCAAATAACTGTAAAAAAACTTCGAATACAATGTTGCCGACTACTCCTCCAACAACAGCTCCACTAGATACCCAACCGACAATCTGCCAATTCAGTGATTTCCCGCTTGATACTTGTCGCACAGTCGAAACAATGGACATCGTGAATACCGCAACTGTTGAGTAAAAAGAAATCCCTGCAACAGAATGGGCACCGATAAGATCAAGGATCGGTTTGATCAACACGCCTCCACCCATCCCGGAAATAGCGCCAACTGTATTCGCCAGAACGATCACCACAAAATAAATCAGACCAATCATCTTGTATTTCCTTTCTCTTGTTTATTTCTTTTGGCGATTTTTACTCTTTTCTTTTATTATACAGTAAAAGAAACAAACGAGGCTTCGAAAGCTTTTCTACTTTTTAAGGAAATTTAGTGCTAAACGAAAAGAGGTTCTGAAAAAGCTGTCCTGCATCAAGTAATAAGAACAGCCAAACAAAAATAGCTCCTCCTATTTTTCGTTTGGTTGGGCTTATTACCGCAGATGCAAGCTTTTGAACACCGTTTAAGAAAGAGGTCGTGAGCCTGCCGTTCAGCTCCGAGTTACAAGGAACAATTTCAAAAAAAGCTTCTCATGTTTGATGAATATTGTGACCGAGGAGTTGGTAGGAGAACACCGTTTAAAGAAGAGGCTGCGAAATCAGTGTTTTGACCTGATTATTAGAGAAACAAACGGCAAAATAGTTCTTCATATTTCGCCGTTTTTCGAGCGAATGCCGAGGAGCAACTGATTGAACATCGTTTATTTGGAAAAAGGGATTGTGACAAGACGTTTGTCACAATCCCTTTTTTTATATCTTATTCATTCATTCTTTCGTTCTATTCTTCTTCAGCCATAAATGTATTGAATACTTCTTCGATCATATCCCATTCTGCGTCTGTTTCGATTTGTTCTAACTCGCCTTCTGTTCCATCTTCATTTTCGATGTATGCATAAGCTTGTAATTCTACATCTTCATCTTCTGAAACACCAGCTGGATATAAAAGAACATAGTTACGTCCAAATTCTTCTTGTCCGTCAACTGTTAGCAAGATTTCGTATAATGTTTCATTTCCTTGGTCATCCACCAATGTGATGTGTTCGTGTCCTTCGTGTTCGTGGGAATGGTTATGTTCTGTCATAAGATTACCTCTTTTCTTTTTATTATTAAAATAATTGCTTACCTGAGCCGTCTAAATAATTTTGTAAAATCATCACAGCTGCTAATTTATCGATGACTTTTTTTCGTTTCGCTCTTGAAGTATTTGCCTGCTCTACTAGCATACGTTCTGCCTGAACAGTGGTTAGTCGTTCATCTTGATAATCAACCGGCAAGGAGAATAGTTCTTTGATCTTCTCTCCATATAACATGGAAGCTTCTGCCCTTGGTCCGATGGAATTGTTCATATTCTTAGGTAATCCAACTACAAAACGGTCTACTTCGTACTGCGCCACTAATTCCTTCAACCGATCAAAGCCAAACTCTTCTTCTGCTTCATTGATTCGAATGATTTCTACACCTTGAGCTGTCCAGCCAAAGGGATCGCTCACAGCAACGCCTACTGTCTTAGAACCGACATCCAAGCCCATTACTCTCATAAATTCACTCCATGATTTGAGAGGTAGTCTTTGACAATTACTTCCATGATTTCATCGCGTTCGTGACGGCGAATCAAATTTCGTGCATCACGATAACGAGGAATGTAGGCCGGGTCTCCAGAAAGCAAGTAGCCGACAATCTGATTGATTGGATTGTAGCCTTTTTCTTCCAAAGCCCGATAAACAATCGCTAATGTTTCGCTCACTTCTTTTTTGCGACTATCGTCAAAACCAAAACGTACGGTTTCATCTGTAAAACCCATGATTCTACACCTCTTTCCCGCAAGGTAATTCCAGCTTACCTTCTACACCCTTATTTTACTCGAAGAAAGGGAAAACTACAAACAAATATTCCAAACTTCTGAATAAATTAAGAAACATGATTTGTCTGATTTTTCCTTTTTTCTGTGGCTTTTTCAAAAGCCCTCTTTCCATAAAGTATACGCTATATTTCTTTGAAAGTATGTTTTTACACATTTTTTTCATAAAGTTCATAAAAAATTCGAATTGCTGCTACTAGTTTTTCGTTTTCATTGCTTGCCCTGTCTCATAATTGATGGTGTAGCCATCTTGAACATTGTAGATAAAGACATTGAATTCAATTTTTTTGTCTTCAATACTTTCTGCTTCCAACTGCACACCTCTTGCTACCAGTTCATTTCCCTCGAAATGAGGAGTGACACGATAGCGTACATGATGATTTGTTTCTTTGATATATGCCGCAATATCATTTTCGTGGGCAAGCATGTACGGAGCATTCAACGAACGTGTCCCTGTCATTAAGTTTTTAATGTTATTATTTTGACCAGTCAACTGGAAACCAATCAAATGGCTGCGGTTGTATAACCATTGTCCGTCACTTAACTTCTTTTGTTTCCAACCTGTCGGATCAATATACAAAGGTTCTCTCTTTTCAGTAGGAAACAAGTCTTTTCCCAACATCGCATTGGCTTGTCCTACTCTGTTCAATTTGTCTATATTTGAATAGCTTTCCCATGTCCCTTTGGAAAGACTAAGATCCTCTTTTGTAAACTCCGGCTGATTCCCATTGATTTCTATTTCTTGATGTTTTCCATCATATTCTGGTACATCCGCTACTTGAGAAGCTTGCGGTGTGGAATCAAAAATAGTTGTAATTTGTTGGAAGATATCTGAATCTTTTTGTGTGGTGGAAATACCGAGTGCCCCTGCAATGACAGCAGCGACGATCCCCACGATCGCCTTGGTTGTTTTTTTGCTCATTTCTTTACTCCTTTACTAACAGCTCCCTAAATCTTAACATATGTTCCCCTATAAATAAATACTGGAAAGAAATAGAAACAGTAAAAAAATAAAACCAGTTTTTAGACGGCTTAAAACACAAAAAAGAGACGGATTCCTCGTCTCTAATCGTTCACAACTCTATCTGTGAGGTATTTATTATCATTAAAATTTTTTCATAATCAAGACAATACGTTGATTTCACACCCTCTTTTAAGCGGGTGACGGGAATCGAACCCGCGACATCAGCTTGGGAAGCTGGGATTTTACCACTAAACTACACCCGCGATACAAAAATAGTATACGCCTCTTTTACTCCTTCCTCAAGTTTTTTTATTCTTTACGCTTCCGATATGTTTTGTAGTAAAATAAAACTAATCAATCAATTATTGGAGAAGATGCTATGACGGGAAAAGAATTAGATCTGCTGCTAGACACTTGTCTACTCGCTGGGAAAATCATGATGGAAAGCAATGCAGAGATGTATCGAGTAGAAGATACGATGAGTCGAATTGCTTTAGCTTCTGGAAATTTCCGTTTGGTCAGCTATGTCACGCAGACTGGTCTCTTTATTGGTCTTGATCGTACCTCGACCATTCGAATGGAACAAATCACCAACCGTTCGATTAATTTAGAAAAAGTAGTAAAAGTGAATGATCTTTCACGTAAGTATGTTGCTTCAGAACTAACATTAGAAGAACTTTACAGTGAATTGCAGGCAATCGACCGAGACCGTTCGTTCTTTCCTGTCTGGTTGCAGATCGTTAGTGCGGCAGTTATCAGTGGAACAATCATGGTGTTATTCGGCGGAAAGATGACCGATTTGCCTGTGACTTTAGTTATTGGTGGATGGGGATACGCAGTTTATCTGTATAGTTTGAAATTTTTTAGAATCAAATTTTTATCGGAATTTTTATCTTCTTTATTGATTGGCATAGCTGCTATCTACAGTGTTCGTTTTGGCTTAGGAAGCAATCAGGATTTAATTATTATCGGATGTGTGATGCCTTTGGTTCCTGGGGTTCAAATTACGAACGCTATCCGTGATTTGCTAGCTGGCCATTATGTGTCAGGGGTTTCTCGCGGAACAGAAGCGATGATGACTGCTACGATGATCGGTTTTGCGATTGCTTTTATTTTCCAGCTTTTTTATTAAGAAAGGAGCACGAGTATGGGCACGTTATTTATTCAATTTTCTTTTAGTTTTTTAGCGACTGCGGCATTTGCCATTGTTACAAATGTCCCTAGGCGTTCATTGATTTGTTGTGGTCTTTCTGGTGCTTTCGGCTGGATGATTTACTGGATCTGTGTTCAAATGGGCGGATCTGCTGCTTTCGGGTCATTGCTTGGCTCTTTAGGAGTCGCATTCATCAGTGATCTTTTCTCTAAACGTTTGAGAATGCCTGTAACGATTTTCAATATTCCTGGGATGGTTCCTTTAGTCCCTGGTGGTTTGGCTTATCAAGCGGTTCGAAATCTCGTTACTGAATCCTATCAAGAAGCAGCTCATTATGCGGTCCAAGCAATCATGATAGCTGGAGCAATTGCTTTAGGTCTCGTATTATCGGAAGTCTTTAACCATAACATCCGCAACTTCAAAGTAAAGCGCGATGCCATCATGTTGAAACGAAAAAAACGGCTTTTTAAATAAACGAAATGTAACAAAGAAAAGGATATGACAGAAATAATTAGCTTCACGAAATAAGACAGGATTCATGAAAAAGGTTTCTTAAATTTTTGTGAATCCTATCTTATTTTTCGAAGAAACTACTTCTGGAACACTGTTTAGTAGAAATGGTGAAAGCAGCGTCTTGGTCTGAGTATTAGCAAACAAAATGGAAAAAGGAACTTGCATGATTAACTTAAGTCTGTTTACTAAAAAGTGAGATATGATCCTTTATTTTTAATTGTTTAAAATGATTCATTCCTTATCTTTTCTTGAATAAATTTCTTTAGTTTATCAATACTTCTCTTACCCATCTCTAGTTGTTCTCCATTCGTAAACGTTACTACTTCATTTACTCGGTTAATAGATGCAATGTTTTCAGTATTAATGATGTAGGCTTTTAAATCTTTACATAAATACTCATATTCCAGTGTTTTTTTATATTTTTTTATTGTGCCGTTTATGAGTGCCTCTTCGTCTTTCAATACCAAGCCTATCTTATTTTTATAACCTGGCATACTCATTAGATAAAGAATTTCATCGTAATGGATATAATGATCGCTATTGCCATAACGAACAGACGTCCACTTTTTTTTGTTTGCTTGTTGAACAGGCTCGTTCTCTTTTTCTTTCAATAAGTAACTTTGGATGTTTTTTTTATTTTTTTCATAAGTGAATTCTTTTATCAAATACCTGCTAGGCGTAATATTTCGGTTAATAACAGCTATTGCTTTATTCGGATGAGAGGTCAAATAAACAATTCTACACTTCGCATTCTTTTCTCTAAGCATTTCTCCTAGTTCAATCCCGCTGTAATAAGCGTTCAAATCGATATCAAGAAAAAAAATATCCGATGAACGAATATCATTGTTTTTGACAAATTCAACAAACTGCATGACGTTCAATCCCTTGATTATCTCGAAATTCCAAGGAATCAGTAAATTTCTGGATTCTTCTAAAATATCTTCTATCATTTTTTCAAAAACCAAACTGTCATCCAAAATAAATATACGTGTTATCATACAAAGTACCTCCACTTGATATTTTACTATTTAAATTATTGCATACCATTTTTCTAAATATATTTTAGGAATAAATTGTAATTCTCTTCACAATCTTTTCCAACACCTTTGAAACCGCTATTAACTACATTCAGCATGCAACTTCTAAAATAAATATCATTTTACAAAACATATCAAATAGCCAAATATCTCATACAAAAAAAGCCAGACAACCGACGTCCTTACACGTCAACTGTCTGAGCTATGTTCATTTATTTTTTCTTTTAAAAAGAACGATACACATACTGATTTTTCGGAGCAGAGACTTTCTCAGCGTTTGTCACAACTACAGATGGAATTTCACGCTTGAATGGTTGATAATAGTCCGATTGGATGGTTCCTTCTATTTTATACCACTCATCGTTTTTAACCGTTACTCCTTCCGGCATATGTGTTAACAATCCAAAGACTCCTGAATCTGCCACACAATGGATAATACCGAATCGGAACAAGAAGATATCTTCATTGCTATCGTTTGGTGTTTGGTAAACAAATCCTTCGTAGCTGATTTTTTTGCCAATGAATTCGCTAGGGTAATTATAGATCAGCTCCATGACTTCTAAATAATTTTCATCTGTGATCTCGATAGTCTGCTTATCCCCATACTTCTCTTTCAGTTCATTCATTTGGTCTAAATAGTCTGATTTGTTGAAATAAATACTTGTATCTGGCTTTAGGTATTGCGTCTGCATCTCTGGGTCCCCTACCGATTCTTTGCTTACCGGAAAATTAAATCCTTTGGCTTCTACGATCGTAGTATCCAGACTAACTGTTGGAAACAACGTACCAACGATCACTGGCAAAGCAAGCAGTACATAAGCGATTCCACGTTGATAAGGTTTTGACAACCCATGGTCATGATCGTGCTCGTGTGCCTTTTCCTCTGCTTTTCCGTTTTTGACCCACAAATACAGCTGAACTAAAGCCAAAAGAGCAGATAAAATCATTGAAAGAATAGCTAAGTAGCGATAATGGACATTGATATATTGATCAAGTTTGCCAGAAACTTGCAAATACATCATCAATTCGAAATAGCCAGATAAAATCAAAAACCGCAGCATATTTTTCCTCCTAGATAAATAATGTGAATCCAACAACGCTAAGGGCAATCAGTCCGATCAGCGATAAAATAAAACGTCCTGTAAAATATCGTTTCATCATCAATAGATTTTTGATATCGACCATTGGACCAAAAACCAAAAAGGCAGCTACAGGTGCTGTGCCGAACAGACTTAACAAAGAAGACCCGATAAACGCATCTGCCTCTGAACAAAGAGACATCGTAAAAGCTAATAACAGCATGATAATGATGGCTAAAATCTTTGTTGAGCCGAGCGTTAGCATCATTCTAGTTGGTAAATAAGTCTGCATCGCAGCTGCGATTAACCCACCAATGATCAAATAACGACCTGTATCAAAAAATTCATCGATTGAATGTGTCAACACATGCCCAGTTTGATGGATCAGCCGATTTTTTGGTTCATTCTTATCACTGTGTTCTTCTTCATGCACATGATGATGGTGATCTTCTGCTACTTTAGAGGAGATTTTTTCTTTCAATACAGCGTCTTTTTGAAAATAGGCAAGCCAGACACCAATCACAAGGGCAACAAAAAAGCTGCCCATCACCCGCCAGCTTGCCATCTGCCAAGAATTGCCAAATGCGATAAACGTGGAAAAAATCACAATGGGATTAATGATTGGCGCTGTCAGCATAAAAGCAAATGCTGTGTGGACCGGCACGCCTTTTTTTACAAACTGATGAACGATTGGTACGATGCCGCATTCACATGAAGGAAAGAAAAATCCTAAGATCGAACCAGTAAAAATAGAGAATATACGATTTTCAGGAAGCCATCGCTTCACACGTTCTGGGGTCAAAAATACTTGTAAGGCGCCTGAGATAAGACAACCTAATAGTACAAAGGGTAATGCTTCGATAACAATTGATAAGAAAATCGTACTCATCTGCAAAACCGAATTGGGAATAAAAGAAAACATGAGTTTCCTCCTTTTCATTTCTAGTTCATTCGCTTTGCAAATATACGCTTTTATTCAAAAAAAAACAAGTTGCTCTGTAAATTTTTACACAACTCTTATTTTTTATCGAAGCAATTCAATTGACTTTTTCTATTATTCCCATTAGATTAAGGACTCGTACATATCACTGCTATCACAAAAAGGAGAATAAAAATGAAACAAACCACTAACTTGTCTGAAGTTCAAGACATACTGCAACAATCATCCGTTGCCATCGTTTATCTTTCGATGCCTAATTGCAGTGTTTGTCACGCTGTTCGTCCACGACTAGAGGAACTTCTCACACATTATGATATTCCGGCACTTCATTTGGATGCATTTGAAACACCAGAAGTAGCTAGTAAATTTGAAGTGCTGACTGCGCCAGTTGTTCTGATTTTTCATCAAGGCAAAGAGGTCTTTCGGCAAGCGCGGTTCATCGACTTTAAAAAAATCCGTCATTTACTAGATGAACTGACAGCAGAAGATGACTCTCTTTCTTATGAAGAAATCTTTCGAACAGAATAATCATTATCCAAACAGAAAAAAGCGATTGAACAAGTGAAAGTTTTGCCTTCATTTGTTCAATCGCTTTTTATTTTTATTCTGCTGTATTTTCGGAATGCGCATTTGCGTCAGAATGCAAGAAATAGATCAAGGTTTGCAATTCATTCGTCAAATCAACATTTTGGATCAATACATCTGACGGAGCATTCAATCGAGCAGCGGTAAAGTTCAAGATTCCTTTGATTCCTGCTTCCGTTAACTGATTGACTACTTCTTGTGCTCTTTCAGCGGGAATCGTTAAAATCGCTACTTCGATTTGCTGGATCTTGATTTGTTCCGACATATCTTCCATTGGATAAACGGGGATACCATCTACGATGCGTCCAACGATTTCTTCATTCACATCAAAAGCACAACTGATACGTATGCTATTACTTTGATGGAATTTATATTTTAGTAAAGCACTTCCCAAGTTCCCTACACCAATCAGCGCAACATTTGTCAATTGATCATCATTTAATGTCTTCGCAAAAAAGTGCATAAGATCTTCTACATCATACCCATACCCACGTTTTCCTAATTCGCCAAAATAAGAAAAATCTCGACGGATCGTTGCGCTATCTACTTGAACGGCTTCACTTAATTCAGTTGAAGACACTTTTTTCTTTCCAGCATTATTT
Source organism: Enterococcus sp. E5-162 (assembly GCF_035725965.1). Classification (NCBI taxonomy): domain Bacteria; kingdom Bacillati; phylum Bacillota; class Bacilli; order Lactobacillales; family Enterococcaceae; genus Enterococcus; species Enterococcus sp. E5-162. The sequence goes on along the minus strand of NZ_JAPRFV010000012.1, from coordinate 35,456 downwards.
AAAATCCTTAAATAACGATAATACAAAGGCAGTCTTTTAGCTGTCGCCTTTGGAATAATATGATCTTTCACGAAATGACCTCCACGTATTGTCTAATTACATCTTTGATTTCTCCATCATAGCAGTATTTATAGGAAAAAATCAATTCCATTGCTCAGATATTGTGAAATTTTATTCTTTATTCATTTATTTATCATTTCTGCAAATCTCGCAGTATAATGGAATTTATGGTAGACTACTAATTGAAAAATAGTTTTTTATTTGAGGAGAATTCACAAAGTAGAAAAGAGGATTCCATGATATTATTACAAGCCAATCAGATTGCTCGCCATTTTGGTGCAGAAGTCTTATTTGAAAACATACATTTAGAAATCAGTACAGGCGCTCGTGTCGCTTTAGTTGGCAGAAATGGCGCCGGAAAATCAACTTTATTCAAGATCATTGCTGGAATTGAAGCGCCAGATGAAGGAAAGATCGCTAAAAATAAAACAGCGACTCTCGGATACCTCGCTCAGGACACAGGACTTGATTCCAATGAAACAGTGTGGAACGAGATGCTGAAAGCTTTTGAACAAGTTAGACAAATGGAACAGCGGATGCGCGAACTAGAGATTTTCATTAGCGAAGGTACGCCAGATACACCCGCTTATACTTCTTATTTAAAAGAATATGATCGACTGCAACACGATTTTTCGGATCGAAACGGCTATGGTTATGAAAATGAAATTCGTTCCGTATTGCATGGGTTTAAATTCGATTCTTCCTTTTATGACCAGAAAATCGATACTTTATCAGGTGGACAGCGTACACGTTTAGCTCTAGCTCGCATGCTTTTACAACACCCTGACATTTTGATTCTAGACGAACCCACGAACCACTTGGATATTGAGACACTTTCTTGGCTTGAAAATTATTTGCAAAGCTATACCGGTGCATTACTGATTGTTTCCCATGACCGTTATTTTTTAGATAAAGTAGTCAATGAAGTCTATGAATTAAGCAGAAGAAAAATGCGCCATTACAAAGGCAACTACTCGAAGTATCTAGACTTGAAAGCAGAACAGCTGACAAGTGAATGGAAGGCTTATGAAAAGCAACAGACAGAGATCCACAAATTAGAAGACTTCGTTGCTCGGAATCTTGTTCGTGCCTCTACCACTAAACGGGCGCAAAGTCGCAGAAAGACATTAGAAAAAATGGAACGTCTGGATCGTCCTCAAGGGGATGAGAAACAAGCAAACTTTTTTTTCAGTATAGAAAAACCTTCTGGAAATGTTGTCTTGCAAATCGAAGATGCCGCTATCGGATATGATGATGTCACCTTATCTGAACCAATCAATTTGGATATCCGTCGTCAAGAAGCGATTGCTCTAGTTGGTCCGAATGGTATCGGAAAATCAACGTTGCTGAAATCGATCATCCACCAGATTCCTTTTATCCGTGGCAAAGAAACGCTAGGGACAAATGTCACCATCGGCTATTACGATCAAGGGCAAGCTGATCTGCATACAAACAAGACGATTCTAGCAGAATTGTGGGATGAGCATCCTACCACTCCTGAAAAAGACATTCGAAGTGCTTTAGGTGCTTTCTTATTTTCTGGCGAAGATGTAGAAAAACCAATCCCTCTGTTAAGTGGCGGTGAAAAAGCACGGGTTGCTTTAGCCAAATTAGCGATGAACAAAGAAAATTTTTTGATTTTGGATGAGCCAACAAACCATTTAGATATTGACAACAAAGAAGTATTAGAAAATGCATTGATCGATTACGACGGCACACTGCTTTTTGTTTCCCATGACCGATATTTCATCAATCGGATCGCGACAAAAGTCGTCGAACTCTCTGAAAATGGCAGTAAAGTCTATCTTGGAGACTATGATTATTATTTAGAGAAGAAACAGGAAGAAGAAGAAATCGCCGAATTATTGGCACAAGATGAGCCAGAATCCGCTCCTGCTCCTACGAATAAATCCGATTATTACCAAAGCAAAGAACAGCAAAAGCTTATCCGTAGCCTTCAACGAAAAATCACTCAGGTTGAAGAAGAAATGACGCGGATCGATGAATGGATCGATCGGTTGGAACAAGAAATGGTCGCACCAGAAAATCTGGAAGATCACGTAAAACTCAATGAGCTGAACCAAGATTTAGAAGCTGCTAGACAAGATCAAGAAACAAAATTGACGGAATGGGAAGAACTAAGCTTGGAATTAGAAGAATACGAGAATTAAAAGCCAATGGAAAGAGGTTGTGACAGCACTGTTGTCATAGCCTCTTTCTTTTTTATGCAGAAACATAGCGAAACCGTTCTCTTTTTCTTACTATTTTTCTCTACTGACAAAATAAACAATAATTTTCCGGCACAATTATTTGCTGTTTTTTACCATAACATAGTACGATCAACGTAGAAAAGGAGATGTTTTTATGAAAGTTGTTGTCATTGGCGGTGTAGCTGGCGGTCCTTCGTTTGCCACTCGTTTCCGTCGATTGAATGAAGCGCACGAAATCATTATCTATGAACGCGGAGAAAATATTTCTTATGCAAGTTGTGCTTTGCCTTATTATTTAGGAGGTGTGATCACTGACCGTGACTCGCTGATCGAACGTACACCAGAAATATTGAAAACAAAAAACAACATCGATGTCTTTACTAAACACGAAGTAACAGCAATCGATCCTTCTACTAAGCGATTAACAGTTAAAGACCTATCCACAAATGAAGAAACAAAAACAGATTACGATAAGTTGATCATCTCTTCTGGTGCTAGACCAGATTATCCGGATATTCCCGGAGTTTTTGAAGCAGAAAACGGCTTTGTCCTCCGTAGTGTGACGGATGCGGATCGAATCAAATCGTTTCTTGAAGAAAAAAAACCACAACATGTTGTCATCCTTGGCGCAGGTGTTATGGGTCTGGAATTAGCTGAGAATTTCAAGCATCGCGGCTTAGACGTGACTTTAATCGATCAATTGCCACAAGTCGCTTTCCCTTATGATCCAGAAATTGCTGATTTAGTTTATGACAAATTGCTGAAAGAAGGATTAGCCGTTCATTTAGAAACAAGAGTTACTGAGATCCGTGATAAAGGTCGAGAAATAGTATTATCAGATGGCTCCGTCCTTTCTGCTGATATGCTAATCTTTGCTGTTGGTGTTTCTCCGAATAATGAAGTGGTGAAAGCAGCCGGCATACAATTATCAGATACAGGCCAGATCATTGTTGATGACCAGTTACAAACCAATCTGCCGGACATCTATGCGATTGGCGATATTATCGAAACGACTAGTGTAGTGACTGGTCAGCCGATCCAAAGTATGCTTTCCAGTGCGGCCAATCGTCAAGGACATATGTTGGCAGATATTTTAAATGGTACGCCTATGCGCTATCGCGGATATATTGGTGCGGGTGTCGCAAAAATCTTTGATCATACAGCAAGTTATGCGGGAATGACAGAACATGCATTAAAAGCATCAGGCATAACAAATTATAAAACTGTTTTTATCACTCCTTTTGACCATGCCTATTTCTATCCAGAAGCTACAAGATTAAATCTAAAGCTGATTTTTGATGCAGATAGCGGTCGGATTTTAGGTGGACAAGCATTTGGAGAAAAGGGAGTCGACAAACGGATGGGAGAACTTTCTGTAGCGATCACCGGAAACTTGACAGTCTTTGATTTGCCTGATTTGGAGTTGCCTTACTCTCCACCGTATTCTACTACCCGTGACCCGTTGAATATAGCTGGTTATGTCGCAATCAATCAAATGACAAATATCGTAGAAACGATCAAAGCAAGTGATATACCCGAAAACGATTTGAAAGAAGCGTTCTTTTTAGATATACGTGAACCTAATAAAGTACCTTCTGGCAGTATCTCGGCAACAAAAAATATTCCAATGAATGAGTTACGAGATCGAATCAATGAAATCCCAAAAGATAAAAAAGTTTACATTACTTTTAGAAGAGGATTGAATACTTATACTTCTGCACGAATCTTGTCAGGTTTGGGTATCAAAGCGATTTTGATTGAAGAATAAAAAAAACGACCGCGGTGGGTGGCCGCGGTCTAGGAGTTATTTTTACTTGAGGAGTAAAAATGAAAAAGTATATAGGGTTGTTGGTTGGTATGTATATAGAATAGAAGATAAATGTGAAGAAATTGTGCATTATTTCTTCACATTTATTAGGTTATAGTTTAAGAAAGTTTAAATATTCCACAGTTTGGTTATTTTAGGCGTTTCTTTTCATAAAATTATCAGGCATCATCTTAGTTTCTCAGCACTAGGAACTAATAAAACACTCTTTTTGGATTTTTCTTCTGTTTTTCTCTTATCTGATAAAGTTTGTTTTAATTCCTCTAATCTCGCTAAATCGATTGGTTTACGTTCCGTGATACTAGGAACTGGTGTGCTGAGAACCGCTTTTCTATATTTATAATATTTTTCCACCATCTCGTTGATTTTATAATGACGAGGGGCTATTCGACTGATTATTTCTTCTATAACTTCGTCATTCAATTTTCTATTTGGGAGATTTCCATCAAGGCAACTGATCAAAAGATTATAGCGTATTTGGACTTTTCTTTCTAATTCTTCAACGAATGGTCCACTAGTATTTGATACTTTTAAGAAATTTAATTTTTCTGATTCTATATTCAACCAATAATGAAGATAATCAGATAAATATAATTTATTTTTCAGTTTCTTAACCATCTCCTCTCTAAAATTCCCCACACATTCGTCTGGTACAGTATCGATAGAATAGGGCATCAAGGTCACTTGTGCTGATTCTACTATAGCGCCTAACCGATTATATGATTCTTCTATCGAATTAGACTGACTAGTTTCTTTCGCGTAGTATTTCCTGTAAGGTTCTAATTTTTTTAACAGATCCATATTCACATCAAATCCCACTGCTTGAAAATGAGCATTTGGCTTCTGTTGGCTTTCGTTACTTTGACTCACAAAATCATATCGCTTATTTTTTTTGAAAAATCTCGATAATATTTCATATCTATTCATACAGTCTTCTCCCTTTCTTTTGTCGATTACCATGTCATTTTATTGAAAAGAGGGAAAGGTCATTTTTTTCCTTTTGGTTTATAGAAAATGAAAGATATAGTGAAGGATTTATCGGATTCGATTGGTCATACATGTAGGATCAGGAAATAAAAAAAGTGGATTTCTCCACTTCATAAAAATCTAGCTTTTTGGAACACTACATTTTTTATAGCCAAACTTCTTTTGCGACTTGCTGCAATAATTGGATTTTCTTCCATTGTTCTTCTTCTGTTAAATGGTTTCCTTCTTCTGTTGAAGCAAACCCACATTGAGGACTGATACTTAGATTTTCCAACGGTACAAATTGTTGTGCTTCTTTTATTCGTTCTTTTATCTTCTCCGTATCTTCCAAATCTGGAAACTTAGAAGTGACTAATCCTAAAACGACTTTACTTTCTTTATTATTCCAATGTCTTAAAGGGGTAAAATCACCTGCTCGGTCAGAATCGTATTCCAAAAAGAAACCATCATAATTCGTTGAAAATAACTCTTCTGCAATGGGTTCATATCCACCGGAGAACAGCCACGAAGAAGCGTGATTCCCGCGGCAGATATGTGTCGTGATCGTCAAATCTTCTGGTTTGTCTTCCAGTGCGTTATTGATAATCTCTGTACAAATATGAGCCATTTCTTTCGGATCAATTCCTTTTTGAAGAAGTGTTTCTCTTTTAGTTTGATCAGCTAGAAACGCCCAATTTGTATCATCGAATTGCAGGTAACGGCAACCTTTTTCATAAAAAGCATGAATCGCTGCTTTGTAAGTAGATGACAAGTCCTCATAAAAATCAGATAGATCAGGATAGATCTCATTGATTTTTGAAGAACCATCGTTAGATAGAATCTCTTGTCGTAAAATCATCGTGGGACTAGGGATCGTTGCTTTTGCAACAAAAGTATCATCTGTTTCCACTACTTCTTTCAGAAAAGCAAAATCTTTTAAAAATGGGTGGTTTGGATTGAAAGATAATTTATCTACTACTCGAATATTATAAGCTGGTGCTGCTTTCCCGTGGAATGTTTGATTATATCCAGTTTCTGGAACATAACCTTCGATACCATTTAGTTCTTCTAAAAAATCTAGATGCCAAAATCCGCGCCGAAATTCGCCATCCGTAATTCCTTTGATGCCCACTGCTTTTTGATCTTCTACTAATCTCTTTATCTCCTGATCTTCGATTGTACGAAGTTCTTCTTTTGAAAGTAAGCCTTCTTGAACTTTTTTTCTTGCTTTTTTGATTGATTGCGGACGTAAGAAACTTCCGACATGATCTACTGTAAATGGTTTGTTTTTGCTCATTTCACTCACTCTTTTCTTTGTTTTTTTGTAAAAAAAAATCCTTTTACTAGCAAATACTAGTAAAAGGACGACTATACTCGTGGTACCACCTTTTTTCAGAAAAAACATTCTTTCTCTCAGCCTGACAATAAAATCAGTGGTCTTGGTAACGAAAGACTGTTCGTTTTTGCCTACCTTTCGACAAAAAATCCTCTAAGGCCATTTTCGACAGTCAACTTCTAGCTTTTTACACCAACCAAAGCCTCTCTTGAACCATTTCCTGTCTACTTTCCTTCTCATCGGATACTATTAGAATAAAATTAGAATAGCATGTTTGAAAGAAAAGTCAATAGGGGATAAGAACAAACAAAAACTAATTTGTTATCTTTAGATTACTTCCTTAAAATAATTATATCCGTTTTAACTACATAAAAAGGACTTAATTTTGGAAAAATTCCCATCAAAACTAAGTCCTTTTTATTATAGTTATGCAAATTTGCTGATTTCATCATTATTTCCGATACATGAATCTATAATACGCTTTTCTTTACTAGTTTCTCAAGTTAGTTTAAAAATTTGGAAAACAACTCCTGTATATGTCACAATTCCAATAAATTATAAAAAAGTAGTGCGGTAATAACAGCTACCACACTACTTCTCGCTCAGTACCATTTTAAAGAATAAATATTAGCATAATAATCCACAGATTGCACCTAAACAAATCCCCCCACAAATTGCTCCAATACCAATTCGTTCATTAGGGGTATCTTGTTGTTGCGCAACGCTAGATTGTACCGTTACTTCTTGCATTGTTTTAGCACCTCCATATGTTTTATTAGTTATATCAAGTTACGGACAATAAACTTCGTAATTCAACATAAAATTTGTTTTTTATCCAACATTACTCACACTGATATTACTTTTAGATAAGAATTGATTATCAACATATCTCTTGTAGGTATCATGATTTTTAAGTAAATCATAGTGGTTACCTTTTCCGGTTATTTTTCCATGTTCAAGAAATAATATTTCATCTGAATCCATGATCGTTGAAAGTCTATGGGCAATAATAATTGTAATTTTATCTTTAGATAACTTTTTAATTGCACTCTGAATTATCTTTTCAGAATCAGCATCTAAATTAGCAGTAGCCTCATCAAAAATTAGGATAGGTGCATCTTTAAGAAAAGTTCTAGCAATCGCTACTCTTTGCTTTTCTCCGCCAGATAAATTTTTTCCTCTTTCTTCAATTTCCAATTGTAAATTACCTGTATTTTCGGTAAGCCTATTTAATAGATTGGTTTGGATTAGTGCTTCCTTACACTCCTGAATAGTTACTTTCCGATTTATCCCATGGGTGAGATTTTCATACAATGTTCCAGAAAGAACTGGCGTATCTTGTGAAACATAGGCTAGATTATCTCTCCAATTTTGAAGTGGGATTTCGCTAATGTCCCCTGATTGAGTTGCAATTTTCCCTGAGTTTGGAACATAAAATCTTTCAATTAGTGATAATATAGTTGTTTTTCCTGCGCCGCTGGGACCAACAATTGCGATTTTTTTTCCTTTTGCAGCTTGAAAAGATATGCTATCAAGTGTAGGTTTTTTATCTTCTTGATAACAAAAAGTAACCTCAAAAAATGATAGTTTTTCAATCTCTAAAGTTGCTAAATTTTCACTAGTTTCATACGGTTCTATCTCACATCGTAAAATTTCCAAAACTCGTTGTACTGCTCCCCGAGTACTCTGCATAGCATTAAAAAAAGAAGAAATGTTAGACAATGGATTTATCAACTGAAACATATATAAAAGGAATGCCATCAACGTTCCACTGGTGAGTGTTTCATGTACGACACGATATTGTCCAAATGCAAGTACACCCGTGAAACTAACCATCAATAATAGTAATATTACTGGCGTAATTAACGCTTGAAGTTTAGAAACTGCAAAACCTGTTTTAAACAAGCTTTTAATTTTTTCATCTCCTCGGTCTTCTTCAAATTTTTCGGCATTTGCTGATTTAACTAATTTTATTTCACCTAATATCTGATTAGAAAATCCTGTCAAGTTAGCAAGCTGATCTTGATTCTTTCTGGATAGCTTAGACATTCTTTTACCTATAGGAATTGTTACTAATGCTATTGTTGGGACTACTAACAGAATAAGCACTGTCATTTGTACATCCATAGCAATCAAAATAATCACAGAACCAATTAACGTAATACAACTGTTTAAAAAAAGTGGTATTTGTACTGTAATCATGTTTTTGATTGAAACCGAATCATTGATCAAGTAGCTAGTCAGTTCCCCAGAGCTTAGGCTATTAAAGTAGTTGACTTTCAATCTTAATAATTTATGCCATATTGTGATTCGTGTGTCTGAAACAATTTTTTCTCCCTGAAAAGCTAAGATGATACTGGAAATATAACTGAATACTAATTGAACTATCAATATCATTCCCAGTATGAAGAAATCTTTCATTCCAATGTTCTCATAAGAAAAACTATCAATAACATTTCTTATAATCAATGGAAGCATTAAACTAGCAATTGTTCCAACGATACTTAAAAAAAATGCAATTCCAACCAGAAGACGAGAAAAATTTGACTGTCTCAGCAGATAAACTATTCCTTTTTTTTCGATCAAGTTTTCCATTGTGCTACCCTTCTCTAAAATTTAATAAAAAATGAGATTTTGTAAATATTAACTTCTTTCTTTATATCTAGTTCACCATTGTATTTTTCAATTGCTCGTCGAACATTAGTTAAACCAATCCCATGTTTCTCCGTTTTATTTGATTTTTTACTTTTTAAGGACTCTTTGGAATAATTATTTATACAGCTAAATACTAAATAATTATTTCTAGTTTGTATTTTTACATCAATATAAGGACTATCTAGAAATTTTGATGCTTCAATTGCATTATCAAAAATATTGCTAACAATAATAGTTAAGTCAACATCATCAATCCTCAGCTTAGGAAGTTTAACCACATCCACAATAAGTCTTATATTTAGTTCCTTACATGAGGTGTCTAACTGATTCAAAAAGTAATCAATAATAAGCTGACCTGTATATTTTTTTCCTCCCTTATCATATTCCATATTAGAAATCAGCTTACCAATATAAGTATTTCCTTCTACAGCACTTTTTTCGTACAGATGGCGAATCATTAGTAGCTGATTTTTCATATCATGTTTAACTTTATAAATTTCTTCGTTACTTTCTTTAATTGCCGTTACTTCATTTTGCTTTAATTGATAAACATGTTTTAAATACTTACTTTCAATCTGTGTTTCAATATTCTTTTTTCTAATTTCTACGTAATAAAATAGGAATGCTATACTCAGTAACAAGGACAGGACAGTCACATTAAGAGAGATTATCAAATAATCCTGATTACTCTCACCAAATACCACGCTAATAACAAATACCACAAAGCTATTAGAAATATAAAGTACTAGCATTACTAGGATCATACCGATAAAAGAAATTGGTTTCATTTTTCTATTTCTTATAAAGAAAAGACAGAAAAAGACTGTCAAATCAGATAGATAAACATCAAAAATCTGTTGCTTTATTTCTTTTTGAATTGACGATTGAGTTAGAAGTGAGTAGACGTTTCCAACACCATTAACAATAATTCCACTCATCAGCACCACCAAAAAGAATAAGAGGACAATACCAAACTTATCTCTAAGTCTATTCTCAAATAAAAATGTACAGAAAAACAAGAATAAAAAAAGTACAATTGAAGAAGCCTCAAAAATCTGGGTTACTATTATCACAAACATACTACCAACAAAGATAATAATTATAGTTGTCTTCCACGAAAACTTACTGTTTTCAAAAAACGTTTGTAGGAAATAAAAAATGAGTAATGCTTCAAATACAGTTGTTAATATATTAAATAAAGATAATAATGAGGTATCTTTGAAAAAATGAATGATTGTCTCCATATTAACTTCCCTCAAATATATATCTTTTAAATTTTTCTAAACACGATTTTTTAAACCTTCTACTTATTGGAATGATGTCTCGCCCACGCAATAAATAAACCTGATTAGAAGAAATAACATCTATGTATTCCATATTTACGATGAAAGATTGATGACATTGAACAAAGGTTTCTTTTAAATATTCTTTTGAGAAATCTTTTAGTTTAGCGTAAGTTGAAATTTCAGATTGATTATTAAGATGAATAATCAATTGTCTTTTACTGCTTTCAACATATAAAATATCCTTTTTTAGTATTCGATGAACTTCATAATTACTATGGATAACCAAGTAATCCTTTTTATTCTGTTTTTTGATACGATTTATAATCTTTTGAATCTGGGTTTTTTCAATCGGTTTAATTAGATATTGTAAAGCTTGCACATCATATCCATCGAATACGTATTCTTCAGAAGTAGTCAAAAAACATATTGGGACCTTTGTATCAAATTCTCGAATGGATTTGGATATCTCAACCCCTTGAGCTTCATCAGTAAAATAAACATCCATAAATATTAAATCAAAATGTTGGTTATTTTTTAAGTCCTTCAACAATTTTTCACCTGTTGAATAGTATTCAATCCAAATTTCTTCTTCATCTTCCAAAGTACTAATGACACTTCGGAGGTAATCAAAATAAATTTCTTCATCATCACAGATTGCAAATTTCATTTTCTCGTATCCCTTCTCTATATATCTTCTACAAAAAATATACCACAACCGTATCTTTAATTAGATTGAAATAAAGACTTTCAATAAGAAAAGTACATATACCAAAATTAAAATTACGGTATTAGAAATTTTCCCAGTACTACTCAGAAGCACCATAATAATGCTATTAAGCAGAAAGAAAAGTATTATCGACATAATAGTTGGTAGTTGCAGCAATGATAAAAAGCAAAAGATAGTTAATAGAGTAGAGTACAGAGAAATTACGTACAATAAAAAATTAGAATAGCCTTTACTAAGATAAACGTTATTGAGAATCCCTACCACTCGACCACAACTATAAATTGCAAAAGCCATAGGGAAAATATACAACAATCGAATATAAAATACTGAATCGTTCCAAATCAGTCCGACTGAACTAATCAGTATCAAACAAGCTAATAAAATATGAAAAATCTTATTTATCCAAAACAGAAATAAACACGACCTGAGAATACTCATCTCAATTCACTTCTTCTAAAAAGAAAGTTTCCAATAATTAGAAACGTAAAAATTAATAATAGACTGAAGCTTGAAACCTGAATATAACTCAGCGATTGATTGATTCCAAAACTACTAAAAAGAACAAGTGGTTCAAATTCCGCTATTTTATTGAGGATTCCTTCGTTGACTAACGGTTTTATCAGAATAAAAAGTAATTGGATTACCACCGGATATAGAAATAGACAAGTGATAATAATATGGGTATTTTTCAGAACAAATATAAGCGGAAAAGAAATACTTAAAAGCAAAAAAATGATTATCAATTGGAATGCTATTGTTCTTATGATTTCTAAAATAGATGTTGATACATGAACACCAAAAATAAAATAAGTACAAACAAACGATGCAATTAAATACATAAAATAAAAAACTGTAGTCATTAAAAATATAGTTACTACTTTTCTAAAATAAATTCCAAATCGATCTCCAGAGGCCAAAAATAATTGTTTAACCCTACCATTATCAAAATCACTTAACCAAAACGAATAGATTAAATACAGCATAAACAGTAATACCATATCAGCAGAATGTAACATCTCTAAAAGAGCATTTTTAGATGAAGTTGGATAGCTCCTGTTGGTTGCTAAAAGATTCTGTATTACTACAGTTATTGGTCGTTTGGCGTTACTACTGACCATGAAAGTTAACATTGCAAAAAAAGAACTAAGAGCCAATAAGAACAAATTTATTTTATTTTTAAGAAATCTAAAGAAATCTGCTTTTATATTCATTTAACAGCCTCCACTCTGTGTAAAAAATACTTTTCCATATCCATCACGTTTCGTTTCAAGAAAAAGGAATTTTTCATTTCCTGGTCAAGCATTGTTTGGAGCCGTTCTTCCTCATCACTCGCTAAATCAATAGATATCTCTTTTTGAGCATCAAAAGTAATTTGATTTTTAGGAAAATGTTGTTTTAAAAATTGTAGTGTATCTAGTGGTTTTGATGATTCAATAGTGAAGCCTGTAAACCCTAAATCTACGTACTCAGAAATAGAAAATTCTTCAATCAGTCGCCCCTCATGCATAATTCCATATTTAGTTGCAACTTGCTCAAGCTCACTCAAAATATGACTTGAAATCAAAAAAGTAATCCCATGTTCTTGGTTTAATTTTAATATTAGGTTTCTTATATCCTGAATTCCTTGTGGATCTAATCCATTTAGTGGTTCGTCTAAGATAATCAACTCTGGATCAGGAATTAGTGCGATTGCAATACCTAAACGTTGTTTCATACCAAGTGAGAAATTTTTAACTTTTTTCTTTCCAACTTTATCTAAATTCATCAATGCTAATATATGATCAATGTTTTCCACATTTCTATTAGTTAAAAGAGAAAAGTACTTCAGATTGTCATAAGCTGTCAATTCAGGAAAAAATACTGGATTTTCGATTAATGCACCGATTTTTTGTAATGAGTGTCTATTTAAAGGAAAACTTTTTCCAAATAACTTAATTTCACCAGAATTGTATTTAACTAATCCTGTTATAGTTCTCATAAAAGTTGTTTTTCCAGCACCATTGTTACCAATAAACCCATATATGTCTCCTTGAGAAATAGACATATTAACCTTATCTAAAACTAATACACCTTCAATCTGCTTTACTAAATATTTTGTTTTTAATACTTCTCTACACATCGACAGCCTTCCTTTCTAAAATTTTTATTCAAAAAGGACTCACTACACAAGCAAGTCCCTTTCTTGTTTTTTGCAGCTTTACAAGATTAACAGAAAATCCCGCACACGCCACCATCACAACCAATTCCACAAATGACTCCACCACGAGGGTCTTTTGGTGCTAGCTCTTGCTGTGATTGAACTTGAATTTCACTCATGTTAATTCCTCCGTTATAATAAGACATATTTATCATTAACTAACTAAACTTAATCGCTCAGCTAGTTTTGACCAAAGTAATGGATCCGACTGAATTCTAGCAAACTGATATAGAGTTCTCTTTAAAGTTGTTATGATCGTAACACAAGTCATATCCACAACTTTTTCCTGATGTTCAATATCAAAAGTACCCAAACATGAGGAACAAATTTCTCTTGCCAGACATCCTTCACAAGCAGTATATTTAGATTTATTATTTACTGCATTAGTAAACTGCAATATTGAATCCACTATATTCTGTGGATCGTCACCAATCTTCCCAAGTTTTGCAGATTCATTAGCTGTGTACATAAAACAAGGCTGTATGACTAAGTCTTCTGCTACAGACAAGGTTCCTGCACCCGCTGGACAAATAATATCCACGAATTTATTTTCGATAACAGATCTCATAATACCTAACGTAATTACTGTGGTTTGAATTTCTTGATCGTGCAAAATACATTCAAATGTATAATCAACTAAATCAATAATGTATTTTTGGTATAAAATTGAGTCATTATATAAATCTAAAGAACTGGGTTCATCAAATTGAACTTGAGCAATATGTGGAATATTCACACCAAACTCTTCACCAAAAAATTTAACTAAGTCTACTAGTGAAACTTTTTGCTTTAAATGCTCATTAGTATAGGTTCCTTCAAATCCTAAATTTTCAAGTTTCCTGTCTTTTGCCTTTCGATAGCTCTCAACTATTCGATTGTATGATCCCTTCCCCTTTGTATCAATTCTTACGGCATCATTCACTGAAGCTGGACCATCTAGGCTTAATGTCAGCGTGAAATTATTTTCCTCGAACAAATCTAATAACCTATTGGAAAGTGCATATCCATTAGTGACGATTCCATATTTAGGCTTTTTATAGTCCGGATGTGTCTCACAATATTTGTTGATATAATTGACTGCAAATTCAATTTGCTTTCCACAAAGACTAGGTTCTCCTCCAAAAAACTGAATTGCTTCTACACTTTTAAAAGAAGTTAAGAAATATTCAAGAATATTTTCCAAGGATTTATTTCTCATAACTGTTCGATTAGCAAAGGAATAGATTCCGCAATCTGCATAGCAATATTTACACCTTAAATTACAATCCGAAGTCAATACCAGTGCCAATCTTTTAACATTAAAATTCTTAGAAATTGAAGGATTCTTTTTTGATCAATGTATTTGTCGATTTTCTGAGTTTCAATATTACTAAGCATTTCATTAATTTCTTGGACATAGGTTCCGTTTAGATGCTTTTTTAACTTAATCAAAAGGTTTGGATCATGAATCAAGTAGAATCGCATACTTGACCTTTCCACCAAAATATTTACATTGTCTTCTTTAAAAAGTTGAAATTTATCGTTCTGATTTACTTGTATTTGATTATCCATCATATCCTTCCTCTCGTTCTGAATATTAAAACGAAATGTTCTTCATTAAAACAACTTTGTAAAAATCGACAATTCTAATGTAATAATTGGCTTAAACTCAATCATTGAAAAAATCAATTTTATTAGTTACAGATATCTGCTTTAAATGAATAGTCAATTGAAGAGGTGTATACATCTTATTACTAATTATTTTTTCGTATCAAAAATACTAACTTCACTCAAAAAAATGTTCCAACGCAGTAAGTTAAAAATGGACTGTATGTTGTCTTTACCACCTCATATCCTCCTAGCAGAATTCTGAGCTATTATTCACTATTCGACATATCCTTTTCCATATTTTTCTCTGGTAGAAAACTGTGGTAGAAAAAAATAAAATAACAAAAAAAAGCGGCTTTTCAGCCGCTTTTGGTAGAAAATTGGAAAACTCAAATAGAAAAAGGTCGCTTTTTCTCTATTTAGAAGGTTGATAAATCCCCAGTTTTACTGAGTTTTGCCATCATTTCCGATACATCTTGAATTCTAAGAATAGATCATTATAGATGCCTAGGTATTTCGATCCTAGATCTTCATAGACTTCAAGATGAGAGATCGTGTCATCAGATGGATAAAATTGTTCGTCCGACGAAATGTCTTTTGGCAATAACGCTTTTGCTTTTTCATTTGGTGTAGAATAACCAATATACTCTGCATTTTGTGCCGCGTTTTCCGGTTCTAGCATAAAGTTGATGAAATCATAGGCACCTTCTTTATTTTTCGCAGTTTTTGGCATAACGATATTATCAAACCAAAGATTGGACCCTTCTGGTGGGATCACGTAATGTAAATGTTCATTTTCCCACATCATATCGGCAGCTTCGCCAGAAAATGTTACTGCCACGGAAGCTTCTTCATTGATCATATACATTTTGATTTCATCAGCCACGATTGCTTTGACATTTGGTGTTAGATGATTCAATTTATTTGCTGCTTCTGTCAGCTGTGCCATATTCTTACTATTCAAAGAATAGCCTAAACTATTCAAAGAAAGCCCCATAACTTCTCGTGCACCATCAATCAGCATCAAACTGTCTTTCAATTCCGGCTTCCACAAATCATCCCAATGCTGGATTTGATCTGCATCAAAGAATTTATCATTATATACGATCCCTAAAGTTCCCCAAAAATATGGAATCGAATACTGATTATCTGGATCAAAATCCAAATTTAAAAATCGTGGATCGATATTATTTAATCCTTTGATCTTTGAATGATCTAAGGGTAGCACTAGTTTTTCTTTGATCATTTTTTGGATCATATATTCACTTGGAATAGCGATATCGTAGTTTGTTCCACCTTGTTGGATTTTTGTGAACATCGCTTCATTAGAATCAAATGTTTCATAATTTACTTTGTATCCATATTCTTTTTCAAATTTCGTGATCAAACTAGGATCGATATAATCCCCCCAGTTATAGATCGTCAGTACCTTTGCTCCACTCATGCCACTTGTTTTTTCAAGTTGACGAACACCAAGAAGTAGCACCGCAATAATGATAAGAATACCTAAAAACAGAGATTGTAATTTTTTCATCGTAGCCGTGCCACCCCCTCGCGTACTCTTCTGTTTTTCTTCAACCGTTTTGGACGGTTTTCTTTACTAATGAAGTAGTAACCAATGACCAATATCATGGAGAACAAGAAAACTAATGCACTTAGCGCATTGATTTCTAAACTGATTCCTTGTCTTGCACGAGAATAAATCTCTACTGAGAGCGTTGTAAAGCCATTTCCTGTGACGAAAAACGTAACCGCAAAATCATCAAGAGAATAGGTAAATGCCATAAAATACCCAGCTATGATCCCTGGAGAAAGATAAGGCAAAATGATATTTTTGACTACTTGCAAATTATTCGCACCAAGATCTCTAGCCGCATCAACCATTGAATCGTTCATTTCTTGCAATTTTGGCAAGACCATCAAGACGACGATTGGAATGCTGAAAGCAATATGGGAAAGCAATACACTCTGAAAACCTAATCCGAACCCTAGTAGTGTAAAGAAAATCAAGAAACTAGCACCGATAATAACATCAGGAGAGACTAATAAGATGTTATTCATGCTCAACAACGCTGTCCGTGCACGTCGTTTCTTCGTGTAATAGATCCCCATAGCCCCAAATGTCCCGATGATCGTGGCGATCAATGCAGATAAGAAAGCCAACATGAACGTATTCAATACGATAATGATCAAACGAGTATCTTCAAAAACAGCTTCATAATTTTCCCAAGTGAACCCTGTAAAGCTGTTCATCGTTCCTCCTTCATTGAAGGAATAAAAAATCAGATAGAAGATCGGTGCATATAAGAATAAAAAGACGATCCCTAAATAAAGATACGACCATTTAAATTTTTTCATTTATGAGCGACCTCCTTTTTTCTTCTCGCCTGTCAGGAGCATCACGATAAACATAGCAATGATTAAAATCACACCGATCGTAGAACCCATCCCCCAGTTTTGCGTAACCAAGAAATGCTGTTCGATAGCTGTTCCTAAAGTGATCACTCGGTTTCCACCAATCAGACGAGTGAGCATGAATAAAGAAAGAGAAGGAATAAAGACTGCTTGGACGCCGCTTTTCACACCATTTAATGATAATGGAAAAATCACTCGTCGGAAGGTCTCAAAGCTATTCGCTCCTAAATCTCTGCTGGCACTGATCAAAGAAGGATTCATCTCTTCCAATGCATTGAAAATCGGCATAATCATAAATGGAATCTCGATATACGTTGCGACGAACAAGAAACTGAAGTCTGTGAACAATATCTGTTTCGGTCCGATCCCGATAAAATCAAAGAAATGATTCACGCTGCCGTGAACACTGAAAATTCCAATAAATGCGTAAGCTTTAAGCAGCAGATTCACCCATGTAGGCAAAATAATCAACATCAGCCATAATTGCTTGTGCTTCAGTTTTGTTAAAAAATAAGCAGTCGGGTAACTGATGATCAGTGTAAAAAACGTAATCAAAAATGCATACCATACAGAATTGATCGTCATAGAAAGCGATGTCCCCGACGTAAAATAAGATAGATAGTTATTCAGCGTGAATTGCCCATTCATATCAAAAAAAGATTGATAAATGATCATTAATACAGGCGCGATCACGAATAAACCGAGCCACAAAATATAAGGGACGGAATAGATTCTGCGCATTGTTTTCATTCATGTCCCCCCTATTCTTCGTAACTGTCAAGACGTGC
Source organism: Enterococcus sp. E5-162 (assembly GCF_035725965.1). Classification (NCBI taxonomy): domain Bacteria; kingdom Bacillati; phylum Bacillota; class Bacilli; order Lactobacillales; family Enterococcaceae; genus Enterococcus; species Enterococcus sp. E5-162. Next base: position 17,404 of record NZ_JAPRFV010000012.1, on the reverse strand, counting down.
ATCGAATTCTTCTTCAGACTCGTTGAAACGCATGACATGGATATCTTCTGGCTCAAAGGCCAATCCTACTTTGCTTCCTTCTTTAGCTTTTTTCGTCGAATGGACCATCCATTCATTTTGCTGTTCATCATAACAGATGATTTCATAATGGACACCACGAAACAGCTGAGTATCGACCGTTACGACTAGCTTTCCTTTATCTGGTGTCGTGATCGTCAAATCCTCTGGGCGTAAAACAACTTCAACTGGCTCATTCGGGCGCATCCCGCCATCGACACATTCAAATTGCTTACCAACAAACTCAACTAGATTATCTTCGATCATCACACCGTCCACGATATTGCTTTCCCCAACAAAATCAGCAACGAAATGATTGATTGGCTCATCATAAATATCTACAGGCGTACCACTTTGGACGATTTTCCCTTTATTCATGACAAAAATCTCATCACTCATCGCCAACGCTTCTTCTTGATCATGAGTCACAAAAATAAACGTGATCCCTAATCGTTGTTGCAGATCCCGCAGTTCATACTGCATATCTGTACGTAGTTTCAAATCAAGCGCCGATAACGGTTCATCTAGTAACAATACTTTAGGTTCGTTCACGATTGCTCGTGCAATCGCTACACGCTGTCTTTGACCACCAGACATTTCACTGATCTCCCGTTTCTCATATCCAGGAAGCTGGACCATACGCAATGCATCTTTTACCTTCTTTTCGATATCAGATTTGGACATTTTTTTGATCTTCAATCCAAAAGCAACGTTATCAAAAACATTCATATGAGGAAAAAGTGCATAATCTTGGAAGACGGTATTTACTTGTCGCTTATTAGCTGGCAAATCATTCAACCGTTTCCCTTCAAAATAGATGTCCCCTTCTGTAGCTTCGGTGAATCCAGCTATAATACGTAGGATCGTTGTTTTACCACAGCCGGAAGGACCAAGCAGTGTATAAAATTTTCCTTGTTCGATCTCAAAACTTACTTTTTTTAATACTGTTTCATCATCATAGCGTTTCACTACTTGATCAAATGAAATGATTGGTTTCCCCACGTTTTTACCCCCTATATTACAAATATGATTGTGTCGCGACAATCAATACTTTTGTTCGTTTTTTGAGATGATTCCTTAATTGATGTTGTTTTGTCGCTTGATAATAGATCGACTGTCCTGCTTTTGCCACATAGATCGTCTCTCCTAAGCTTAACTCTAATTCCCCTTCTAATACAAAAATAAACGTTTCAGATAATGAAGGTTCAAACGTCTTATATTCTCCTGCACCTTCAAAAGTTAGTAAAACAGGCTCCATTTCTTTTTCATTCGAATCAGCCACCAGCCATTCCAATTCATACCCGTTTTCTTCATCGAAATAAACCGTATGATCTTCTTTTGAATAAACCACTTGCAGATTCGCTGCTTCTTGATGAAAAAATTCTTCTGGAGTGACACCTAAGACTTCAAGAATAGAAAAGAATGTTTCCATTGATGGTGAACTTAAATCTCGTTCCAACTGGGAAATATACCCTTTTGACAAATCTGTGCGTTCGCCTAGTTCTTCTTGTGTCAAATTCTTTTGGATGCGCAAATTTCTTAACTTCTCACCAATTTCCATAATTTCCTCCGTATGAAGTTTTCTAATAGTAAACTTCTGGTTTACTACCACTCGTATTAGTATACGAATTTTATTGCAAAAGGCAACCCTTTTTAACATTTTTTTTGCTGAATATTTCTTTATCTTTTCGAATCATTTCTACTTATTCGATTCTTTCTTTTTTCTGCCTCTTTCACCTAATTTTTGTCTAAATTTAAGGAAGAACCAGAATAAAAAAGTAGGCTTTGTGGTATGATAAAAGAAAATTTTTAAAAGGAGTGTCTCACGAATGAACGCTTTTCGATCTTTTCAGGTAATAAATGAACCTGTTTTCCATACAGCAGTCAGTGATCTGCCATTTACTGAATTGGCTGAAAATGAAGTCTTGGTAAAAATTGCCTATTCTGATGTCAATTATAAAGATGCATTGGCAATGAGCGAGTCTGGTCAGGTGATACGAACATATCCAATGACTCCAGGGATTGATTTATCCGGAACTGTCGTCCAAAGTAAAGATACACGTTTTTCAGAAGGAGATCTTGTACTTGCTACTGGTTTTGGGCTTGGTGTCACCTATCCAGGCGGTTACAGCCAATACCAAAAAGTACCAGGAGACTGGTTAGTCCCTCTACCGAAAAATATGACACTGCGTCAAGCGATGATTTTTGGTACAGCAGGTTTTACTGCTATGTTGTGTGTGAACGCTTTAATCCGTCAAGGCATAACCTCCAATAAAAAAGTTGTCATTACTGGTGCTTCTGGCGGTGTAGGCAGTGTAGCTGTCGCCCTGTTACATAAACTCGGATTCCAGTCAATCATCGCTTTTTCCAGAAAAGAAGAGTCTGTCACATGGCTAAAAAGTTTAGGTGCTACTCAAGTCGTACGTCCTGATGAATTTCTGCCAGAAACAACAAAAGCTTTAGGAAAACAGCAAATCGATGCTGTCATCGACACAGTAGGCGGTGAGCAACTAAGTAGTCTTCTTCCATTGATCTCTTATAACGGTGTAGCAGCTTTATGTGGTAATGCAGGGGGAATCAAACTAAACACGACCGTTTTGCCTTTTATTCTGCGAAACATCCAATTGATTGGGATCGATTCTGTCAATGTACCTATTGAACAACGTCCTTCTTTATGGCAACAGATGGCAGATTTGCAGATAGCAGATGATCTAGTCGCCCAAGAAGTAACTCTGGAGCATTTGCCTGAAACAGCAACTAAACTACTTGCTGGGACACATCAAGGAAGAACACTGGTAAATGTAGGTGACCAAAAATGAAGGTTCTGATCACAGCTGGAGGGACAACTGAAAAAATCGATCAGGTACGCGCTATTACGAATCATTCGACAGGACGATTAGGACAAGCTTTAGCTGATCACTTAGCTGCCAACCCAGATACCACAGTCGATTACGTGACTACGAGACAAGCACTGAAACCGGAAAGACGTTCCAATATAACGATCTATACGATTGAGTCTGCCCAAGACTTGTTTTTACAATTAGAAGCACTCACAAAAAAAGAACACTATGATGCAATTATCCACAGTATGGCAGTCAGTGATTTTACTCCTGCTTTTAGTTTTTCAGAAGAACAGTTGGCAAAAAAACTACCCGCTTCTTCAACACAAGAAGAACTGGCCAATTGGTTTGCAGAAAATGAACAAATAAAGAACTCTGCTTCAAAGATCTCTTCTGACACCGAGCATCTTGTGCTCGTTTTGAAGAAAACGCCAAAAATCATTTCTTATCTGCGTGAATGGCAGCCGAAAGCGAAAATCATTGGTTTTAAACTATTAGTAGACGTACCAAAGGAATCTCTTCTTACAGTCGCCAAAAACAGTCTGATAAATAACAAAACTGATTTTATTTTCGCGAATGATTTGACAGAAATCCATGGCGAGACACACCACGGTTATCTCTTATCTAAAGATGGGACAGTGGAAGAAGCACAAAGTAAATCAGAGATTGCTGCATTGATTACTGAAAAAATTAGATTGGAGGAATCAAAATGAAAAAGATCTTATTAGGCGTTACCGGAAGTATTTCTGCTTACAAAAGTGCCGATCTTACAAGTCAATTTGTCAAATCAGGTGTCCAAGTAGATGTGATTATGTCTCAAAGCAGCACACATTTTATCACGCCATTAACCTTGCAATCTCTGTCGAAGCGAGCAGTCCATACAGATGTCATGCAAGAATCAAATCCACAGGTGATCAATCATATCGAACTAGCCAAACAAGCTGACTTGTTTCTCATCGCACCTGCTACGGCAAACATTATCGGCAAGCTAGCAAACGGCATTGCAGACGATCTCCTTTCAACAGTCGCAATGGCGCTTCCGGCGGGAACACCAAAACTGATTGCCCCTGCCATGAACACGAATATGTATCAAAACCCGATCACTCAGCGTAATCTGGAAACATTGAGATCTGTCGGCTATCAGGAAATCGAACCAAAAGAATCTCTTTTAGCTTGCGGAGATTTTGGAAAAGGTGCCTTAGCTGATATTCAGACGATCATCGAACAGGTCATGCTGACTCTTAACGAAAGAAATGTTTAGTGGAAAAGGAGTACTTATGAAAAATACAAAAAACTTTACTTTGACTGCGATGTTTTTAGCTATTTTGATTTTATTAGCTGTTACGCCTCTAGGGTTTATTCCTATTGGCCCAATAAATGCAACAACCATGCATATACCTGTAATCATTGCTTCGATCGTTTTAGGACCAAGACTAGGTGCTTTTCTTGGCGGTACATTTGGACTGATCAGTATGATTCGAAGTACGGTTATCCAAACACCTTTGTCTTTTGTCTTTTCTCCGTTCATCCCAGTCATCGGAACTGAACATGGAAGCTGGAAAGCCTTGTTGATCGCGTTTATCCCTCGGATCTTGATTGGTGTTGTTCCTTATTTCGTTTATAATGGTCTGCGCAAACTGATGAAACAAAAAGCAGATACCGTCTCTTTATTCTTAGCAGGACTTGCCGGCTCATTGACCAATACGATTTTAGTGATGAATATGATCTACTTTTTATTCCAGCAAGATTATGCCAAAGTCATCGGGACAAATTTAAATGCTGTTTATTCAGCTATTCTTGCAGTTATTTTTACAAGTGGCGTACCTGAAGGAATCGTCGCTGGCCTTGCGACTGCGGCAGTATGCAATGTCTTGCTAAGATACTTCAAGCGCCCTTCTCTTCATCACTGATAGTTATCGTAGCCGATGTCTGATTTTTTTCTCTTTTGGTGTTACTATTAAATAGTAAGATTTGACGTCGAAAGGATGATCCAAATGAAAATTTTTGTTGTAGGTGCAAACGGACAGATTGGCCGACACCTGATAAAAGATCTAGCTTCAAGCTCCCACGAAATTTTTGCTGGGGTAAGAGATGTCGCTTCCCAGACATTAGTAAAAAAAGAGAATGTTTCGTATGTCTCTTTTGATTTAACTTGGTCCGTGGAAAAAATGGCTGAAGCATTCAAAGGTATCGATGTATTGATTTTTGCTGCCGGTTCTCAAGGAAAGAATCTTCTGCAAGTAGACTTGGATGGCGCAATCAAAACAGTGATCGCAGCTGAAAATGCGCATGTCTCTCGCTATCTGATGGTCAGTGCTGTTTATGCGGATGAACCAGCAAAATGGCCTGAGTCCATGACAGATTATTATATTACTAAACATTATGCAGATGAATGGCTGAAACGAACTAACTTAGATTTTGTCATTCTTCAACCAGTCACATTGACGAACGATGAAGAAGTTACTTCCATTCAATTAACTAAGCCTAATGAGAAGGCATCAAAAACGATCACTCGCTCTACAGTTGCTGCTGTACTTGCCGCTCTAGTGGAAGAAACGGATATTTCCCGTACGACTCTAGTACTTTCTGAAGGTAGCAAAGAGTTGAATACAGCATTCCAAGAATGGGCAAAGGAGGAATAGATCCATGCGTGCCATTTCAATCAAGCATCCTGGTTCTGTAGATGTATTAGAACAAATAGAAGTGCCTGTTCCTGAACCAAAACAAGGCGAATTATTGATAAAAGTCCATACAGCAGCGGTCAATCGAACAGATATCATGAAAAGAGAATCAGTCTCTTTAAAACCTCCCTACCCTATTTTGGGTGTCGAAGTAGCTGGAGAGGTAGTTGAGAATAAAAGTGATATCTCCACTTTTACTACTGGAACAAAAGTGTACGGATTAGTCAATCTAGGTGGTTATGCTGAATATGCTGTGATGCCTGCCGATCGAGCAATCCTTCTCCCTGATACGTTAGATTATGTTTCTGCTGCTGGAATCTCAGAAGTTTTTCTGACTGCTTATCAAACACTTTATTGGCTTGGAAAATTACAAGAAGGCGAAACTGTTTTGATCCACGCAGGAGCAAGTGGTGTTGGAACAGCAGCGATTCAATTAGCTAGACAACTTTCTCACGCGAAAATCATCGTTACTGCAGGATCAGAAGAAAAGCTCGCCTTTTGTAAAGAACTTGGTGCAGATGAATTGATCAACTATAAAAAACAAGATTTTCAAGAAGAGGTAAGAAAAATCACTGATGGTCGAGGAGTCGATGTTATCTTGGATTTCATCGGCGCTTCTTACTGGGAAAAGAATTTAGCTTCTATAGCCGTTGATGGACGCTGGGTCTTGATTGGTATGCTTGGCGGAACCATTGTGCCTGAGATAGACCTTGGTGTATTGATTGGGAAACGTGTCCAACTTCTTGGTACATTATTGACACCTAGAAGTGATCAGTATAAAGCAGAGCTCGCACAAACTTTTATGGAAAAAGCGGGGCCTTTTCTAGAAAATGGCAAGATTCGGCCAATCATTGACCGTACATTCCAATTCAGCGAGGTCAAACAAGCGCATGAATATATGGAAGCAAACAAAAACATCGGAAAAATCATTTTGAAGATAACTGAATAAAACCATGCTGATCAAAAAAGAGGCTGGAATAGAAGCGTTTAACTCCAAGAAATAAGAAAAAATTCTCGAAAATTGCTTTTCAAATTTTTGTGAATTTCAGCTTATTTCCGAAGGAGTTGCTCCTGCTTCCGCCGTTTATACGTGTTTAGAGCGTGAGACAAAAGTGTTCTTTACTTTTGTCTCACGCTCTTTTTCCGAACAAACGGTGTTCAATCAGCTTGCATCTGCGGTAATAAGTCCAACCAAGTCAAAAACATAAGAAGCTACTTTTACTTGGCTGTTCTTATTACTTGATGCAAGGCAGCTTTTTCACAACCTCTTTTTATTTACGTTCTATTTCATTCATTTTCCGAAGCAAACCGAGCTGCTTGTATGCCCGCTTGTCGCCCAAAAATAATGATTTCTGCAACTGAGTTTCCACCGATTCGATTGTCTCCATGTAAGCCACCTGTGACTTCTCCAGCAGCATACAACCCGCTGATCGGCTGATTTTCTTTATCCAATACTTCGGTATTCGTATTGATTTTCACACCACCCATCGTATAATGGATCCCTGGCGCGATTTTGATTGCATAATAATTTGGAGACGATAGATCATGTTCCATGGCTGTGGCACGATTGAATTGAGCATCTTTTTTCTCCGCAACATCCGCATTCCATCCATCAATTGTTTTTGCTAATGTTTCTTTTGGCAAATCAATTTTTTCTGCTAATTCTTCCATTGTTTTTCCAGTTGTGACATATCCTTTTTGGTCATAAAATTCAATAGCAGTGGCACGATCACGCACGCCTTGATCAAAAATCAAATACGCTGATTTTTCAGGCAACGCTGTGATGGCTGCAGATACTTTATCCCTTGTATCCATTTCATTCACAAATCTTTTGCCTTCTTGATTCACCAAGATTGCTCCTTCTCCGCGAACCACTTCACCGATCAAGATTCCCTCATCCTGTTGCACGGTTGGATGGATTTGTATTTTATCCATGTCAACGGTTTGTCCGCCTAACTTTTCGATCATGGTAATACCATCTCCAGTTGATCCTTCTTGATTTGTCGTAATATAATCAGCTAAATCGGGACGATATCTTTCAATAAATTCTTTGCTAGCACCAAAACCGCCTGTAGTGACGACGATTGCTTTACCGGTGATCTCTTTTGGTTCTTCTCCTTGGACATGTACAGTCACTTCATTGACTGTTTCGCCATTTTTCTTAATATCTGTCACATCTGTGTTGACAAAAATCGGTATTTTTCGCTCATGGACGCTGTTCAATAATCCATCCACTAAATATCCACCGATAGCCGAGCCATCAGACGGACGATGCGTCCTCTTCTCACCCATCCCTCCAGTGATTGTTAAATTATCTAGTTTGATCCCATTTTGATCCAACCAATCGATTGCATCAGCAGAGTGATTGACAAAGTAACGAAGCATTTCTTTATCATTTGTTCCTCCGCCACCTTTTAGCGTTTCTTCATAGAATGCCTCATTGGAGTCTTCGATTCCCTCTTCTTTTTGGAATTTGGTTTCAGAAGCGTTCATTCCGCTTGATGATTTAGACGTATTTCCTCCGGCAACAGGCATCTTTTCGAAAATCACTGGGTTCAAACCAGCATCTTTTGCTTCGATAGCGGCTGCCATCCCTGCACCGCCAGCTCCCACGATTACGATATCATAAGATTCTTTCATTTCTTTTGGATCGGTATATGCTTGTTTAGAAGCACCTGATGACACTTCGGCAGATTCCTTCGTACTAGAACTTGTCTGTGCTGTATTTTTCTGATCTGCGCCACATGCACTCATGGCAAGAAGCGAAACCGCCGTTAATAAACCAACAACTAATTTTTTCATGTTTATCCCCCTTTTCTCCTTATGCCTATATTAAGTGATTTTTTTCACAATATCAACTCTGTTTTTCTTTAAGACATATAGTTTTGGTAAACACGCGCTTCTTAGTATAATTAAGGATATACATGAAGGAGTTATTTTATGAATCATTTGAAAACCTTTTTTACGAACAGTACAAAAACTGCTGGCAAAATCACAAATGGAATCTATATTTTATTACGTATCATCGTTGTTATTATGTTGGTTGATCAGATTTGGAACCAACATTGGGGAAATACGATGCTTTTATTATTGACACTGATTTTATTTGAAATTCCTTATTTTCTGGAAAAGATATTAAAGATACAGATTCCAAATATGTTAGAAATCATATTGTTATCTTTTATTTTCAGTTCAACGGTTTTAGGAGAATTAAGCGATTTTTATGGCTATTTTTCAATGTGGGATACTTTTCTACATGCATTCAGCGGATTTTTAGCTGGGGGTGTCGGTTTTTCACTTGTTTATTTGCTCAATAAAAATACAAAAACGATGAACTTGACTCCTCTGTTATTAGCAGTCGTTTCCTTTTGTTTTTCGATGACAGTTGGTGTTATGTGGGAGTTTGTTGAATTTTCAGCAGATAAATTGCTACAATTCGATATGCAAAAAGATACGATCATCCAGCAAATCAATAGTGTGGAGTTAAGCAAAGACGGAAACACTGTCTATCATGTTCCTGATATCACTCGGACAGTCATTGAAAGTCAGAATGCAGACGGTAAAACAGATAAAATAATCATCCAAAATGGTTATTTAGATGTAGGAATCATAGATACTATGAAGGATTTATTTGTTAATTTTATTGGAGCAGTCGTTTTCAGTATATTTGGTTACTTGTATAGTCGAAATGATTACCAAAAATTTACTTTCATCAAGAATTTTATTCCCAAAAAAATCAAACGATAAAAATTCTAAAAAAATAAGAGAAGAGGCAGTGACAAGACTTTTGTCACGACCTCTTCTTTTTCGAATAAATAGCGTATCATCAGCTAGCCAACAGGATGAATTCAAAAACAGTAAGATAGAAAGAACTACTTTTCCGTTTTTCTTCTCATATTGTGAGCTGATTTCACCATTTTTTTATTTATCCAATTGACTTAAAACCTGCATAACCTTTTCATAATCTGAATTAGGTGTGCCATCTAGATTTTCAGCAATAAAAGAAAAACCCATTTTTTTATAAAGAGCAATCGCCTGATGGCTCCATGTCTGTGTGTGAAGATAGATTGGTCCATCCGTATGGAGGGTAGGAAATTCTTGTAAGACTTTAGCAGTCAATGCTTTTGCGAGCCCTTTTCCTTGGTAAACTGGTTTAACTGCCAACCAATGAAAAACCGGATACATTCGTTCTCTTGATTTTTTTCGCCAAGCGGTACAGGTTGCTACTTTTTCTCCATTTTTTGTCTCTACAAAAAACATCCTTCTTTCAAGTTCTTCAGGATAAGGAGCAAAGTTTTTTTGAAAATACTCAAGTGCTTCACCTGTCGTTTGAAATTCCCCAACGGAAGTTTCAATCTCTGACCAAGCAGATTCGTCCCCTTTTTGATAGGTTCGAAATTTAAAGCCTTCCGCTAAAGGCGTCATTGGCACAGGCAGTTGAAGTGGTCTTGTCATCCAGATTTCTGCGTAAGGCAACGTTTTATCTAACATTTTTCTATCCCTCCTCGTATCCATTATGCCAAATAACAGATAACTCAGCTACTTATTTGACTATAGCAGATAGGGGGATGAATCAGAACCAGTCATCTGCGTCAAATTCATTTCGATTAGCGTATACCCATGTTCCTGCCATACCTCGCATGACATCTCCTAAAACGGAAGAAGAAGGGACGCCTCCACCAGGTGCGGGTGTTCCCGGACTAGGAAGCGGTACTTGCGGCTGCAGATGCTCATTGGTGGAATCAATAGTTGACAAGCGTTTTTTCTTCGTTTCCTTGTGGTCATCTGATTCATTTTGATCTTCCGACTGTTTAGTAACAATTTCTTTTTCTGATTGTTGTTGTTCTATTTTAGACTCTAACATTTCATTTTCCGATTCAGAAACTTGTGGGGCCAAAGGATCTTCTTGCCCTATCGTTTTGTTAGATTCTGAGCTTTTTATAGATATTCTTACTGGTTCTAGGCTTCTTATTTGTTTTACTTTCCCTGTTGGAGAAACTGCATGAGCCATTTGTTGTTTTTTTTCTGGCAAGCTTTCTTCTTGTCTTTTTTGTTCTTTTTGGTTTATCTGTTTATTTAATGGTAAAACATGTAATAGCGACTGAGCACGGAGTTCTTGGAGTGAATACGGGTCATGATAACTATACATAATCGTAAAATCGCCTGTTTGTTTGGTCAAATAACCATCCTCCAATGGTTCTCCGTTGATTGTGACCTCTACATCCTTTGACGGTACGGGTTTACCTAAGGAGTTTGTTGCGGATTTGATCAACTCTTCTTTACTTATTTTTTCATTTGGCTGAGCAATAACAACATGACCTTCTAATGAACTATTATCCGGTACATAAACATAAGTGAAGGTAATTTCCTCTCCTGATTGCTTCCTATTATTCATCAGTTTTGAGTGAATAGCTTCAAGAATCACCGACCAGTTACTGTTTCTGTCTAATCCGTTTGCTTGCATCCAGTCAGAAATAGAAGTGACTTTTCCGTCTTGTTCATAAGTCGACAAATCTACATTCGGCACTCGATCAGAAAATTCAGCAGGGAGTTGTAAATCTGGAATAAGTTCTACACTACTTATGCGTGTTTCTGCTTGCAGTTCTTTATTCGTTTGACGATCAATAAAATGAGTGATGACAGTCGATGAAACAGCAGGTGCTTCTACATAAACGACAGCTGTTGTTTCCACCATTTTTGATGTAAGAGGGTCTGCATAAGTTAATACGACGGGATATTCTCCCGGTGTGGTAGAATCTACTGTCCCGCTCATTTTGATTTCTTCTTTATTCCCTGAAGTTCCATCGCTTTTTGTTACATATTCGATAAGAGATTTAGGGTCGTAATTCTCTCCTGTTATTAGATGAAGATCTTTTCCTTTGATAGCTGTTTGATCAACATGAACATGAATCACAGCAGATGCAGTCATTGTTTTTAAAGCAATTGGATCAAAATAAGACAAGTCAATAGTAGATACTCCTGTATTTGTCGTGTCTATGATATTCCCATTGTTTGAAATTACTTTGGACATATCTCCTTGTGTTCCATCTGCATTCCTCAAGCTTTCTACCAGATCCGATATCGAAATTTTTGTCCCTGCCAGAACGTTGATTTCCTTGCCTTTGAACTGTGAATAATCTTTTCCATATACATAAGAGACTTGTGCACTTCCACCGTCCTTCACACCTGTCAAAGCATGATTTAAACTATCAATGATCTGTTTTAGCTGATCACCTTTTGTTGGATCAGTCATACCGGAAAAGACAGAAAGCGGCACGCTACTTCCAGTTTCTGATGTCCATAATGTTTTGTTAGGAATTAACCAATAGTGGTTTATCGTTGGAGGATAACTGACTTTATTATAGGAATTCAAAGAAGGAAGTAGCTGTGTTCCACTTACATCAGTGAAAGTATGGGTAATAGTAATAGGAGAATCAGTCGTCTCAGAGACAGATGTACGTACGATTTTGATGGTTTGTGCCGTTGCCTGAACGGGTACATTCATATAGACACCTACAGATAAGCTGATCAGCATCGTACGCATCACAAATTTGACATAGCGGTTTTCAGAACACGATCGTTCTTTGTCTAAACGGCAAGCGTGTTTATTTAGTTTTTTAGGTTGTCTTTTTGAACACATTTATTCTTAGTCCTCCCTACTCTTGCCTCAGCATGAAGTAGTAATTTTCATAAGATGATTTTATTATATAGATAAAATCAAAAAAAGATGGTCAATTGGGACAGTATTTTTCTTGATTTTTTATTATTTAAAGAAAATCGTAATAATAACTTATGTACTTTTTAATTTTGTCAAGCAATATCTCTCGATATCTAGTCATCTTTTCTTTGAAAAAAAACATAAATCAGCTAATAAATAGGTAAGACAAAGTTGTCATCCATAAATATTAGCTGATTTTTTCAGTTAAATGTCTATTTTTTTCTCTGATAATGATATTCCCAAAATATTCCCAGTCATCTGGTGTCGGCGGATTTTTCCATATTATCTGCTCTTTGTTGAATTTTTCAAGCAAACAATCAGATAAATAAATATCCGTACGGGAAGTGATTCGACTTTCAATCACAATATTGTAATTTTTAAATCCCTTCACTTGAGAAATAATATAAGCGGTATAGGCAGATCCTTGAGAAAAATCAATACAGACATGGATTGGTGATTCAAAATAAAAGACTGGACAAATACCGACCAATAAAAAAAGATAATCATAAAATAAGCGAATCATGAAACGTTCATCTTTTTCCAAGAAATAGTGTTTATTATCTTGTATGACATTTTGGATCGCTGTACTGAATATTGGATACGTTTCGAAGAAAAACTGCAACTGCTTTTTAGACGTAAAACTAGTCATCTCAAAGTCGAATATCCAATTTTTCCGATTGACATGCATCATCCCCATACGAAGTTCTTTTCGTATATGGAGTCTTTCTTCTTCAGAAACTTCAGTTGAAAATGGTAATTGATCAATCAATTCCACTGACATTTTTTGACTAATCATATGGATATCATGAAAATGAGCTTCTGCAAGTCCAAACGCACCATCTAATTCAAATTCTTCTTCCGTAATCAAAAATAACATGATATAAGAAATCTCATCAATAATCTGCTCTTTAGGGATATGTAGAAAAGAAATATGCGATAAATCCTTAATAATCTTCATTCCTTCTGAGCTCTTAAAGTATTCATCTGAAAAGAAACGTTTTCCTATTGGTTGATTTCCATAAATCCTCAACAAACTAACAGTAGTTAGCAAATTGAATTTGATTCGCTTTGTGGCAGACAACTTTAAATTGAACAGATATTCAAAATATTGCACGATACTTTTTGCTTCATTCATGACGCTTTCTCTAAATGGCATAGAAAAACCATTAAAGCCCCCAAAATATACCCCAAATAATACGTTCCGTATGTTTATTTCTTCCCCAACTAATATGTTTTTCTTTAACTTTATTTGATGCTGTTCAAGAAAAGAGACTAATTCTCTTCTTTTTACATAAGCTCTTGATATGCTTAAAAAATGGTTCTCTGCAAATTTTTCAATTGTTACTTTTGAATCCACGATCTCCGTTAACAGTCGAGCAATTTTTGATCGTTGAAAGTAGATTCTTCTTAAATTTTTGATATCCGTCAAATTTAGCCGTTCAACATGAATCTCTCCTTCTTCTGAGATTTGGATCTCTGGCTTTGATTTGAATTCAGAAAATTCTTTATTTAATTCTATGATATAATTTCTTGTTTTAAATTTAGATAAACCTAATGTTTCATATAACTTAGACAACACGACGTAATTCTTTTTCTCAAATTCTAAATATCTGGCTAACAGCAGTTTTTCTCTATCTTCCTCTTCGATAAGGTAATCCAACTTCATATCCTACACCTCAAAAAAATGCCTCATACCAATCACTTGATATGCAGATGAAAGTTCATCTTTTCACCTATACTGATTTTATGATGGATTACACCTGTTTTTTCATCAGTTATTCACATTTTTTATCTTTTTTTTGAGAATATTACAAAAAATGGAAAAATTTACGGGAAAATATTCTATATTTTTTGTTTTATTGTGTTAAAATGTACAAGATTTGCACCATTTGCGTAAACAACCACAAAAAGAGCAGGGCGTCCTCCGTCCTGCTCTTTTACTTATTTTAAGTGCAATTACTTATTAATTCGCTGAACTTCTGCTTGTTTCTGATAGTGCTTGTTTCTCTCCAATGATCCGCACTTCTGTTTCTAAAGACACATCAAATTTTTCTTTGATCACTTCTTGGATGTGCGCAATCAATTCAATATAATCTGTCGCTGTCGCATGATCGATATTGACGATGAATCCTGCATGTTTTTCAGAGATTTGTGCACCGCCCCATTTCAGACCTTGCAATCCTGCTTGCTGGATTAGCTGACCCGTATAATGTCCTACTGGGCGCTTAAAGACACTGCCGCATGAAGGGTATTCTAATGGCTGTTTGGATTGACGCAATTCTGTCAACTCATCCATTCGTGCTTTGATTGCTTCATAATCCCCTGTTTGCAAACTGAATCGAGCTTCCAATACGATAGCACGTAGCTCTTGGATTTTACTGTGACGATAAGAAAATACCATTTCTTCTTTTGTCAAAGTTTTCAATGTTCCATCTTCAAGCAAAAGATCCACTTCAGCAAAAACATCTTTGATCTCTCCGCCATACGCACCTGCATTCATATAAACCGCTCCACCGACACTTCCCGGGATGCCGCAAGCAAATTCAAATCCAGTCAATGATTCGGCCAAAGCTGCATAAGTCGTATCAATCAGTGAGGCACCTGCTTCCGCAATGACCATCGTTCCTTTGACATGAATCTGTTTCATTTCAGTCAGCATGATGACTACACCACGGATCCCACCATCTTGAACGATCAGATTGCTTGCGTTTCCTAGTACCATCCAAGGTATATCATGGATTCGGCAATAATCGATGATTTGCTTTACTTCTTCTTGCTTTTTCGGGAATGCAAGGACATCAGCTGGTCCGCCTGTTTTCGTAAACGTATAGTTCATCAATGGTTCATCAAACAATAAAGTGATCGTGGCTAAGCTTTCAACTATTTCTTCTTTATTCACTGAGGATTTTCCTTTCTTTTCTCAAACGTCCCCATTATTCTATCACGCTTAATACAATCTTGCCAGTCTTGTTCAAAGTTGATGACGGTAGTGCTCTTTAAGCACTTCCTCGCATAATTCATGACTTCTTACAACTTCTTGCTGCTTAAGCAGTTCTGCTTCCGGTTTACCTGAACGTATCTGAGATAAGAAGGCCTCTACCATTGGCTCAAACCCGCGTTTGACTAGCGTGTTCGTCCAGTCGCCAAATTCTTTCACCTTTTTTCCATCAGCATCTTGAATGACAAGCTGGGTCAGGTCGCTTACTTCATAAGTACCATTCTTACTTGTTACTTGATATTTTTCTGTATTAGCACCACTTGCTAGATCCATCGTTAATAGAGCCGTTTGATTTTGTGTTTCTAATTGTAAAATGGCATATTCCAAATATTCCTTTGTTTCTCTTATCTGATATTTTGTTCTCAAAATGGGTTCATCCAATAAATACACCGCTGTATCAATGAGATGTAAAAATAAATCATAAAGGACGAATTCTGTCGTCTCTTTTGCCGCTATTCGATTTTTTTGCAGTTGGATCAGCCGCTTCTCTGGGATACGTTTCAATTCTTCTACCATAGGAGCAAAGCGTCGGTTAAAACCGACCATCAAGATCACTTGGTTCTTATCAGCCAATTCTTGCAATTCACGCACTTCGTTTAGATGGACACTCAACGGTTTGTCAATATAAACATGGATACCATTTTCTAGACATCTTTTTGCTAGCTCATAATGTACTTTTGTTGCTGCGTGAATCATGCATGCCTCGATTTTTTCTTCTAAAAGCTCATCGATCGTTTCATATAGATGTTGGAACCCATATTCTTTTTGGATTCTTTCTTTTGTTTCTTTATTTCGTGTTGCAAAATAAAAATCAACTGTTCCTTGTTTTTTCGCATAGGTTGGTAAATATGCTTTTTCTGCAATATTCCCTACACCGATTACACCAATCTTCATCGACTTTCCTCCTGGATCATTTAGTTACTTTCATCTTACACCATTTTTTACTAAAATGAGGTACAATAGTATCGCAAAGGTAAGGAATTTAATTCGAAGGAGTGTGTTTTTATTGAAATTTATCTCTTGGAACGTGAACGGGCTTCGTGCCATCGTAAATAAAAATTTTTTAGAAGTTTTTCATGAGTTAGACGCCGATTTTTTCTGTTTGCAGGAAACAAAGCTCCAAGCAGGACAGATCGATTTAGATCTTCCTGGTTATTATCAATATTGGAATTATGCAGAACGAAAAGGCTATTCTGGTACAGCCATTTTTGCTAAAGAACCTGCATTGAATGCCACTTACGGAATGGGTATCGATATCCACGACACAGAAGGCCGTCTGATCACTTTGGAATATTCCGATTTCTTTCTTGTAACTTGTTATACGCCAAATTCTCAAAGTGAATTGAAACGTTTAGATTACCGATTAGAATGGGAAGAAGCCTTTTATAATTATCTAGAAAATTTAAAGAAACAAAAACCAGTCATCGTTTGCGGGGATCTAAACGTCGCGCATCAAACGATCGATTTGAAAAACTGGAAAACGAATCAAAAAAATGCTGGATTCACTCCAGAAGAAAGAGCGGCTCTTTCTCGACTGTTGGATAACGGGTTTATCGATACATTTCGTTATTTTTATCCAACCCAAGAAGGTGTTTACTCTTGGTGGAATTACCGATTCAATTCAAGAAAAAACAATGCTGGTTGGCGGATCGATTACTTTTTGACGAGCAAAGATTTAGCGCCAAGACTGGCTGATGCAAAGATCCATACGGACATTATGGGCAGTGACCATTGTCCAGTAGAATTAGATTTGAAATAAAGAGGTTGTGAAAAAGCTGTCCTGCATCAAGTAATAAGAACAGCCAAACAAAAATAGCTCCTCCTATTTTTCTTTTGGTTGGGCTTATTACCGCAGATGCAAGCTTTTGAACACCGTTTACCAAGAGGTTGTGAAAAAGCTGTTTAGTTTCGAGTATTAAGAAAAATTTTGTGAAAATGGCTTTCCACATTTTTGCATAAATTTGGCTTAATACCGAGAAACTGGCTTTTGAACACCGTTTACCAAGAGGTTGTGAAAAAGCTGTTTAGTTTCGAGTATTAAGAAAAATTTTGTGAAAATGGCTTTCCACATTTTTGCATAAATTTGGCTTAATACCGAGAAACTGGCTTT